>JANNIB010000292.1:0-53867 GCA_031404695.1 Acidobacteriota bacterium
CGGCTGGCGCGACGTCTTCCAGGTGAAGTCGCGCGAGGAGTTCTTCCAGTCCTACGATCAGACGCGCACGCTGTGCATGACGCTGCAGAAGGCGGTGAACTTCACCGAGTACTTCCGCTGCTACGTGGTGGGCCAGGAACAGGTGCACGTGATGGCCTACGACCCGCGCGCGCCGTTCCACGAGCGTTACGTGCAGAACCCGCCGGCGTATCCCAAGGGCCTGATCGAGCGCGTGGCGAAAGACGCGCTCACGCTCTGCCGCGCGCTCGGCTACGACCTCAACACCGTGGAGTTCGCGGTGGAAGACGGCGTGCCCTACGCCATCGACCTCATGAATCCCGCCCCCGATGCCGACCCGCATTCGGTCGGCCCCGAAAACTTCGCCTGGATCGTCGAAGCGGTGGCCAACTTCGCGGTGAAGAAGGCGCAAGAGAAGGCCGTGCCGCTCGACCTGCGCTGGGCGCCGATGCTCAAGGGCCGGCCATGAAGCCGCCCTCGTTCTCGATCGGCATCGAGGAGGAGTATCAGACGGTCGACCCGCTCACCTTCGACCTGCGCTCGCACATCCAGACCGAGCTGATGGCACAGGGCAAGCGGGTGATGAAGGAGAAGGTCAAGTCGGAGATGCATCAGGCGGTGGTGGAGGTGGGCACCGGCGTGTGCCGCAACATGGCCGAGGCGCGTGAAGACCTGGTGACGCTGCGGCGGCAGATGGTGACGCTCGCCCACCAGAACGGCCTCGAGCTGGTGGCCGGCGCCACCCACCCCTTCGCCGACTGGCGGGTGCAGGACATCTCGCCCGACGAGCGCTACCTGCAGGTGGTCGAAGACATGCAGCTGGTGGCGCGCTCGAACCTCATCTTCGGGCTGCACGTGCACATCGGCGTGGAAGATCGCGAAACGATCATCCACCTGATGAACCAGATCCGCTACTTCCTGCCGCACCTGCTGGCGCTGTCGGCCAACTCGCCCTTCTGGCTCGGCATGAACACCGGCCTCAAGTCGTACCGCTGCAAGGTCTTCGACAAGTTTCCGCGCACCAACATCCCCGACACGTTCAACGGCTGGGCCGACTACGAGAACTTCGTCAACCTGCTCATCCGCACCAACTGCATCGACAACGCCAAGAAGATCTGGTGGGACGTGCGGCCGCATCCGTTCTTCCCGACCATCGAAGTGCGCATCTGCGACCTGCCGATGCGCGTCGACGAGACGCTCGGCATCGCGGCGCTCATCCAGGCCACCGTCTACACGCTCTGGAAGCTGCTCGAGAAGAACCAGGCGTGGCGGCCCTACAGCCGCGCGCTCATCATGGAGAACAAGTGGCGGGCCAGCCGCTACGGCATCGCCGGCTCGCTCATCGACTTCGGCCGCGAGACCGAAGTGCCCGAGCGCCAGCTGCTCGAGGAATATCTGGGCCTGGTGGACGAGGCGGTGAGCGAGCTCGGCAGCCGCCAGGAGATCGCGAACATCCGCTGGATCATGGAACACGGCACCGGCGCCGACCGCCAGCTCAAAGCGTTCGAACGCTCGGGCGGCGACCTGCGCCAGGTGGTGCAGTTCATGGCGAAAGAGACGCAGGCGGGGCTCTGATGCGCCACTGCCTGTTCGCCACCTCGTTCGTGCTGCTGCTCGGCGCCGGCGCGTTGGCGCAGACGCAGCAGAAGCCATACGAGCCCGAGGTCGGGCAAGGCGGCAAGGACGTGGTGTGGGTGCCGACGCCGCCGGCGCTGGTCGAGTTGATGCTCGACATGGCGAAGGTGACCCCCGGCGACCTGGTCATGGATCTCGGCTCGGGCGACGGGCGCAACATCATCGCCGCCGCAAAGCGCGGGGCGCGGGCCATCGGCGTCGAGTACAACCCCGACATGGTGGCCCTCTCGACCCGCTTGGCCGCCGAGGCCGGTGTGGCCGGGCGGGCGAGCTTCATCGAAGGCGATATGTACACGGCCGACATCTCGAAGGCCACGGTGATGGCGCTCTTCCTGCTGCCGGCCAACCTGGAGAAGCTCCGCGACACGTTCATGGCGCTGGCGCCCGGCACGCGGCTGGTGATGAACACCTTCGATATTCCCGACTGGGCCCCCGACCAGAAGGAGACCCTTGGCGAGGGCTGCGTGAGCTGGTGTACGGCGCACCTGTACTACGTGCCGGCGCCGGTCGCGGGCCGCTGGGCCACCAGCCGTGGCGAGCTCACGCTGCGCCAGGCCTTCCAGATGGTGGCCGGCACGCTCACCACCGGCGGGGTGGACGTCGCCGTGAGCGGCCGCCTGCGCGGCGCCGAACTCACGCTCGATGCCGACGGCGCCCCGCTGCGGGCGAGCGTCAACGGCGAACGTCTCGAGGGCGCCCAGCTCACCGGCACGCGCGCGCCGCGCTGAGGGCCCCGGAAACCGCTGCACACGCCGTCCCAGCGCCTCCCGGCGGTGCACCGGAGCCCTGTCGGGCAGCCGGATCGTGCGCTATCATGTCGATTCTGCAGTTGTCGCCGTCGACCGGCGGGCAGGCGGGGATGGCTTCGATGACGCGTGACGACATTCAACAGGTAGTACTCACGGCCATGGCCGGCGTGAACGCCTCGCGTGACGCCGACGCACAGCTCCAGCTCGCTCCCGACGCTCTGGTGTTCGGTCCTGGCAGCCCCCTCGACTCGCTCGGTCTGGTCGGGCTGCTGGTCGACATCGAAGACGCGCTGCGCGACGGCGGACGCGAGGTCTCTCTGAGCGACTCGCGTGCCATGTCGCAGTCGCGCAGCCCGTTCCGCAGCGTACCCACCCTGGTGGCCTACATCGACGAGCTGCTGGCGTCGCCCGCGTGACAGCCCGCCGCGTCCTGGTCACCGGCGCCAGCCGCGGCATCGGGGCGGCGCTCGTGAGCCGTTTCCTCGCGGCCGGCGACGTCGTGTTCGGGTGCGGGCGCTCGACCGCCGAGACCACCGACGCCCGTTACACTCATTACGTCGCCGACGTCGCCAGCGAAGACGCCGTGCGGGAGATGTGCAACGACATCCGGAGCAGAGCCGGCGGCCTCGACGTGCTCGTCAACAACGCCGGTGTGGCGCGGATGAACGCGCTCGCGCTCACCCCGCCCGCCGACGCCCGCCAGGTGGTCGACACCAATGTGCTCGGCGTCTTCAACTGCACGCACCAGGGCATCCGCCTCCTCCGCAAGTCGTCCTGTGCCCGCATCGTCAACCTGACCACGGTGGCGGTGCCGCTGCGCCTCGAAGGCGAAGCCATCTACGCTGCCTCGAAGGCCGCAGTCGAGTCGCTCACCCGTATCACCGCGAAGGAAGTGGGCCGGATGGGCATCACGTGCAACGCCGTGGGTCCGTCGCCGATCCGCACCGACCTCATCGCCAAAGTCCCCTCCGCCAAGCTCGACGCGCTGGTGGCGCTGCAGGCGATTCCCTCCTGGGCCACGGTGGACGACGTCTACAACCTGGTCGAGTTCTTCCTCCGGCCCGAGAGCCGGATGATCACCGGCCAGGTCGTCTACCTCGGGGGCATCAGCTGATGATCGACTTCCTGCTCGACGCCCTCGACGCCGATCCCGGCCGGCTCGCCATCGCCGACAGGAACGGCGCCTGGACGTCGGCCGACGTCCGGGCCGCCATCACCCGCACCGGCGCACTCGTGGACGCCAGCGGGCCGGTCGCAGGCAAGGTCGTCAGCCTCGAAGCGGAATACGGCCTCGAAGCCGTGGCCGCCTTCCTGGCGCTCACCGCGCGCAGCGCCATCATCGTGCCGTTGTCGCAGGCGGCGCGGGCCCACCATGAGTCGTTCCTCGAGACCGCGCAGGTCGAGGTGCGGGTGAAGTGCGACGACGCCGGCCCGCCGTCGGTCGCCCTCACCGGGCGCACGGCCGCGCATCCGATCTACGACATCCTGACGGCGCGCGGCACACCGGGCCTGGTGCTCTTCTCGTCTGGCTCGACCGGCGCGCCCAAGGCGGCCGTGCACGACCTCGAGCGTCTGCTGCGCAAGTTCAAGGTGCGCAAGCGCGCCTTCCGCACCATCGTGTTCCTGCAGCTCGATCACATCGGCGGCGTCAACACACTGCTCTACACGCTGTCGAACGCCGGCGCGATCATCGTGCCGAAAGACCGCTCGCCGGCCGGCGTCTGCCGCGCCATCGAGGAACACCACGGCGAGCTGCTGCCGACCTCGCCCACGTTCCTCAACCTGCTGCTGATCTCGGGTGCCATCCCGCAGCACGACCTGTCGTCGCTCAAGCTCATCACCTACGGCACCGAGCCGATGCCGGCCAGCACGCTGACGCGGGTGGCCGAGACGTTCCCGGCGCTGAAGCTGCAGCAGACCTACGGCTCGACCGAGATCGGCATCCTGCGCTCGGAATCCCGCGGCCAGGATTCGTTGTGGGTGCGCGTGGGCGGCGAAGGCTTCGAGACCAAGGTCGTGGACGGCCGCCTGTGGGTGCGCGCCGAGTCGGCGATGCTGGGCTACCTGAATGCGCCGAGCCCGTTTTCGGCCGACGGTTTCTACGACACCGGCGATCTCGTGGAGGTGGACGGCGAGTGGCTGCGCATCCTCGGCCGCAAGAGTGATGTCATCAACGTCGGCGGCAGCAAGGTGCACCCCGCCGAAGTCGAAAGCACGCTGCTGGCGATGGACGGGGTCGACGACGCATCGGTCAGCGGCGAGGCCAATGCCCTGACCGGCCACATCGTCACCGCCACCGTGCGCCTGTCCACCGGCGAGAAGCTGACCGAATTCAAGGGCCGCATGCGCGCCTTCTGCAAGGATCGCCTCGAGTCGTACAAGGTGCCCGCCAAGGTCAGGCTGGCCGACGCCCCCCTTTACTCCGAGCGCTTCAAGCGCATGCGGTGACGGCCGTGGCACACCCTCAAACCCACACGGTTCGGCGGGCGCTCAAGACGGTCGTGGACGCGGTGTCGCTGGTGCTGGCGATGCCCTTGGGCGCGCTCAGCGTGCTCGAGAAATACCTGCTGCCCGGCCACGAGAGCACGTTCCGGATGTGCGCGCAGTCGGTGGCGCTGCTGCCGGGCCTGCCCGGGCTGTTCGTGCGGCGCGCCTTCTATCGCTACGCGCTCGATGGCTGCGACGCCGACTGTCACATCGGCTTCGGCGCGCTGGTCACCCACCGCCAGACCATCATCGAACGCGGTGTCTACGTCGGCGTGTGGGCGCTGGTGGGCTCGGCGCACCTGCGCGAGGGGACGTCGGTGGGCAGCCGCGCCAGCCTGCTGAGCGGTACCGACCTCCACGAATACCACGACGGGCAGTGGACGCCCGCCGACGTGCGCAAGCTGCGTCAGATCGTCCTCGGCCCGCACGCGTTCATCGGCGAGGCGGCCGTCGTGATGGCTGACGTCGGTGCCGGCGCCATGGTGGCGACCGGCGCCGTGGTGCCCGCCGCCGTGCCGGCCGGCATCGTCGTGGCCGGCAATCCTGCCCGCTTCGTCCGCCGGCTCGCCCCGGATCCCGCGACCTCTCCGGCCGCCGACGCCGCGACGTCTCCCTCGCGCCAGGCGCTGCCGCAGTCGTGACGCGACTGCCCTTCATCGACTGGATGAAGGCGACGGGCATGGGGCTCATCGTCTTCGGCCACGTGGTCGGCGGCGTCTCGAACGCGCTGACGCCGCCCATCTACCAGAAGCAGCTCGGGGTGGCCTTCTTCCTCTTCGTCACCGGCTTCACCCTGGCGCGCGACACCCGCCCGGCGCGTCACGTCCTCATCAACCGCCTGTTCGAGATCGTGGTCGTCGGCGTGGTCTTTGCGGTGCTCTCGACCCTCGCATCGCTGGCGACTGGCGGTGGCGGCCAGCCGAGCAACTACCTGCCGCTGCTCGTCGGCGTCAATGTCGCGCTGAACAACTTCCCGGCCAATCCGACGACCTGGTACATCGGCACGTACATCCACGTCATCCTCTTGTGGGTCCTCGTCGGCCAGAGGCTGCGTCCCACCGTGGCCCTGCTGGCCGGCGCCGTGCTGCTCGAGGTGATCGTGCGCGCGCTGCTCTGGACCTCTGCCGGCGGCTTCATCGCCTACATGGCGCTGTCGAACTGGCTCACCGTGTTCCTGCTCGGGGTCTACGCCGGCCGGCGGCCCGACGATGCGCGCTATCCCGCCGGCGCCACGGCCGCGGCCATCGTCGCGGTGCTGGTGCCGCTGGCCCTGGGGCTGGTCTCGCCCTTCGACTACGGCTTCCCCTTCCGGGCGCTACCGGCGGCCGGATCGGCGGCGCCGATGGTGTCGTCGGTGGGCGTGTCGCTGCTCTACGCCGGGACCACGTGGCTGATGTTCCGCGGCACCTCGATGCTCGGCCGTTGGCGGGCGGTCGAGTTCCTGTCGGCGCAGACGCTCATCATCTTCGTCGCGCACATGCCGCTCTACTACGCGCTCATGGCCGTCATCGGCGACTGGCCGCGCGAAGCGCGGGCGGTGCCGCTGATGCTTCTCTGCTACCCGGGGCTGGCCTTCGCCGGGGCGTGGCTGTATCGCGGCCTGCGGCCGCACCAGTGGCGGGCCCGGCTGGTGCAGCGCCTCGGGTAGGCGGGCCCGGACCGCCCGTGGTGGATAATGCGGACGTGACCTCGACGTTCGATGCAGAACACACGCCCGGGGCGCGCCACGCCGTCGGGGTCGCAGCCTGATCCAGGACGTCCATGATTCCAGCGCTGCGCGCGCGCTTCAACCGTGAGTGGACGCCCGAGCGTCACGAGGCGCTGCTGGCGCGGCTGGCCGGCCGCGCCGGCGTGCCGCTCGCCTTCACGCTGTCGGAAACACCGTGCTTCTTTCCGGCGGCGCTGCTCGAGGAGATGGCGGCCACCGGCGTCGCACTCGTGACGTCGTTTCTTGCCGACGCCGACGCGCGGGTGGCCGCCGAGGCGCTCATCCCGGCCCGCTATCTCGGCCCTGGCCAGGAGGTCCGGCCGACCTGCGTGCAGGTGGACTTCGGCCTGGTGCGCGAGGCCGACGGCCGCTTCACGCCCCGCCTGGTCGAACTACAAGCCTTCCCGTCGCTCTACGGGTTTCAGCACCTGCTCGCCACGGTGAGCCGCGAGGTGCACGAGCTGCCGTCCACCTGCGCCGCGCATCTGGGCGGGCTCGACGACGCCGGCTACCTGGCGCTGCTGCGCGAGGTGCTCGTGGGCGCGCACGACCCGACCGAGGTCGTACTGCTCGAGATCGCGCCCGAACAGCAGAAGACGCGGCCCGACTTCGCCGTGACCGAGCAGCTCTGGGGCATCCAGACGGTGGATCCCGGCGACGTCGTCGTGCGCGGTCGCGGGTTGTACCGCCGGCACCAGGGCCGGGAGGTGCCGATCCGGCGCATCTACAACCGCGTCATTCCCGACGAGCTCGACCGCACGGGCCACCCGATGGCCTTTGACTACCGCGACGATCTGGACGTCGAGTGGGTGGGGCATCCGGCGTGGTATTTCCGCCTCAGCAAGTCGGCGATTCCGTGGCTGACGCATCCATCGGTGCCGCGCACGTGGCGGCTCGACGCGGTGGACGCTTTGCCCGCCGATCGCGACCAGCTGGTGCTGAAGCCGCTCTTCTCGTTTGCCGGCGGCGGCATCGTGTTTGCGCCGAGCGACGCCGTGCTGGCGGCGATCCCGGCCGCCGAGCGGCATCTCTACCTGCTGCAGGAGCGCGTGCGCTTCGCGCCGGTGATCGAGACGCCGCACGGCCCGACACAGGCTGAAGTCCGCATCATGTACGTGTGGACCGACCGCCTGCGCGCAGTGTTGCCGCTCATCCGCATGGGCCGTGGCCAGATGATGGGCGTGGCCCACAACCGCGGCCTGGCCTGGGTGGGTGCGTCGGCGGGGTTCTCGGTGGCGCCATGACCCGGCTGGCGCGTTACACCTTCGCCGCGCTGCTGGTGCTGCTCGAGACGGCGGTGTTCCTCGCGCTCGGCCGCCTGCTCGATCTCGATCGGGCGCCGTTCCTGCTCTTCACGCCCTCGGTGCTGCTGGCGGCGATGCTCGGCGGCCGCGACGCCGGCCTCCTGGCGACCCTGCTCGGCGCAATCGCCGCCGAAGTCGTGTTCCGCGAGGAAGCGCGCAGCCGCTGGGAAACGTTCGAGATCATCCGCATGGCGCTCTTCGCGCTGAGCGGCGCCGGCGTCAGCATCATGGCCGGCCACCTGCAGGACGCGCGGGCCCGCGCCGAGGAGCGCGCCGACGCGGCGCGAGCACGGGCCGAGGAACTGGCCGCCGCGCGCGTCGCCGCCGAGGGCCACGCCCGCGACGCCGAGCGGCGCGCCGACGAGTTCGATGCGCTGTTCGACGTGTCGCCGGTGGGCCTGGCCCGGGCCAACGATCCGGCCTGCCTCGACATCTCCGTCAATCGCAACCTGGCGGCCAGGCTCGGCCTGGCGCGATCGGGCAACACGTCGCTGAGCGCGCTCATCACCGAAGGCGCGCCCTTCCGGCTGACGAAATTCGACGGCACCCCGCTCACGCCCGACGACCTGCCGCTGCAGACGGCGGCGCGCACCAGGCAGCCGGTGGTGGATGGGGAGTTCGCCGCCGTGGGTAACGACGGCCGGGTCGTGATGATGCAGGCGCATGCGGTGCCGCTGCTCGACGAACACGGCGAAGCCCGGGGCGCGCTCGGCGTCTTCACCGACGTCTCGGAACAGCGGCGCAGCGCCGAGGAACAACGCTTCATCGCCGACGCTTCACGGCTGCTGAGCGCCTCGCTCGACTACGACGAGACCCTGCGCCGCGTCGCCACCCTGGCGGTGCCCGTGATGGCTGACTGGTCGGTGCTCGACGTGGTGGACCCCGAGGGCAAGCTGACGCGGGTGGGCTCGCTCCATCGCGACGCGGCCGCGCAGGCGTGGATCGACACGCGGCCGCCGCAGCTCCCGCCGGCGCACGGGCCGGCGCCGCTCACACTGACGGCGATCGAGCAGCCGATGCTGCTGCGCCACATCGACGACGACGTGCTGCGCGCGCTCGGTGCCGCGCCGTCGCAGATCGAAGGCGCGCGTCTGCTGAGCGTCACCTCGGGGCTGGTGGTGCCGCTGACGCTGCACGGCGCCACGGTGGGCGCGGTGGGCTGGATGCGCGGCAAGGACCGGCCGCCGTTCGACGAACGCGATCTGACGCTGGCCGAAGAAGTGGGCCGGCGCGCCGCCATGGCGGTCGAACACGCGCGGCTCTACCGGGAGGCGCAGTCGGCCAACCGCCTGAAGGACGAGTTCGTGGCGACGCTCTCGCACGAGCTGCGCACGCCGCTGAATGCGCTGCTCGGCTGGACCGACCTGCTGCGCTCGGGCCGCCTGTCGCCCGAGCGGCAGCGCGAGGCCATCGACGCCGTGCACCGCACCGCGCTGGCGCAGGCGCAGCTCACCAACGACCTGGTGGACGTCTCACGGGCGGTGTCGGGCAAGTTCCGCCTCCGCCCGGAAGATGTGGATGTGGGCACGGTGGTGCGCAACACCACCGAGACCTTCCGCCTGGCGGCCGAGTCCAAGGGGCTGCGCCTCACCTGCGATCTGGCGCCGCACCTGCCGCGCATCGTCGCCGATCCCGATCGCCTGCAGCAGATCGTCTACAACCTGGTCGGCAACGCCGTGAAGTTCACGGCGACGGGCAGCGTCGAGGTGGTGGCGCGCGCCGCCGGCGACTGGCTCACGCTCGGCGTGCGCGATACCGGGATCGGCATTCGGCCGTCGTTCCTGCCCTACGTCTTCGATCGCTTCCGCCAGGCCGACGGCAGCGTGTCGCGCGAGTTCGGCGGCCTGGGGTTGGGGCTGTCGATCGTGCGGGCGCTGGTGGAACTGCACGGCGGCACGGTGGCGGCAACCAGCGAGGGCGAAGGCCACGGCGCCGCGTTCACGGTGCGCATGCCGGTGGCGCCGCTCCATGCCCGGCACGCGCCGGATGCCATCGGCGCGCAGGCGTAGGCCCCGGGCGGTCAGCGCCGGCGACGGGCGGGCGTGGCGGCGGGAACCGCCGGCGTCGCAATCATCACTTCCGTTGACTTGATGACCGCGATGGCGTCGTCGCCACGGCGCAGTTTCAGGGCGCCGAGCGCATCGGCCGTGATGACGGCGGTGAGCGACTGGCTGCCCACGCGCAACCGCACCTGCGCGAGCAGGCCATCGACGCGCACCTCCTCCACGTAGCCGCGGAGGCGATTACGCGCACTCAGCCCGCCGAGCAGATCGTCGGCTGGGGCGGCCACCGCCTTCCGACGCGCCGGCGAGGCGTGGCGGGCAGCCAGACGGTCGAGCTCGGTAGCGGAGATGCGGTGGTGTCCACCTTCGGTGCGCGTCGTCCGCACCACGCCCGACAGCACCCACCGCTTGAGGGTCGAGTAGCCGACGCCGAGGCGCTCGGCAGCCTGGCGCACCGTATGCAGCCGGATCGGATCGCTCGCCATACGGGCGCATGGTATCACCGGGGCAGGCACCCACGCGTGCGGGATGGCCCACAGAGCCGCATTATTCGCATCAAATCGACTCACTTAACCGTGTCGTATTGTCTTTAATGAAACTGTACGCTACAGATGCAGCTGCTCCTCGGGAGCCCTTACACTGGAGACACCGTCATGACACGACCAACGGTGGTAACCGGCCTGGTGGCCGCCGCAGTCTTCACGACGCTGGCCGGCGCGCAACCACCGCCGACCGCGCCCGCGTTCACAGCACCGACCGCGCTGGTGGTGACCGGCGCTGTGAAGGCGCCGCTCACGCTCTCGGCGAGAGACCTCAAAGCGATGCCACGCACGAAGGTCGAAGCGCAGGACGACAGCCGCACCGTCACCTACGAGGGTGTGCTCGTCGGCGAGATCCTGAAGCAGGCCGGCGCCCCCGTCGGTGAAGCGCTGCGCGGCGATGCGGTCGCCAGCTACGTCGTCGCCCACGCGGCCGACGGCTACCGAGCCGTCTATTCCCTGGCCGAACTCGACAACGCCTTCACCCCGAGCGACGTCATCGTCGCCGACACCATCGACGGCACGCCGCTGTTTGCCTATCAGGGCCCGTGGCGTCTGGTCGCGCCGAAAGACCTGCGCGGAGCGCGATCGGTCAGACTGCTGCACCGGCTCGAGGTCGTCCGGCTGCCACGATGACGGCGATGCGTCCCCGCTCGAGAGCCGCGATCGCGGTGGCCATCGTGGCCGTGGTCACCGCTGGCGTGTCGCTGCCTGCACGGGCCACGTGGGAATGGCGGCTGCCGTCAGGCGTGCGCTCACCCGGGGTCCCGGCCGACGCGCCGATGTCGCCGGGGCTCGTCGAGCTGGGGCGCCATCTCTTCTACGACACGCGGCTGTCGGCCAACGGCACGCAGTCGTGCGCGACCTGCCACCAACAGGGCCGCGCCTTCACCGATGGCCGCGCGCGGGCCCTCGGCTCGACCGGCGGCCTGCACAGCCGCAACAGCCTGAGCCTCGTGAACGTCGTCTTCGCCGAGACACTGACGTGGGCGCATCCGACGCTGAGGTCGCTCGAAGCGCAGGCGCTGGTGCCGATGTACGGCACGGCCCCGGTGGAACTGGGCCTGAGTGAGAGCGACAGTCGCTGGCTCGATCGCCTGGCCGTCGACGCGACGTATGCGCGGCTCGTGCCGGCGGCGTTCCCCGGCACGTCGCGTCTGGCGCCGTCGCACGTCACCCGCGCGCTGGCGGCCTTCGAGCGCTCGATCGTGTCGATGCGCTCGCCCTGGGATCGCTATCACTTCGACCGCGACGAGACGGCGATATCCGACTCGGCGAAGCGTGGCGAGATGCTCTTCCACAGCCGGCCGCTGTCGTGTTTCACCTGCCACGGCGGGGTGCACTTCTCGGACGCGATGAGCGCGCGGCGCGACCGGCCGCCGGTGTTCCACAACACCGGCCTCTACAACCTCACGAGTGGCCTCTCATACCCGGTCGCCGACACCGGCCTGCACATGAAGACCGGCGCTGCCGCCGACGTCGGCCGTTTCAAGGCGCCGACGCTGCGCAACATCGGTGTGACCGGCCCCTACATGCACGACGGCAGTATCGCGACATTGGGTGAGGTCATCGATCACTACGCCGACGGCGGTCGCACCATCGCGGCCGGCCCGAACCGCGGCATCGGGCACGAGAATCCGCTCAAAGACGAAGCCGTGCGCGGCTTCTGGCTCACGACCGGACAGCGCGCCGACCTGCTGGCGTTTCTCGAATCCCTGACCGACCCCGCGCTGCTCACCGATGCGCGCTTCGCCGATCCCTGGGGCCCGCGATGAGCTGCACGAGGGACTGTCCCCATTCAAGGCGGGGCCAGACTTGTCGCAGGATCTGCGCCGCACTGAGCGTGCTCGCGCTGGTGGCCGCTCTCACGTCCGCCGCCTTGGCGCAGCGTCCACCGGTGGTTGCGGCGGCGTCTGACCTCAACTTCGCGCTGGGCGAGATCGCCCGGCAGTTCGAGCGCGAGTCCGGCCAGCGGGTAGAACTGGTGTTCGGGTCGTCCGGGACGTTGACGCGTCAGATGCTCGACGGCGCGCCGTTCGAGCTGTTTCTCTCGGCCGACGAGGCGTTCGTGGAGACACTGGCCACGGCCGGCCTGACGCGCGACCGCGGCACGCTCTACGCGATCGGGCGCATCGTGCTCTTCGCGCCGCCGGGGTCGCCGCTCGATCCGCGGCAGGGCCTCGACGGGCTAGCGCGGCTTCTCGGGGCCGGCGGTGTGCCTCGATTCGCGATCGCCAACCCCGCGCATGCGCCGTACGGCCGCGCGGCGGAGGCCGTCCTGCGCACACAGGGGATCTGGACGCCACTCCAGCCACACCTGGTGCTCGGCGAGAACGTCTCGCAGGCCGCCCAGTTCGCCACCACCGGCAACGCCGTGGGCGGCATCATCGCCTACTCGCTGGCGCTGGCGCCGAATCTTCAGGGCCGCGGCAGCTATGCGCTCATCCCCGACAGCGATCATCCGCCGCTGCGTCAGCGGATGGTGATCTTGAAGCGTGCCGGGACCGTTGTGGAGCGTTTCCACGCCTTCCTGCAGACGCCGTCCGCCCGCGCCACCTTCGAGCGCTACGGCTTCACGCTTCCGAAGTAGAGTCGCCACCGTGGACTGGCCGGCCCTACGCGTTTCCCTGCTCCTCGGCGTGTGGACTGTCGCGCTCCTGGTGCCGGTCGGGGTGTGGGCCGCGCACTACCTCGCCACCCATGACTTTCGCGGCAAAGCCCTCGCGGAGTCACTGGTCGCCGTGCCACTGCTGCTGCCGCCCACGGTGCTGGGCTTCTATCTGCTGGTGGCCTTCAGTCCGCGATCGGCGCCGGGCGCGTTCTTCGAGCGAATCGCCGGCCACTCGCTGGCGTTTTCGTTCCCCGGGCTGGTGCTGGCGTCGATCATCATCAACCTGCCGTTTGTCGTGCAGCCCATCCAGCGGGCCTTCGAAGCCATTCCAGGGAGCATCCGCGAAGCCGCCGCCTGTTGCGGGCTGTCGCCGTGGCAGCGCTTCCTGCGCATCGAGGCGCCGCTGGCATGGCCGGGCATTCTCACCGCGATGATCCTCACCTTCGCGCACACGCTTGGCGAGTTCGGCGTGGTGCTGATGGTGGGCGGCAACCTGCCTGGCGAGACCCGGACGCTGAGCGTCGCCATCTACGACCGCATGCAGGCCTTCGACGATCGCAGCGCCGGGATCATGGCGGCGACGCTGCTGGCGGTGGCGGTGACCACACTCGTGGCCACGACCTCCCTGTCGCAACGGCTGGTGCGTCGGCGTGGGTAGTCGGCGCCTGCACGTCACCGTCCGGCAGGACGGCCCGATTCCGCTCGACGTCACCCTCGACTGCGGTCCGGGCGACACGCTGGTCATCTTCGGCCCCTCGGGCAGCGGCAAAACCACCGTGCTGCGCGCCATCGCGGGCCTCTACGCGCCGGCCCACGCCGTCGTCCGCGCGGGCGGCGAGACCTGGACCGACACCGCTGCCGGCACGTTCGTCCCGCCGCACCTGCGCCATGTGGGCTTCGTGTTCCAGGAGTACGCGCTCTTCCCGCATCTGACGGCGGCCGGCAACGTCGAGGCGGCGCTCACCGACAAGCCGCGCGCCGAACGTCACGCCCGCGCGCTCGCCTGCCTGGCGCAGGTGCACCTCGACGGCAAGGCGGCGCGGCGTCCGCACGAGCTCTCCGGCGGCGAACGGCAACGCGTGGCGCTGGCGCGGGCGCTGGCGCGGGAACCGGCGGTGCTGCTGCTCGACGAGCCCTTCTCGGCCGTGGATCGGGCGGTGCGGCGGCGTCTGCAGGACGAGGTGGCGTCGCTGCGTCGCACGCTCGACGTGCCGGCGGTGCTCGTGACGCACGACCTCGACGACGTGATGCGACTGGCCTCGCACGTGCTCCTGCTCGAACATGGACGTGCCGTGGCGACAGACACGGTGTCGGGCCTGCTGCGTCGTGCCGACCTGCCGGGCCTGCACGACGTAGTGGGGCCGGGCACGGTGTTCGATGCCGTGGTCGCGCGCCGCCTGTCCGAGCGCGGCGTGGTCGAACTGGCGTTCGACGGCGGCACGCTGATGGCCGCGGATCGTCCGCTCGCCGACGGCACGCCGGTGCGGGCGCGGATTCCTGCCCGCGACGTCATGCTCGCCGCCAATCGCCCAGAAGGATTGAGCGTGCAGAACGTGCTGGCCGGCACCGTGCGCCGGCTCGACGTGCCGGCCGACCGCGATGCCGCGCTCGTGCACGTGGCCGTGGGCGGGCTGGAGCTCACCGCGGAGGTCACGCGCGACGCCGTGGCGCGGCTGGCGCTGGCGCCCGGCCGCGAGGTCTACGCGCTGGTGAAGGCGGTGTCGGTGGACGTCGTCTGCGGCACGCCAGACGCTCCAGCCGCAACGGTGAATTCGTATCAGACTGATTTGAGTCGATTTGCTAGTCGAATCGAACCGATCTAGAGTGCCTTCGCATGAACGAAGGCGTAATGCCGGGATCGACAGCGACGCGCATCGCGATGATGGCGCTGGTCGCCCTGGTGGGCGTGAGCCCGATGGAGGGCGCGCAGATTGGACAGGGCGCCCTCACGGGCATCATCCGCGACAGTTCCGGGGCCGCAGTGCCCGGAGCGGACGTGACGGCGCGCGCCGTCGCGACGGGCAACACCCGCGCCACGAAGTCGGGTGGTGCCGGCGCCTACCTGCTGCAGGGGCTGTCTCCCGGGACCTACGAGTTGCGCGTCACGCTGACCGGCTTTCGCGAGCACCTGCGCCAGGGTGTTCACATCGCGACCGGCGAGACCGTCACCGTGGATATCGCGCTCGAAGTGGGCACCGCCGAAGCCGTGACGGTGGTGGGCGACGCGTCGATGCTGCGCGTGCAGAGCGCCGGCCTCGGTCACGTCGTGGACAACGCGCGCATCGTCGGGCTGCCGCTCAACGGCCGCAGCTTCATCGCGCTCGCGAGCCTCGTGCCTGGCGTGGCGCTGCCGCCGCCGCCCGCGGCCCCACTGCCACGCATCAACGGCGGCCGGCCCCGCACCAACGAATACTTATTCGACGGCATCTCGGTGCTGCAGCCCGAGCCGGGGCAGGTGGCGTTCTTCCCGAACATCGACGCGATTCAGGAGTTCAGGATCGAGAGCAACAGCCCGCCGGCCGAGTTCGGCCGCTTCAACGGCGGCGTCGTGAACCTCACGACCAGGGCCGGCACCAATGCGTTCACCGGCACGCTCTTCGACTTCTACCGGCACGAAGGGCTGAACGCACGCAATGCCTTCGCGTCCGGCGGACGGGCGCCGAAGTACCGCCGCCAGCAGTTCGGCGGCGTGACCGGCGGGCCGATCAAGCGCAACCGCACCTTCTTCTTCGCTGACTATCAGGGCCAGCGTCAGTCCATCGGCCGCGCTGTCATCTCCACGGTGCCGACGGCGCTGCAGAGGCAAGGCATCTTCACCGAGGCCATCGGCGGACGGGTGCCGGCCATCTACGATCCGGCCACCGGCGCGACGGCGCGGCAACCCTTCGCCGGCAACACGATCCCCATCGCGCGCTTCGACCCGGTGGCCCGCGCCCTGCTCGACCGCTATCCGCTGCCCACCAGCAGCGGCACCGCCAACAACTACCGCCGCATCGCCGACGAGACCGTGGACGAGGACCAGTTCAGCCTGCGGCTCGACCATCGCCTCGGCGACGGCCACCAGGCGTTCGCGCGACTGACGCGCTTCCGTGAGTCGTTCCTGCCGGTGACGCCGCTACCGGACGGCAGCGGCGTGACCAGCGGCACGCTGGGCCCGCAGGACACGACGGCATGGTCGTTCGCCTCGGCGCACCAGAAGGCGTTCACGGCCATGCTCTTCAACGAGGTGCGCGTCGGCGACACCCGGCGCGATGTCGAACGCGCGGCTGCGGACCTGGGCGGACCGGCTTCGGCCACCCTCGGCCTGCCCGGGCTGCCCTCCACGGCACGCTTCCCGAACACGGTACCGACCTTGCTCATCGCCGGCTACCAGCAGCTCGGCTCGCCCGCCAACACCGCCACCGACTTCGGCACCAGCGTCACCGAGATCGCCGACACGCTCACGTGGGTGAAAGGCCGGCACACGGTAAAAGCCGGATTCGATCTGCGCTGGGCGCGGCTGAACGTGCTTCAGCCGCCGTCTCCTACCGGGTCGTTCACCTTCAGCAACCTGTTCACCGACCTGCCGGGCACCGCCAACACCGGCACGCCGCTGGCGAGCTTCCTGCTCGGCCAGGTGCAGCAGTTCTCAATCGACCTGCAGCAGGACGAGATTCGCAATCGGGCGCACATTCAGGAGTACTTCGCGCAGGACGACTGGCGGCTCAGCGACCGCCTCACGGTCAACGCCGGCCTGCGCTACACGTTGAACTTCCCGTCCAACGAGGTCAACGATCAAGTCGGGGTCTTCAACCTCGAGACACAGCAGCTGGAGTTCGCCGGCGTGAACGGGGTGGCGAGGGCGGCCCGCAGGCTCCACAAGAACAACTTCGGGCCGCGCCTCGGCGTGGTTGGCCGCCTCACCGAGTCCACCGTAGCGCGCGCCGGCTTCGGACTGACGTGGATCGAGATGGCCGGCATCACGACACCCTTCACGACGCCGGTGTTCCCCTTCCTGCAGACCGTGTCGCAGCGCACGCTCGACAACCAGACGCCGGCATTTCTCCTGGCGCAGGGGCCGTCGGTCACGCCGATTCCGCTCACCGCCAACGCCGGCGTGGGACAGGGCGTCTTCTCGGTGGACCGCGACCTGGGCTCGGGTTACGTCCAGCAATGGAACGTCGGCGTGCAGCAGCAGCTGTCGGTCAACGTCTCGCTCGAAGTGGCCTACACCGGCTCGAAGATCACGCGTGTCGGCCTGCCCGACACCAACCTGAATCAGCTCGGCGCCGAGCAGCTGGCCCTTGGCGCGGCGTTGCTGCAGCGGGTGCCGAACCCGTATTTCGGTCAGATCCCGCGCTCATCGTCGCTCGGCGATGCGACCATCACCGTGGCCCAGCTGCTGAAGCCGTATCCTCAGTACACGACGGTGAGCCTCTACCGGAACAACGTCGGCACGACGTTCTATCAGGGGGCCTACGTGTCGCTTCGCCAGCGTCTCGCCCACGGTGTGACCTACGCCGTGAACTACACGCGCTCGGCGCTGCGCGACGACGCGTCGTCGGTGTTCGACGCCTCGATCCTCACCGGCCCGGTGGCGAACTTCCCGGTGGCCGACAGCTTCGACCGCACGCGCGAACGCGACTACTCCAACGGCGACATCCCTCACGCGTTCACCGCCTCGGTCGTGTGGGAGGTGCCGTTCGGCGATGGCCGCGCCCGCCAGCTGCGCGGCGTACTCGGCGTGCTCGCCAGTGACTGGACGCTCAGCGGCATCGCCACGCTCCAGTCGGGCGTGCCGCTCGCCATCAGCCAGACCACCAACAACAACGCGTTTGCCGGTTTCGGCACGCAGCGGCCGAATCAGGTCGGCGATCCGGAACTGCCGGCCGACGAGCGTACGACCAGCCGCTGGTTCAACACGGCAGCGTTTTCCGCCGCGCCGCAGTTCACGCTCGGATCGAGTTCACGTAACCCGGTGCGGGGCCCTGGCTGCCGCAGCCTCGACCTGGCCGTGGCACGACGCGTGCGGCTCGCCGGCTCGACGGCCCTCGAACTTCGCGGCGAAGTCTTCAATGCCACCAACGCGACGCCGCTCGGCGCGCCGAACACCACGCTGGGCGCTGCGGCCTTTGGCACCATCACCTCGGCCGGCGATCCGCGGGTCGTGCAGGTGGCCGTGAAGCTGCTGTTCTGAGGCTCGGCGCGAGTCGCAGTACACTCCGCGCATGTCCCGCACGCCCGCTATCGTCGTGACCGCCGCCGTCTTCTCGGCGCTCACCCTGTCCGCGCAGACCTCCGCGCCGCTCGATCCCGCGACCATCGCCCGCGTGCGCGAAGAAGCCACCGTGCGCTCGAAGGCCTACGACCACGTGTGGTGGCTGTCGGAGGTCTACGGTCCGCGCGTCACCGGCACGCCCGCCTTCGCGCAGGCCAGCGACTGGGCGATGACTCGGTTCCGCGCCTGGGGCCTGGCCAACGTCCACCAGGAGCGCTGGGCCTTCGGCCAGGGATGGACCATCGAACGCTTCAGCGCCGCCATGACGGCGCCGCAGCCGGCCGTGCTCATCGGCGTGCCGCGCAACTTCTCGCCGTCGACCGCCGGACCTGTCGCCAGTGATGTCGTACACGTGAAGGCGACCAGCGAGGCGGAGCTTGCGGCCTACCGCGGCACCCTGCGCGGAAAGATCGTGATCATGCAGCCGGTGCGCGCGGTGCGGATGCTGGAAGGCCCGGTGATCCTGCGCATGGACGACGGCCCGTGGTGGACCGAAGCCGCGACGCCGCAGGAACAGCTGCCGCAGGTGCAACCGCCGGCCGGCGCCGCGGAGGCCGCGCGCGCCCGGCAGCAGTTCGCGCAGGCGCTGCAGAGGTTCCTGGTCGATGAGGGCGTGGGCGTGCTGCTCGAACGCGGCAGCGACGGCGACACCGCGGCCGGCGGCAGTGACCTCACCTGGCGCACGCAGATGACCGACGGCGGCACCATCTTCCCCACCAGCGGCGGCAGCCGCGATCCGAAGGTGCCGCGCCAGGTGCCCTCGGCGACGCTCGCCGTCGAGCACTACAACCGGCTCGTGCGCCTCATCGAGCGCGGCGTTCCCGTGAAGATGGAAGTCGACATCAGGACAGCCTTCCACCCGGAAGGCGCCGAGCCCAACGGCATCAACACGATCGCCGAGATCCCCGGCACCGATCTCGCGCACGAGGTCGTCATCATGGGCGCACACATGGACGGGGTGCCTTACGCCACCGGCGCTACCGACAACGCCACCGGCACGGCCGCGATGATGGACGCGGTGCGCGCCATCCAGGCCCTGGGTCTCAAACCGCGCCGCACCATCCGGGTCGCGCTCTGGGGCGGGGAAGAGCAGGGCCTGCTCGGCTCGCGTGCCTATGTGGCCGCGCACTACTGGGACGCCGACGCCCGGCGCCCGAAGCCCGAACACGCAAGCGTCGCCGCCTACTTCAACCTCGACAACGGCACCGGCCGCATCCGCGGGATGTGGGGGCAGGCGAACAAGGGCGCGCTGCCGATTCTCGAGAAGTGGGGCGAACCGCTCAAGGCGCTCGGCTGGAAGATGGCCAGCCCGCGCAGTGTCGGGGCCACCGATCACGCGGCGTTCGATCAGGCGGGCCTGCCCGGCTTCCAGTTCATCCAGGAGCGGCTCGAGTACAACTCGCGCTCGCACCACTCGAACATGGACACCTTCGACCGCGTGCAGAAGGCGGACGTGGAACAGCAGGGCACGGTGGCGGCGGTGTTTGCGTGGCAGGCGGCCAACTGGCCGGAGAAGCTGCCGAGAAAGCCGATGACGCCGCGCTGAACACAAGCGGCAAGGTGCCGCGCCCGCTGGGCGCCTACTGCGTGATCGGCTGTCGGAACGCCGCCAGGACGTAGACGACCGACGGCACGGCCGTGCCGCGGACGCGGGCGGGTCTGAATGACAGCGCGTCGGCGGCAGTGAGCGCCGGGCCGTCGAAGCCGGGTGCCGACTTCACGAGCCGGCGGCGCATGACCGAGCCGTCGACGCCGATGCGCAGTTCCATCAGCACCGAGCCGTCGAAGAGCGCGTTGAGCGGATACTCCGGCATCGTCGCGGCGCCCACCGGCGCCGGCACGTCGGCAGCCGGCGTGCCGACGTCTTTCGGCGGCTCGCCGAGCGTCATCGCAAAGAGGGCCGGCGGCCGGAACAATCCGACGACGAGCACCTTCGACGCGGCCGCCTTGCGGGTGGTGTCGTCGACGGGCTGGCCTGGCGGCGGCACGATCGCATCTTCGGCCGGCTCGAAACGCCAGGCTCTCACGGCGGTGCTCAGGGCATCGGTAAACGGCGGCGTGTCACGGAACGGCTTCACGCCGGTCACCGCCCCGTTGCTGCCGACCGCCACTTCGAGGAAGACCTCGCCGCCGGCCACCGCCATCACCGGGATCGGCGGCAGCGGACCGCCCTGGAGCGACGCTGTCTCGACCAGCAGGCGCGGCGCGGCCGGATCGGCGGCTGCGTCGGCGGGCCAGGCGGGCACTTCGGTGGGCGTCGTGACGGGATAGTCGTTCCGCAGGTCGGTCTCACGCAGCACCCGCGCCGGCGCGGCAATCGCCTTGCGGCGTGCCGCTTCGTCGGCGGCCACCTCCGCGAGCGACTGCGCGACGGCCCGCGAGCCATCCACCAGGAGCAGCACTGCGCCGACCATCGCCAGGATCGATCTCATGACCACCCTCCCGAAAGGCGTGCTGTGGCCACTATACGACGTCCGCTCGCCCGTTCACCGCAGCAGGCCCACCAGCGGCACCCCGTCCACGTCGGGCATCTCGAAACCCAGCAGTCGCGCGATGGTCGGCGCGATGTCGATCTGGCGCACCAGCGGCAATGGCACACCCTGGCGCACTCCGGCACCGCGGATCGCCGTGGCATGGGAGGCCGCCTGCCACGTCTCCACGCGGCCGCGGGCGTTGGTCGTGAGCCAGCCGCCCTCACGCCAAATCACGTTCGGCTGGATGAGCGCATGCACGCGCGAGAAGCCGTGGTCGCCGGTGACGACAAAGGTGGTGCGGGCGCGAATGCCGGCCTCGTCGGTGGATCGCCGGCACCTTCACGGCGCTGAACTCGTAGTACCAGCGCGGCGACCCGGTCGGCGGATCGAACATCGTGTTGCTGACGATGCCGTGGCGCGCCGGACGCACGCCGGTGGCCAGTGAGGTGTGCGAGGGATAGGTCATCGACGGATGACTCACCTCGACGCCGTCGGCCGCCGAGCCCGACGCGCGCAGCGCCTGCAGGTGCGGAAGGTCGAGGCCTTCCCTCGCCGCCTCGAGATACATCGCCGGCCGGAAGCCGTCGATCGCGATGACGACCACATGGTCACTCGGACACGGCTGCGCACCGGGTGCCGGCGCAGGCTGTCCGGCGCGGCTGGAGGGGGCCGCCATCAGCAGGCAGGCAGCCGCGACGAGCACGCGCGCGGGGACAAGTCGTGGGAGCAGGGGGCGGACGGCCATGCCCGTCAGTATGGCCGGGGTGACGTACGCAGACGAAATGGCCGGGGCCTTTGCACATAATGTTCGCGCTGGAGCCTGCCGCAATGAAGCCACGCATTCTGTTCCCCGCCCTCGCCCTCGCGGTTCTCGCCACCGTGCCGCTGCCCGCGCGTCAGCCCGCGGCGCTGCAGTCGTCCGACCTCGCCGGCCTGCGCCTGCGCAACATCGGGCCCGCCACGATGTCGGGCCGAGTCGTCGACATGGACGTGGTCGAGAGCAACCCCTACACGATGTACGTCGCGTCGTCGACCGGCGGCGTCTTCCGCACCACCGACAACGGCGTGACGTGGGCGGCGGTCTTCGAACGGGAAGCAGTGCACTCGGTGGGCGACATCGCCGTCTTCCAGCCCGAGCCGAGCATCATCTGGGTCGGCACCGGCGAGCGCGCCAACCGGCAGAGCGTGAGCTGGGGGGACGGCGTCTACAAGTCCACCGATGCCGGCCGCACGTGGACCAACGTCGGCCTGAAAACGAGCCGGCACATCGGCCGCATCCAGCTCCACCCCACCAACCCAGAGATAGTGTATGTCGCGGCCCAGGGCTCGGTGTGGGGCCCGGGCGGCGACCGCGGGCTCTACGTGACGCGTGACGGCGGACGCACCTGGACCCGCACGCTGCACGTCGACGACGACACCGGTGTGACCGACGTGGCGATGGACTGGCGCGACCCGGCGATCCTGTACGCCGCCAGCTACCAGCGCCGGCGCACCGCCTTCGGTTTCAACGGCGGCGGCCCCGGCAGCGTGTTGTGGAAAAGCACCGACGGCGGCGCGACGTGGGCGAAGATGACCGGCAACGGCCTGCCCGACGGCGAATACGGCCGCATCGGCATCGCCGTGTATCGCAAGGACCCGAACGTCGTCTACGTGAGCATCGAACAGGGCTCACGCTACAACGCCTCCACCGCCTACATCACCCGGGCCGCCGGGCTGTATCGCAGCAACGACCGCGGCCGCACGTGGACGTTCATGTCGAACTGGAATCCGCGCCCGATGTACGCGAGCCAGCCGACCGTCGATCCGAACGACGACCAGCGCATCTACATGCTGAACGCCTATTCGTTCTCGGACGATGGCGGGAAGACCTTCACCGCGCCGCGCACGGCCACCCACGGCGACGATCGCTTCGTCTGGATCGACCCGAGAGACTCCAGGCACGTGGTGAAGCTCGACGACGGCGGCATCGGCATCAGCTACGACCGCGGCCTCAAGTTCCTCTACGTGACCTCGCTGCCGCTCTCGCAGTACTACCGGGTGGCAGTCGACAACGCGCATCCCTACAACGTCTACGGCGGCCTGCAGGACAACGGCTGCTGGGTGGGTCCGAACGCCCACTGGACCGCCGGCGGCGTGCTCAACGAGCACTGGTCGCGCCTGTGCGGCGGCGACGGCTTCTTCGCCGTGCCCGATCCGCGCGATCCGCGCGTGACCTTCTCGGCCTCGCAGTTCCTCGGCCTGCAGCGCAACGACACGCGCACGTGGCAGGCGCAGGACATCCGCCCCGGCGACCCGACCGGCGCCATCGGCGATCGCCGCAACTGGAACACGTGGGGCAAGAGCGTGCCCGAGCAGGTGCTCGGCAACGCCATGCACCCGGCCAACTGGGACGCCCCGATCCTGCTCTCGCCGCACGACCCGGCCACCATCTACGCCGGCGGCAAACACCTGTTCCGCTCGCGCGATCGCGGCCTCACGTGGCAGGACCTGGGCGACATGACCAGCGGCATCGACCGCGCGACGCTGCCGATCATGGGCAAGAAGAGCGACGAGTCGATGCTCTCGATCGACGACGGAGTGCCGTATTACCCGGGGACGACCGCGATCGCCGAATCCATGCGGCGCAAGGGCGTGCTCTACGTGGGCACCGACGACGGCAGGTTCCGCATCTCGATGGACGACGGCACGACGTTCGAGAGCGCCGAGACGCGTTTTCCCGGACTTGCGCCCTCGTCGTGGTTCTCCGGTATCGAGGCCTCGCGGCACGCCGACGGCACCCTCTACGTCACGGTCGACAACCACCGCAGCAACGACTTCGCGAACTACGTGTTCAAGTCGACCGACTTCGGGAAGACCTTCACGTCGATCGTGAGCGACCTGCCGGTGGACCTCGTGGCGCGGACGATTCGCGAGGATCACAAGAACCCGAACGTGCTGTATCTGGGCACCGAGATTGGACTGTTCGTGACCGTGGACGGCGGCGGCCACTGGGTGGAGTTGAAGAACAACATGCCCACCATGCCGTTCAACGACCTGACCATCCAGACCCGCGACAACGACCTGGTACTGGCTACGCACGCGCGCGGCATCTGGATCCTCGATTCGCTCACGGCGCTCCAGGGTGTGGGCGCGGCCACGACGACCGATGCGCAGCTCTTCCCGATCGAAGCGGCCGAGCAGATCCGCTATACGAACCTCAAGGCCCACGCCGGCGACATGACGTTCCGCGGCGAGAACCCGCCGAATGGCGCCATCGTGGACTACTGGCTCGGCTCGACGGCGGCGGCGCCGGTCGTGACCGTGCACGACGCCACCGGCGCGCTGGTGCAGACGCTGAACGCAACGCGCACGAAGGGCGTGAACCGGGTGGTCTGGAACCTGCGCCACGCGGAACTGCCGGTGCGCGGAGGCTTCGGCGATGACGACGACGCGCCGCGCGGCGCCAACCTGCCGGGTCCGTATGTGGTGCCGGGCGTCTACACGGCGCGCCTGGCCGTGGCCGGGAAGACACTCGAGCAGAAGGTGACCGTGAAGGACGATCCGCGCATCGACGCGACGCCGGCCGACCGCAAGATCTGGAGCGACTTTCAGATGCAGGTCGCGGCCTCGATCCGCCAGTGGGCGCCGCTGGGCGACACGCTGCAGAAGGCGCCGTCGGTGGACGCCGACATCAAGCGCCAGGCGCGCGAGCTGACCTCGCGGCTGTCGGGCCTGATGGGCGCCACCGGCCGCTGGGTGGGCCGCCCTACCGCCGATCAGCAGAGCGAGTTCACCTTCTACAAGGAGATGGTGGCGAAGCTTTCCGCGGCTGCGGCGGGCTTGTAGGGCTGCCGCCTCAGCGGCTCAGTAGCGCCACAACGCGCCGGAACTTCACCGGCCGGCCGGCCTTGGTGGCGGGCTGGTAGCGCCACATCTTCACCGACTCCATCACCACCATGTCGTAGAAGCCGCTGATCGACACGACCACCGCGGCATCGATGACCGCGCCGCTTTCGTCGACGACGAACCGCACCTCGCCCAGCGGGGTGCCTGCCATGGGCGGTGGCATCGGGCCGGGCCAACGGCGAAGCTCCTGGCGGATGGCCACCGGCGGCACGACGCCGCGGTCCCCGGCACCGTAGATGCCGTCCACGGGCTCGGGCGGCGGGGCCGGTACGGGCGGGGCCGCCGCCGCGCGCGCCGCTTCGGCCCGTTCCACCTCGCGCGCCTTCTCTGCAGACTCGGCCGCGGCCCTAGCCTCGATGGCGCGGGCCTCCGCGGCCGCGATAGCGGCCCGGCTCAAGTCCTCGAAGCCGGCTGCGAGCTGCCCCAGATCGGCCAGCCGCGCATCGGTGGCGGTAAGGTCGGAATCGGCGAGGAGCGTGCGCACCACCGCGAAGTCGGTGGCCGCGCCAGCGTAATCGCGCTCAGCGTAGAGCTTCCGGGCCTGCTCGTAACGCTGTCGCACCACGCCCGGGAGGGCCCGCCGGCGGGCGTCGAGGAACACCTTCCGCACGCGTGGCGACGCGTCGTCGTCGCTGATCCGGTAGGTGGGATGCACTGCGAGCAACGACGCGACGACGCGTTCGGCCTCGTCGGTGCGTCCGAGGGCCAGCAGGCAGAGCATGCGGTAGTGGTCTGCCGACACGCGCGCGGCCGGGTCGAGACCCTCGGCCGGCAGCCGGTCGAGCATGGCGAGAGCGTCGTCGTAGGCGGCCGCGGCGTAGAGGTTCACCGCCGACTCGAGCGTGCCCTGCGTCCGCGCCTGCAAGGCGATGCCTGCGCACAGCAGGGTCAGTGCGACGATGGGTGCCACGGGTCGCAGGCGCACGCCATCATCTCCGCAGATCCACAGCCAGGCGGTTGGGCCTGCCCAGCCGTACGGTCACGCCCACCTCGCGCTCACCGAGCGTCGGGTGCCGCAGCGTCACCTGATAGGTGCCGATGGGCAGCGAGATGTTGGCCAGCGGCGTCTCGCCGAAGCTGCGCCCCGCAATCACCACCTCGGCCCACGGCAACGCGTTGATGCTGAGCGGAGCGCTGCTCTGCTCGACGACCCGCCGCGTGGACCGGCCGGCCCCGACGACCAGGGTTTCATCGCGGCGGAAGCCGAGCTCGTCGTTCACCAGCGTGAAGGTGTGGGTGCCGGGGCGAACCCGCATCCGCTCGCCCGACGTTCCGAGGAGATCTCCGCCCTCGTAGATCTGCACGTCGAACGGCGCCGTGAAGGTGACGAAGCCCGAGGAGGGCGGCGCCACCGCCGCCACGGCCGAGGCACCGGCATTTCCGGGCGGCGAGGTCTGCGCGGTGCCATTCCGACCGCCGTTGTCTACGGCGCCGACTGGCGCTGACGGCACGAGCGGCTCGAGCACCAGGTGCCGCGACGCCGACTCTCCGGCCGTCACCGCCGCACTCAGCCGCTCGGAGGTGCCGTTGGCAGTAGCCACGATTTCGTGAGCCCCGGGCGTGAGACGGAGGGCCAGCGGGGTGGTGCCGGCCGGCACGCCGTCCACGACCACCTGCGCCCCTGGCGGCTGCGACGACAACACGAAGGTGCCGGGCTCCGGCGTCGCCGCGGGGGCGCGACCCGCGCCGCTGGCGATCCAGACGTAGCCAGCAACTCCGGAGATCATGATGGCTCCCAGAACGACGGCCGCCGTGGGAAGGTGGCGGGTGCGCCGGCGGGGGCTGAAGAGGTGGGCATTCGGGTCAGCCGCGGGCTCGGAAGTGAGCCGCGTGGGGCCGACCAGGTCGCGGGCGCCGTCCGGCGCCATCCGGCCGTTCTCCCGCGCGAGGTTAGGAGACCCGGTGCCCGTCGGGGGCAGGGCAATCGCTCGAGGGGGCTCCGGCAACGGTGTTGTCGGAGCGACCGGCACGGGCGGCGCGGCCCACGGGCGCACGCTCGCGCGCGGTGCGTCGGGCCCGTCAGTCGGCAGCGCGTCGGTGGCATCCGGGAGAGCTTCATGCCGCAGCTCCACCAGCTTGCCGTCTGGCGTACCGAACCCCCAGGGGTCGTCGGAAGCGGTATCGGCGCCGCGTCGGGAAACTGGCATGGTGATGGGCGCCGCAGCGACGCAATGCTCGCGAATGCTGCAACGCGGATGCCATCGCACGTAGCGGAGAGCCTGGCCTTGGGGCGCCAAATCGCATCACGCACGCCGCCGCAGGGTCGTTGACTACCCACTCTAAGCACGGCGTTGCCCTCGGGCCGCCCTCGGGTCCAGCCTGTGTGCCGCTCGTGGTGGACGTCGACCCGCGGCCGCAAGGCGTGTTCGATCCGCCACCGAACGTCGGGTAGGATGTCGCGCATGATGCACCGTGTCATCCGGCCACCCGCCTGACGGTGCCGACGCCAACGCCGCAGCGCCAGAACCGCCGGCAGCGCTTCCCTGCGCCGCGGCCCGGCGCCTCGCCGCTTCGTGGGGACGTGCTCGCGCGCGTCGAGGCCACAAGCCCCCATCGGCCGATCATGATGCGCGAGGTGCTGCGCTGCCTGCAGCCGCGGCCGGGCGACCTCGTGGTCGACGCGACGCTGGGCGGTGGCGGCCACGCCGAGGCGCTGCTCGCGCACATCCTGCCACGCGGGCGCCTGCTCGGCCTCGACATCGACCCGCTCGAACTGCCGGCGACCGAAGCACGGCTGCGGGCCGCGGGTCATGGGGCGGAGACGTGCATCGCCCGCCACGGCAGCTTCGCGGATCTGCCGCGTTTGCTGTCGGAGGCGGCCATGGCCGCGGCGGATCTGGTGCTGGTCGACCTCGGCGTGTCGTCGATGCAGCACGACACGCCGGCCCGTGGATTCCACTTCAAGACCGTGGGCCCGCTCGACCTGCGGATGGACCCGTCGCGCGGCGAGACCGCGGCGTCGCTGGTCGCGCGGCTCGACGAGGCCGCGCTGACCCACCTGCTCGAGTCATATGCGGACGAGCCGCGGGCGCCCCTCATTGCCCGTCTGCTCACGCGCGAGCCGGTCACGACGACCCACGCCCTCGAACGCGTGGTGCGGCTGGGCCTTACCGCCGCGCACCCGGATTTGCCGAAGGCCGACGTGAAGCTGTCGGTGCGACGCACGCTGCAGGCGCTGCGGATCGCGGTGAACGACGAGTTCACGGCGCTCGAACAGCTGCTCGACGCGTTACCGGCGTGTCTTGCGCCGGCAGGACGGGTGGCGATCCTCACCTTCCACTCCGGCGAGGACCGGCGGGTGAAGAAGGCGTTCCAGGCCGGACAGCGCAGCGGCGTCTACGCGTCGGTCGCGCGCGACGTCATCCGCTCCACCATGGAGGAAACGCGGGCCAACCGCCGCGCCTCGTCGGCGAAGCTGCGCTGGGCCGTGCGCGCGGCACGGCCCGGCCAGTGACGCGGATGCGACGCGCCCCTCAGCGGTGGCGCGCGTAGACCGTTTTGGCGCCGCCCTTGGTGAAGGCGACGGTGTCGTACGGGTCTTTCATGCCGCCCTGCTCCATGCCGGGCGACCCCATCGGCATGCCGGGCACGGCGATGCCGCTGATCTTCGGACGCTCCTTGAGCATCTTCTGAATGTCGGCGGCGGGCACGTGGCCCTCCACCGTGTAGCCGTCGACCTTGGCCGTGTGGCAGGAACGGAGGTCGTCGGAAACGCCGGCCTCGGCGGCCACGGTGCTGAGTCGCTGGTCGGTCACGTCGTGGGCTTCCACCTGGAAGCCTGCCGCCCGGAGATGTTGAATCCAGGCGGTGCAGCAGCCTCAAGTCGGGGATTTGTAGACGACCACCCTGGACGCGGCGGGGGCAGCGGGCTTCTGTGCCTGAGCGGCAAGCCCGAACCCGGTCGCGGCCACGGCAGCCAGGGCAACGACGATCGCTCTGGTGCGCATGGCTCCAGTCTGCCACAGCACGACGCCTGGCGGCCCGTCCAGCCCGGGGATTTACTCGCGCACGGTGAACGCGAGCAGCACGTTGCCGGGCCGGCCTCGCCACCGGCCGTAGCCGGATCCCGAGAACACCATGCCGCCGGCCACGGTCGGGCCCGGGCCATCGATCGAGCCGCCCGAGGCCGGCACGCCGTTCACGGTCTCGAAGTCGCGCGCCGTGTCGACGTCCCAGAGAATCCGGCCGTTGGTGGCGTCGTAGGCGCGCAGATGCCCGTCGACGGCCCCGGAGAACACCACGCCGGGGATGACGCTGATCGCCGCCGACTGCGCCGCCGAGCAGCCCATCCCGGCCTTGCAGGCGGGCGCGGGAGCCGCCGCCTGCCAGATGCGCTCGCCGCTGCCGAGGCCGATGGCGTGGAGCCCGCCCGCCGTGGCGTGCAGGACGTCCGAGACCGGCACGTACATGACCCGGTCGTCGGCCGCCGATCCCCATTCGATGCCGCCGAGCGCGCTGCCCTGCCCGGCGCGGTACTGCCAGATCACGGCGCCCTTGCGGTCGGGATCCATCCCGTAGGCCACGCCGGACTTCTGGCCGATCGCGATCACGCTGCGGCCGCCGGCCAGGCGGCGCAGGATCGGCGAGTTCCCGAAGTCGAAGTCCGGTCCCGCGTCGTCGGGGCAGTTGTCGTTGCCCGGCCTGCAGCCCACGAGGAACGCGTCGCCCGGGGTCACCTGCGAGACCCACTGGATGGCGCCGGTCTCGAGCGACATCGCGATGACGGCGTCGCTGGTCGGCGGAGCGGGCTCGGTATACGCGTTGCCCGTGGCCACGTAGAGCACCCGGCGCGCGAGGTCGACGGTGGGCGCGGCCCAGACGGCCGCCCCGCCCGGTTTCCAGAGCGGCGTACCCGCCGCGTTCTTCCCGACAATCGAGGGGGCCTCGGCAATGGTGTAGGTCTTCCAGATTTGCCGGCCCGTCGTGGCATCGAGGGCCACCACGCTGCCGCGGAACGAGCAGCACGGGTAGTCGGGCCGCGCCCCCGGCAATTCCTCGAGCGACGACACGGGCACATACAGACGGCCGGCGGCGAGCGTCGGGGCGCCGGTGATGCGCGCCGCCGTGTGGTCGTCGACCTTCACTGACCAGATCTGCTGGCCGGTGGCCAGGTCCACGGCGTACACGACCGCGCGGAAGTCGCCGAAGTAGGCGGCGTAGCGCGCCGGCCCTGTGCCGTCGAGCCGCCCGACGCTGATGGCGCTACGCACGCCGGCGCCAGCCGTGAACTGCCAGCGGACGCAGCCGGTGGTGGCATCGAGTGCGTAGACGACGCCGGCTTCGCTGCCGAAGAGCACGCGGCCGCCAAACACCGTCGGCTGCGCGCTCACGGCCATCACGCCGGGGATGCCGAATGCCCACGCCAGCGTCAGGCGCGGCACCGACTGGGCCGTGATACCTGCTGCTGCGGTCGACTGGAACCGCGCGTTGGATGGATCGTTACCCCAGCCGTTCCACTGCGGCAGCGTCGACGGGTCGGCCGTGGCCGGGGCGGGCGTCCGGCAGCGGCCGGCCTCGGAGTCGACGGGGGGCGGCGTGGCGCGCGAGAGGGACGCGGCGACCGCGGCCTTCTCAACCGCCGTGAGACCGGTGGCGAGCGGCGCCATCGATCCGCCAGTCGACAGGGCCGCGAGGATGGCGTCGCGGCTCAGCCGCGCCAGTGTCGCCCGGGCCGGCGCGCGCGAGGCCGCCGCGGACTCGGCGCCCGCGTCGTGACACGAGGCGCACCGCTCGCGGTACACCGCCGCACCCGGCCCGGTGAGGACCGGCTCCTGGGCCAGACCGTCCGGCGTGGACGTCCCGAGGCAGACGAGACCGGCAGCGACGCGGAGCGTGGATCGCAACGCCCGATTGAAGCCCTTCGTGATCGTCATGCGTGCACCTTTCACCGTGGCGCGCGGCGGATCGACGCGGCGACGTTGATGGGGAACAGGCGGCTCGTCATGGCAGCGCGAAGACCCAGATGGCGCCGCCCTCAGGCACCTCCGGATAGCCGCCCTGAGTGAGCGTGTTGAGACGGCTCTGCATGCCGCGCGAGTCGATGCCCCAGCCCGCCTGCACGGCGATGTACTGCTTGCCGTCGATCGAAAACGACGTCGGCGGCGCCAGGATGCCCGAGTTGGTCGGGAACTCCCACAGCAGCTTCCCGGTGGCGGCATCGAACGCATGCAGCTTGCGATCGTTGGTGCCGCCGGAGAACACCAGGCCGCCGGCGGTTGCCAGCATCGAGCCCCACGTGGGCGAGGTCGGGTAGTTGTGAGTCCACACGCGCTGCCCGGTGTCGACGTTCCAGGCCTGCACCTCGCCGATGTGATCGGCGCCGGGCACGATCTGCAGGCCGCTGGTCGCGCCGATGAACCGCTCGCCCGCTTCGTATTCGACCTCGGTGCCGGTGAGCCAGTCGCACAGGTTCTCGTTGGCCGGGATGTAGATCATCCGCGTCTTCGGGCTGAAGGCGATCGGCGGCCAGTTCTTGCCGCCCCAGTGCGACGGGCAGACGTTGTCGACCTTGCGGCCAGTCGCGGGTTTGCGCTCGGGATCGACGTCGGGCCGTCCCGTCTTCGGATCGAGACTCTTGAACACGGTCTGGCGCACGTAGGGCAGGCCCTGGATGAAGCCGATCGGTCCGGCGCCGCGCTCGAGGAACCAGAGGTAGCCGTTCCTGGCGACGTTGACGAGGCCCTTCACGGTGCGGCCGCCACGCCGGTAGTCGACCAGAATGGGCGGCGACACTTCGTCCCAGTCCCACGAGTCGTTCGGGTGGTACTGGAAGTGACCGCGGATGCGGCCGCTGCGGACGTCGACAGCCACCGTGGAGGCCGTGTAGAGGTTGTCGCCGGGCCGCTGGTCGCCCATCCACGGCCCGCCGTTGCCGGTGCCCCAATAGGCCAGCCGCGTCTCGGGATCGTAGTTGCCCGTCACCCACACCGGCGCGCCGCCGGTCTTCCACTGGTCGCCCTTCGGCCACGTCTCGCTGCCCGGCTCGCCCGGCGCCGGCACCATGTAGGTCTTCCAGGCCGGCTTGCCGGTCTCGGTGTCGTAGGCGGCGACGAAGCCGCGGATGCCGAACTCGCCGCCGGAAGCGCCGATCATCACGACGCCTTCGGCCACCAGCGGGGCGAGGGTCATGTAGTAGCCGCTCTGGTTCTCGCCGACGTTGGCCGTCCACACTTCCTTGCCCGTGCGCGCATCGAGCGCCACCAGCACGCCTTCGTTGGCCGGAAGGTAGACCTTGTCACCGTAGAGCGCCACCCCGCGCGAAGTGGGATGCATCACCACCGCGTCTTCGGGAATCGGGCGGCGATAGCGCCACAGCACGGTGCCCGACTTGGCGTCGAGCGCGATCACCTGATTGCCGGGAGTCGAGACGATCATCACGCCGCCGTTCACGAGCGCCGGTGCTTCGTGGCCGTTGGTGGCGCCGGTGGACGCGATCCACACTGGCTGCAGGCGGGCGACGTTGGCGGTGGTGATCTGGGCGAGCGGACTGTAGCCCCAGCCGTCGTAGGTGCGGCGGATCATCAGCCACTCGTCGTCCGCGGGCGTCGCCAGGCGCGCCGCCGTCACCGGTGGATACGCCTTGAGAATGGCCGGCATCGGCACGGGCGGTGCTGGGGGCGGCGGTGGCGCCGGCCGCTGCGCCACGACCACGGCACTCAGCGTGAGTGCCGCCGTGCCCGTGACCGCGAGAACGAACCTCGTCGCGCGCATGCCGTTCCTCCCTCAGTCGCGGCTGCGGCCGCGTGGTGTTATCCCTGCTCGAATCCGGGCCGGGTGCTGAATGGCCCGGCCACGACGAGCCGTCCATCCACCACCTGCAGCGGCAGCGCCGGCAGGTTGCGCGGCGCCGGGCCATCGGTGACCTTCGCCTCGTCGCGCGGATCGAACCTGGATTGATGGCATTCGCAGTAGAGCGCCTGCTCCTCGGGGAGGAAGGCGCCCACTTCGCATCCCGTGTGTGTGCAGATGGCGGAGTAGGCGACGATGCCGTCGGCCGCACGCTGGCGCGTACGATTAGCGAGGGCCGCCGCGTCGAGCCGGACGATCACCAGCCGATTGAGCCGCGAGCCGTTCCGCACCACCTTGTCGTCAGCCGACATCGGCCAGGCAATCGTCGGCGTGGCACCGGCGGCCACATCCGCAGGCGTGAGCGGCGTGGCGCCGGCATCGCCGTGGCGGACGATGAGATCCCCGGCGACGGGCCGGGAGGTTCTGGCCTCCTGCGCGGTCGACGTCCTCGGCACCAGCCACGTCAGCACCGCGGCAGCCAGCCCCTTGACGAACGACCGGCGCTCGGGTGCCGATGCATCGCACGGACACGATGCGGCCAGACGGGAAGATCCGGGCGTCATTGCAGGCTGCATGCTACACCGACCGGCGCCAGACCAGGGCCATGGTCGGACTACCGTATGCGCAGGTAGACGAGGGCGGGGTCGTGATCGGAGATCCGCTCGGGCCGCGTGATGTCCGATCGCCAGATCTCGGGTGCGTCGGCGTTGCCGCGTACGTGTCCGAACGCTGCGACCGAATCGAGCAGCCCGGTCGAAACCAGCATGTGGTCGAGCGTCTGCGCGACGCCGTCGAAGACATAGGAGTAGCGGTCGGTTCCCGGCAGACCGTCCACCAGATTGATCAAGTCGGGCGTCAGGAGGTCGCGCGTGGGCTGCACCACCTGGTCGCGAGGTGCCGGCGCGCCGCGGACGGTGCCAACCACATCCACGTAGCCGTCGCTGAACTCGAATGCGTTGAGATCGCCGATGACGAGAAGCGGCGCCGCCGGATCGGACCCCAGGCGGCGATCGACCATGAGGGCCAGTGACTCGGCCTGTGCGGCGCGCTTGGCCCTGACGCGGGCGCCGCTGGTTGGCGAGTCGATGTCGATGAGCGATCGCATGTGCACCACCACGACGGTCAGTGGGCGTGCAGCGGGGGCCGGCCAGGTGACGCGCGCCTGCAGGATGAGCGGCGGACGATCGTGCACGAGCTCGAGCTGCCCGCTGGGCGCCCGGAACAGCTCGCCGCGTCCTTCCTGCACCACCTGCAACACCTCGACGCGCGCATGATCGACCAGCAGGCCGACATCGATGCCCCCAGGGTCGCTGCCTTCTTGGAGGTACGCCTGGTAGCGTGTCTTGAGTTCGCGCGCCTCCCGGGCGTCGCGGTTGAGGCGGGCGGCCAGCGCCTGCAGCGTCGCCAGGTTCTCCACTTCCTGCACGCCGATGATGTGCGGCAGACGCATCAGCCGGCGGATGTAGAGCGAGGCCTTCCTGAGCCGTGTCTCGTAGGCCGCCCCGGTGAGCACCACATCACCCACGCCGGGGTCGTCGGTGGTGTCGAAGAAGCGCTGCAGGTTGAACGACGCCACGGCGTACTCCTCGGCGGCGGTCTCACGGACGAGCGGCGGGTCGAGCGCCGGCTGGACCTGGGGCGGGGCCGCCGGGTCGGGCAGGATCGTGTAGGCGCGGAAGCCGAAATCGAGCGGGCCGACGAGTTGCTGGACGCGAGCATCGGTGGCGAGATTGAGAGCCGTGGCTCCCGGCTGTCCGTCGCTGTCGACGCGCAGCAGGGCGGCGGACGGCGTGAAGCGCGGCACGCAGCAGGGCGCCTCGGCTGGCAGGGGGTCGCCGGCGGCGACTCCAGGTCGACGAAACGGTCGTGGCGCGCCGGTGACCACGCCATAGAACACGCCGTTCGACGACCCTGTGGCGTTTGCCTCGTTCACGGAACCAAGCGTGGCACTGACCGTAGTCAGCGACGACACGAGCACGCGCATACCTTCGAGCCGTTCGAGCGGGTGCAGATCGGACGGCGAAGGTGCCCCTGAGTCCGATCCGATCTCGACCGGGGCGGGCAACGACAGGCCCGCACCACGCACGGAGAACGTTGGCGCGCTGAGCTCAGTGAGCGGCGGGCTCGACGGATCGGCGGCCGGCACGAACTCAATGACCGTGCCCGACACCTCCACCAGGGTGCCCGGCGTGATGGTGGCCGCCGGGGCCGTGGCGGTGAAGACGAACAGCCCTTCCGACGTGGACTGATTACCGTCGTCGGCGCCCGGCGGCGTCTGGATGAAGACGCCGTTCGACTTTCGTCCTGTCACTACGCCGGTGGTCGTCACGGTTGCGCCCTCGTAGCGGGAGCGGGCTCCGTCCCCCTGGATCGCGCTGATGGGGAGGGCGCGGGACTGGGCGCGCAGTCCGGAAATGCCAGCCACCGCGAGACACGCGGCAATCAAACGGACGGCGCGGTTGGCGGCGAGGCGGCGTGGTCTCGACCGGGGTGTCGGCTTGAGGCGGGCCATCCGCGGAGTGTAACGCCAGCCGGCGACGGCCGTTTGCGCACCGGCCGCCAGTTGGGCTACGCTGTGGCCGTCGTGTTCATCCACCGCCACGTGCATCATGTCCATCACCATGCCGCCCCCGGGCCGGCCGGACTGCACGTGTAGCAACGCCTTCACGAATCAGCCTTCACAGTCGAAGCTGAGCAGCCCCGCCGGAATCCGGCGGGGTTTTTTGTTTTGCGCCCCGCGCGGCTTCCGGCCCGTTCATTCGAGCGACAACCAAAGACCAAGGAACGACCGATGACACTGGACTTCACGAAACTGGACGGGCTGGTGCCCGCCGTGGTGCAGGACCACGAGAGTGGCGAGGTGCTGATGGTGGGCTTCATGAACGAAGAAGCCTGGGCCATCACCAGGCGCCTCGGCTACGTGACGTTCTACAGCCGCACCCGCAACACGCTGTGGACCAAGGGCGAGACGTCGGGCAATCGCCTGGCCGTGCGCCAGATCCTCATCGACTGCGACGACGACACGGTGCTCGTGAAGGCGGCGCGTGAAGGCGACGGCAACGTCTGCCACACCGGCGCCCGCACCTGCTTCAACACGATCGAAACGGACTGGACGGAGGCGGCGCGATGAGCAAGCTGAAGCTCGGGATACCGAAGGGGTCCCTTCAGGACGCCACGGTGGCGCTCTTCAAGCGCGCCGGTTTCGACATCCACGTGAGCTCGCGCTCCTATTTCCCGTCGATCGACGATCCCGAGATCGAGTGCATGCTCATCCGCGCACAGGAGATGGCGCGCTACGTCAGCGACGGCGTGCTCGATGCCGGCCTGACCGGCGTGGACTGGATCGAGGAGCATGCCATCGGCCATCCCGAGGAGACACGGCTGGTGCCGGTGTGCGATCTGGTCTACTCGAAGCAGAGCTTCGGCAAGGTGAAGTGGGTGCTGGCGGTGCCCGAGGACTCGCCGGTGACCTCGGCCAAAGATCTCGACGGCAAGCGCATCGCCACCGAACTGGTGCGGGTGACGCGGGCGTGGTTCGAGGCCCGCGGCGCCACGGTGGACGTCGAGTTCTCGTGGGGCGCGACCGAGGTGAAGCCGCCGGTGCTCGCCGATGCCATCGTCGAAGCCACTGAAACCGGCTCGACCCTGCGCGCCAACCGCCTGCGCATCGTCGACACGCTGATGGAAAGCAACACCCAGCTGGTCGCCAACCCGAAGGCGATGACCGATGACTGGAAGCGCGAGAAGCTCGAGACCATCGCGCTGCTGCTCAAGGCCGCCATCGAAGCGCAGAGCCGCGTCGGCCTGATGCTGAACGTGAAGCGCGTCGATCTCGACAACGTGGTCGCGCAGCTCCCGGCGCTGCAGCGCCCGACCGTTTCGGCGCTCTCCGACCCCGACTGGGTCGCCGTCAACACCATCATCGAAGAGAAGACCGTGCGCACGCTCATCCCGAAGCTCAAGGCGGCGGGAGGCCAGGGCATCGTCGAATATCCGCTCAATAAGATCGTTCTCTAGGGGCTGAGTGCTGGGTGCTGGGGGCTGGGGCGTGCCGCGTCACACGGGTGAACAGACGAGTTCTCGGCAGCGTGACATTGACCCGCCCCAGCCCCCAGCACCTAGCCCCCGCGAGCAAGGCGAGCATCCATGATCAAAATTGTCAAATCGACCAACCGGCAAGAGGTGACGAATCTGTTGCGGCCCACGGCTGTGCGAGATCGCGTCACCGAGAAGAAGGCGGCGACGATCGTCGAGCACGTGCGTAGCGGCGGCGATGAGGCGCTGAAAGCGTACGCGAAGGCGCTTGATGGCTGGAGCGGTGCCCTCGAGGTGTCGCGTAGGCAGATCGAAGCGGGCGCGAAGAAGGCGCCGGCGGAGGTGCGCGCGGCGCTCAGGCAGGCCGCCGACGCGATTCGCGACGTCGCCTCGGCGCAGCGTCCGAAAGAATGGCGCATCCGGGTGGCGCCGGGGGTCAGCGTCGAGCAGCGCGTGATTCCGCTCGAGCGGGTGGGCTGCTACGTGCCCGGCGGGCGCTATCCGCTGCCGTCGTCGCTGCTCATGACGGCGATTCCCGCGCGTGTGGCCGGGGTGCCGGAGGTCATCGTCTGCACGCCGTCGGTCGATCCGGTGGTGCTGGCAGCGGCCGTCGAGGCGGGTGCGGACCGGGTATTCCGCATCGGCGGCGCGCACGCGGTCGCCGCCATGGCCTACGGCACGAAGACCGTGCCGCGGGTGAGCAAGATCGTGGGCCCTGGCAACCGCTGGGTCTCGGCCGCCAAGGCGCTGGTCGCCGCCGACTGCCCGATCGATTTCTACGCCGGGCCGAGCGAGATCCTGATCGTGGCCGACAGCGGGTCGCCGTCGTGGATCGCCGCCGACCTCATCGCGCAGGCCGAGCACGACCCCGACGCCCGCGCGGTGTTTGTGACCTCGAAGATGACGCTCGCCCGTGCGGTCGCCGAGGAAGTGGCGCGACAGTTGCCGGCGACCGGCCCGGCCGCCACCGCTCTCTGGAATCACGGCGGCATCATCGTGACCAGGACGATGGATGAAGCCGTGGCGCTCGCCAACGACGCGGCGTCCGAGCATCTGGTGGTAGACACCGAAGCGCGGGCCGGCCGCATCCGCAACGCCGGCGCCATCTTCGTCGGCGCGTGGACGGCACAGGTGGCCGGCGACTACGCCATCGGCTCGAACCACACGCTGCCCACCGCCGGCGTCGCGCGTGTTCGCGGCGGCCTGCACACCTCCGATTTCGTGAAGCTGGTCTCGGTGCAGCGCGTCACCAAGGCCGGGCTCGCCGCCATCGGCGGCACCGTGACGACGCTGGCACGAGCCGAGGGGCTCGAAGGCCACGCCCGTTCGATCGACGTCCGACTCTCAGGCACGGGGACACGCACGCGATGAGCATCATCCAGGGAATGCCCAATCTGGGTCCGGGCCTGCGCCTGCACCTGAACGAGAACACCGCCGGCTGCTCACCGCGGGTGCTGGCCGCCATCCGCGCGATGACGCCGCTCGAGGTCTCGACCTATCCCGACTACGAAGCGGCCGTGCGTGAGACGGCGCAGTACCTGGGCGTGCATCCCGACTGGGTGGTGCTGACCAACGGGCTCGACGAAGGCCTGCTGCTGACGGCGATCGGCTATCTCGTGCCGCGCGCCCCCGACGCACTCGTGGCCCTCGGGGCGACGCCGACGACGCTGAGTGGCCAGCCCGAACAGATTCTCGCGCTGCCCGCGTTCGAGCCGTACACGATCAACGCCAGGGCCCTCGGCGCGCGCACGGTGGCGCTGCCGATGAACGACCAGTTCGCGTTCCCTACCGAGGCCGTGCTGAAGGCAGTCGGGCCGAACACGCGCCTGGTGCACGTCAACACGCCGCACAATCCGAGCGGACAGACGGTAGCGGAAGCCGACGTGCGGCGCATCGCCGAACACGCCAGCCACGCGGTGGTGCTGCTCGACGAGGCGTATCACGACTTCCAGGGATCGCACATGCTGCACCTGGTGCGGGAGTATCCGAACGTGATCGTCGGCCGCACGTTCTCGAAGGCGCACGGCCTGGCCGGGATGCGCGTCGGCGTGCTGGTGGCGCCGCCGGCGCTGCTCGAGCCGATCCGCTACGTGATGCCGCTCCTCAACCTGAACGCGGTGGCCGTGGCGGCGCTTCGTGCCGCGCTCACCGACACCGAGTTCGTGCCGTGGGCGGTGGCGCAGGCCACCGAGTCGAAGGCGCTGCTCTACGAGGCCCTCACCCGCCTCGGGCTGACGCACTGGAAGAGCGCCGCCAACTTCGTGCTGGTGCATGGCGGCGCGCGCACGCCGGAGCTGGTGCGCGGCCTCATCAGCCGCGGCGTGCTGGTGCGCGATCGCAGCAAGGAGCCGGGCTGCGCCGGCTGCTTCCGCGTCACCGCCGGCGTGGTCGAACACACGCGCGCGGCTATCGCGGCGCTGGAGGACCTGTGCGTACAGCGGTAATCGATCGCAAGACGGCGGAAACGCATGTCAAGGTGGTCCTCACGCTCGAAGGACGCGGCCGCTTCGAGAACCGCACCGGCGTGCGCTTCCTCGATCACATGCTGGACCTGGTGGCGCGCCACAGCGCCTTCGATCTGAAGGTCCAGGCCACTGGCGACCTCGACGTCGATCAGCATCACACCGTGGAAGACATCGGCATCGCGCTCGGCCAGGCCGTGGACAAGGCGCTCGGCGACCGCAAGGGCATCAACCGCGCCGGCTATTTCGTGATGCCGATGGACGAGACACTCGCGGTGGTCGCCATCGACCTGGGCGGGCGTCCGCACACGGTGGTGGACACGAAGGTGCGCGTGCGCCTGGTAGGCGACCTCCAGACCGAGCTCGTGACCGACTTCTTCGCAGGCTTCGCCAGCGCCGCGCGCGCCAACGTGCATGTGAAGGTGATGCACGGCCGCTCGAATCATCACAAGATCGAAGCGTCGTTCAAGGCGTTCGCCCGGGCCCTGCGCGTGGCGTGCGCGAAAGACGCGCGGATGGCGAAGATGCTGCCCAGCACCAAGGGCCTGCTGTGATCGCGCTTGTCGACTACGGCGCCGGAAACCTCACCTCCGTGCGCAAGGCGCTGGCCGGCGTGCATGCGGAGGTCTACACGCCGTCGGGTCCGGCGGATCTCGCCCGGGCGCGCGGTGTGATCGTGCCGGGCGTCGGTCACTTTGGTTCGACCCGCACGCTCGACCAGGCGTGGCGCCACGCGATTCTCGAGCGGCTCGATGCCGGCCGCCCGCTGCTCGGCATCTGCGTCGGGCTGCAGTGGCTCTTTGCCGGCAGCACCGAGGCACCCGAGGTGCCGGGCTTCGGCCTGTGCCAGGGGATGTGCGAACGTCTGCCCGACATCGAGCCGGCGACCGGCGCGCGGCAGAAGGTGCCGCACGTGGGCTGGAACACGCTGGCGCTGCCGCGCTGGTCGCGGCTCTTTGCCGGCGTCGCCGACGGCTCGCACGTCTACTTCACGCACTCCTACGCGGCGCCGCTGGCGCGCGGCACCGTGGCCATCTCCGCCTACGGCATCGAGTTCACGGCGGCGGTCGAGGACGGGCTGGTGTCGGGCGTGCAGTTCCATCCCGAGAAGTCGGGACAGGTGGGCCTGCAGGTGCTGCGCAACTGGCTGCTGGGAGTGCAATAGCGATGCTGGCCAAACGCATCATCGCGTGCCTCGACGTGCGCGACGGGCAGGTCGTGAAGGGCGTGCAGTTCGAAGGGCTGCGTCAGGCCGGCGATCCGGCCGCGCTGGCGCGCCGCTACGACGTGGAAGGCATCGACGAGGTCGTGATCCTCGACGTCACCGCCACTCTTGAAGCGCGCCAGGCGCGCGCGCATACCATCCACGAAGTGGCGCGCGAGCTGTTCCTGCCGCTGTGCGTGGGCGGCGGCATCCGCAGCGAAGACGACGCCGCCGCCGCCATCGATGCCGGGGCCGACAAAGTGAGTCTCAACTCGGCCGCGCTGGCCGATCCCTCGCTCATCACGCGGCTGGCCGAGCGCTACGGCAGCCAGGCGGTGGTGGTCGCAATCGATGCCAAGCGGCACGGCGAGGCCTGGGTTGCCTATACGCGCAGCGGCAGTGCCTCGGCGGCGCGTGACGTCGTCGAGTGGGCGCGGGAGGCCGCGGCCTGCGGCGCCGGCGAGATTCTGCTGACATCGATGGACCGCGACGGTACGAAATCCGGCTTCGACTGCACGCTCACCGCGGCGGTGTCCGATGCGGTGGCGATTCCGGTCATCGCGTCTGGCGGCGCCGGCTCGTTCGAGCACTTCGCGGAGGTCTTCACCGCCGGCCGCGCCGATGCCGCCCTGGCGGCCTCGATCTTCCACTTCAACACCCACGGCGTGGCGGAGCTGAAGCAGTTCCTCCACGCCGGCGGCATCCCTGTCCGTTTGTAACGGGGTCTGTCACCATCACGAATTGTAACGGGGTCTGTCACGGTCACCGGATGATGACGGTGACAGACCCCGTTACAATTCGTGACCGTGACAGACCCCGTTACAACTACGCGAGCGCGGTCTTGAACAGCACCAGCAGACGCGACCACGCGCGTTCCGCCAGCTTCTCGTCGTAGACCGCCGAGTCGGGCGGGCACCAGCCGTGGGCGGCGGCGTAGACCTCGATCTCGGCCGGCAGCTTGGCCTTGGCGTAGGTCTCCTTCAACACGTCCTTCGCCGTCGGGTCGCGTTTGTCGTCGTTGTCGGCCACTGCAAACAGGAAGCTCGCCTTCATCGTGGGCACCAGCAAGTGCGGGCTGCTCGGGTCTTTCGTCACCAGGCCGCCGCCGTGAAACGACGCCCCGGCGCCGATGCGGTCGGGCACCGCCGCCGCCGTGCGCATCACGATCGGCCCGCCCATGCAGTAGCCGGTGGTGCCGATCTTCTTCCGCTTGTCGACCGCGGGCTGCGCGTCGAGCCACGCCACGAACGCCTTCGCGTCGGTGACGGCAATGGCCGGGCTACTGATGCTCTTCGCCAGAGGCATCACGATGTCGCGCGTCTTCTGATCCGCGAAGCTCGCGCCCGCCGGCACCACCGGCGATTTGGCCGAGCGGTAGAACGGGTTCACGGTGAGCACCGCGTAGCCCGACTCGGCGAGGCGCTTGCCCATCTGCCGGAACGCCGGCCGGAGCCCGAGGATGTCGGGCCACACGATCACGGCCGCACTGGCACCGCTCGCCGGGTGCACGAAGTAGGCGTCGCACTCGCCGTCCTGCGTCTTGATGGTGACGTCCTGCTCCTTGACCGCCTGCGCGGTGGCCGCGCGCGGCAGGGCGAACATCACGCCGGCGCCAAGCGACGCCGCGCCAAGCTGGCGGCGCGTCATGTGCGGCAGGCGTCCGTAGGTCTCGAGATCGTGTTCGAAGTTCTCATCGCACATGTCGTGTTCCTTCAGAAAACGAATGGGTCATACGCACCGCCGCGAGACGCCGCGTGCTACTTCGGTCGAGGCGACGTCCGGTAGACGTCGTCGGCTACGGGCTCCAGCCACGTGGCTGTGCCCTCACCGATCGTGAGCTGGAGGTAGTCCTGGTCGGGCGCCGCGCCGTGCCAGTGTTCGACGTTGGGTCCGGTGAACCACGGCTGGCCCGGTATTACCTCGGTCACGACGCCGCCGCGATTCTGGGTGCGGCCCTTGCCACTTTCGGCCATCAGGAGCTGCCCGTGCGAGTGGCGATGCCAGTTCGACCGGGTGCCGGCGGGAAAGCGCAGGCGCGACAAGCGTACGGCGGTGGCATCGGCCTGGGCCGGCACGCCGCCGCGAAAATTCGCGGGCTCCTGCGCCCGGGTCGTCGAGCCAAGGCCCACGCCGACGAGCCACAGCAGTGCGCCGCCGGCTGAAATGGCGCCGAGAACCGTCCATCGCGATCGGCTGGTGCGAAGGTCATGCATGGTGGTCTCCCTCATGGTATCTACGCGGCCGGCCACAGCCACCCGAACGCGCCGGCCGTCAGGCACGCGTACAGCAGCCCGTCGAAGGTGGACTTGAGCGTGGTCGTCACCGAGCGCTGATACCAGATCGTCATCTGCCACAGGCCCAGCGCATAGCCCATGAACGCCGTCGTGCCGACGACGCGGAACACGACCAGATAGTCGCCGCCCGCCGGGATGGTGTGGCTGGCCACGTAGCCGGCGAAGAACGCCACCACCGCCGCGTAGACGAACCACAGCGCCAGCTGCTTGCCCATGAAGTTGACGCCGGCCGGCATCACCGTGAGGGTCGCAATCGGCCCCTTCTTCCATTTCGCCTGGAACACCGGGTCTTTGAACCCCGCCATGCCGCCGGCAAACGGCAGGAAATAGTCGCCGGGCGGAATGCCGATCGGGCCAAGCGCCGCGAGGATGTCGTCCTCCTTCGGCAGCTTGCTGTAGTCGGTGTTGTGATAGCCGAGCGCCATGTGAATCACGGAGCTGGCGACGAACACGAGCACGGCCGAGACGACGACCGGTAGCCACAGCGACGTCAGACTCACCATGAGCGCCTCCTATTTCCTGCCGGGGGCAGCCTTGTAGACGGCATCAGTCACCGGCTCGAGCCACTTCACTTCGCCCTCGTAGATGGTCAACTGCACGATGTCCTGATCCGGCGCCGCGCCGTGCCAGTGCTCCACGCCCGCCTTCGTGAACCAGGGCCGCTCCGGCGAGACCTCCATGAGCGGACCACCGCGGTCCTGGGTGCGCCCCTTGCCCGATTCGGCCATGAGCAGCTGGCCATTGGAGTGGCTGTGCCAGTTGGACCGGCTGCCCGCCGGGAAGCGCAAGCGGAGAGTGCGGATGGCTTTGGCGTCCATCTGCGTGGGATTGCCGCCCATGAAGTTGCTCTGCGGCGCTGGCTGGGCGGAGGTGGTCACGCCCAGGCCGTGCCCGAGAGCCCCCATCACGACCGCGACGACGACCACCGAACCGAGGACCGTGACCCGCGACCGCGTACTCGACATCTCGCGCATGATGGCCTCCTGCCAGATGCTGGTGCTGACGCGGATTCGACGGAGAGCCCGGCGAGCCGCGGACGACTGTAGCGCCGGCAGTATACTCGCGCGCATGTTCCGGATCATGCGCGCCGTGGCCGCGGCTGCCTGCTCCGCGGTGCTCGTGGCATGGAGCCAGGGGCCTACCACTCGTGGCGGGTCCACCACTCCTGACGGCGCCGTCCTCTACGCGGCGCGGTGCGCCGATTGCCATGGGGCCGATGCCACGGGCGTGCGCGGGCCCGACCTCACCCGCCTCTGGGGCGCCGGCGCCACCGACGAGCGAGTGTTCCAGGTCATCCGGCAGGGGGTGCCTGGAAGCATCATGCCGGCCTCGACCGCCCCGGATGCCGACGTACGGGCACTCGTCGGCTATCTGAAGGGGCTCGGCACAACCGACGGCCGTGACACGGCCCGCGGCACGGCGGCGCCGGGCGAGGTCACGTTCTGGCGCAGCTGCGGCGGCTGTCACCGCGTCGGCCCGCGCGGCGGGCGCCTCGGTCCGGAGCTCACCCGCATCGGGGTGACCCGGTCTGTCGACGCGCTGCGCACGGCGATCCGCCGGGCCAGTGCGGGCATCACGCCGGGCTACCAGTCGGTCACGCTCCTGACGACGAGCGGCGCGCGAATCCGCGGACTTCGTAAGGGCGAGGACGCCTTCTCCGTGCAGATACTCGATACGCAGGAGCGCCTGCAGGGCTACCTGAAGGCCACGCTGACGAGCGTGACCCGCGATACGGAGTCGCTCATGCCAGACTACGGGCCCGACCGCCTGCCCGACGCCGCGCTCGACGATCTCGTAACGTTCCTCTCCACGCTGAAAGGCTCGAAATGACGCGACTGCCCGCCCTCATCGTGGGCCTCCTGAGCGGGGCGGCCGTGGCCCTCGCACAGCAGAGTGGCAGCGGTCCAACCGCCGCCGACCTGCTCGCCGGGCTCACGCATGCCGAACGCTGGGTGACCTTTTCGGGCGACTACACGGGCCAGCGACACAGTCCGCTGACCGACATCTCGCCCGCCAACGTCCACCGGCTCGCCGCGCAGTGGACCTTCCAGACCGGCACGATGGCGCGGGGGCGCGGGTTCGAGGCCACCCCACTCGCGTGGGACGGCGTGCTCTACGTGACCGGGCCGAACAACTTCGCCTGGGCGGTCGACGGCCGCACCGGCCGGCCGTTCTGGCAATACCGGCGCGACCTCCCCGCCGACCTGACCTATGGCGCTTCGGCGCCAGTCAACCGCGGCTTCGCCATGCTGGGCGACCGGCTGTTCATGGTCACGCTCGACGCCCATCTCCTGGCCTTCGATCGGCTGACCGGCGGCGTGTTGTGGGACGTCGTGCTGGCCGACTACAAGGTGGGCTACGCGGCCACGCTGGCGCCGCTTGTCGTGGGCAACAAGGTGATCGTGGGCATTTCGGGCGGCGAGTACGCCACGCGCGGCTTCATCGATGCCTACGACCCGGGCACCGGTGCTCGCGTGTGGCGCCACTACACGGTGCCGGCGGCCGGCGAGCCCGGCAGCGACTCCTGGCCCGCGGGCACCGATGCGATCACCCGCGGCGGCGGCGCCACGTGGATGACCGGCACCTACGACCCCGCGCTCGACACGTTGTACTGGGCAACCGGCAATCCCAATCCCGACTACTACGGCGACGAACGCCGGGGCGACAACCTCTACACGAACTCGCTGCTGGCGCTGGACCCGTCGACCGGCACCCGCAAGTGGCACTTCCAGTTCACACCGCACGACACGCACGACTGGGACGCGAACCACGTGCCGGTCCTCACCGATCTGACCATTGGCGGCGAGCGCCGCCAGGTGGTGATGGTGGCCAATCGCAACGGCTTCTTCTATGTGCTCGATCGCACCAACGGCCGGCTGCTCGTCGGGAAGCCCTTCACGGCGACGCCGTGGGCGCGGGAACTCGACGCCCGCGGCCGCCCCGTCGTGCTCAACGACGGGCAGGGCTCGTGCGTGCCCGATCAATGGGGCGGTACCAACTTCATGCCGCCGTCGTTCGACGCCGCGCGCGGCCTCTTCTTCGTTACCGCCCGGGAAACCTGCGCCACCTATCAGCCGCAGGCGCCGAAGCTGGTGCCGGGCGAGTCGTCGTTCGGCGGCGTGGTGAAGCGCGATCCCGAGAAGGCGTCGGGGGCGCTGCGCGCCATCGACGCCGCGACGGGCGAGCGCCGGTGGGAGTTCGCCTATCCGTCGCCGAGCATGGCCGGCGTGCTGTCCACGGCGTCGGGCCTGGTCTTTGGCGGCGACAACGAGGGCAATTTCATGGCCTTCGATTCGAAGACGGGCAGGAACCTGTGGCATTACCAGACCGGCTCGCCCATTTGGGGCGCGGCGGCCATGACCTACCGCCTGGATGGCCGGCAACAGGTGCTCATCGCGTCAGGAACGACGCTCGTGGCGTTCGCGCTGCCCGAGGAGCGCACCCCTTCTCGGCCGGCGCCGCGGGGGCCCGGCGGTGGATAGCGACGTCTCGCGGGTGCTCGCGATCGGTTCGCATGGTCGAGCTCAGGACACAACCAGCACGATCTCGTTCGACGCCGCACCGAGGCCGCATCGATTGCGCCCGCGCACGCGCAGGAAGTACCTGCCTGCGCCTACGCCGCCTGCCGACATCGACACGTTGCTGCTCCCGAGATCGACCGCCACGAGGTCGGCGAGCCCCGACGCGGTTCCGGCCTCGATGACGTAGCTGGTCGGGCCACCAAGCGACGCCTGCCACGCAAGGGCGACGGTGCCGCCGCTGTTGGTGACGATCGTGAGCGCTGCCGGCGGGCCAGGGGCGCCCGTACAGCCGACGACCAGGGTCGCCTCGTTCGACGGCGGACTGACGCCGATGCTGTTCGACGCGCGCACCCGCACGAAGTAGGTGCCGTCAGGCACGCCGCCCGCACCGAACGAGAGGGCCGTACTGCCAGTGGGAACATTCGCCAGATCGGCCAGACCTGTGCCGGACCCTCCCTCAATCGAGTACGACGTCGGCGCTCCGCCGTCGTTCGGCGCCAGCCAATTGAGCAGGACGGACGATCCCGTCGACGCCGCCTGGTGCCCCATCGGCCGGAACCTGCACCGGTGCCGACTTGGGCCCGCGCGTACTCCTGGATCGTCCACAGCGTGGTGTCGTCACTCGGATCGACGACGGTGTGGCTGTAGTCGCCCCAGCGACCCACTCCGCCCGCATAGGGCAGGTTGAAGTGCCCTTCGCCGGGCTTGTAGACGCGCGCATCCCGCATGGTGCCCGCCGGATCCGTCGCTTCTCGGAACGCGTACGCGGCGGAGGCGTACTCCATGGACGACGTCTGCGTGAACCCGACGAGCACGTCGTGGTAGCGATTGACGGCGATGGTCGGATACATGAACCACTTCCCGGCCGGGTCTTCGATGACGCCGCCGTCGGCGAACGTGCCTGACTTGTGCAGCTTCAGCCAGAGCACGCGTGCGTGCCCGCCGCAGTCCGTGGCCTGGACTCGCCGAGACTCGGTGAACCAGAGGTAGTCGTCGCGGAACACCGCGTCGGAGTGGCCGGGGGTGGGGGGAAGGATGACGGTGTTGCCGGTTCCTGGCTCAGGTGCCTGGTTGACGCCGCTAAATGGAACGCAGCCCACCTGCCGCAGGTGGCTCGGCAACGCGACGAGGGGCCCGGAGATGAAGCTCGGGGCGTCCGGCGGTCCCGTCAGGCGGTTCAGCCGGAAGTCGCCCGCGGCTCCCAGATTCGACTTGACGAAATACAGGCCGCCCTCCGTCGGCGACGAACTGACGGCCGGGGCGCCCCACGAGTTGAGGTAGCCCGGCCCTGCAGCATCGAGCACAGTCACGGGGGCCTGCCCTTGCGTTTGTCGAAGGGCCGGGTAACTGAAGACGAACGTGCGGTTCCCGACGACGGTGACTGCCAGAAAATTCTGGCTCAAGCCGACCATCGGAAAGTCGGCGACAAAGTTCGGATGTACCGTGTCGCCTGCGAGGTACTTCCGCAGCGTCCATCCTCCCAGCAGGTCGCCGGTGTGCGACACCGCGACGTAGATCGACGAGTCGTAGATCACCTGGCCGGAGGACCTGTAGTCGAGGGCGATGACGACGAACCGCTGCTGCACCGGGTCGTAGATTACGCGGGGATCGAACGGGAAGGCAGGGTTGAACATCCCCCAGAACGTCCAGGTCGAGACGGCGCCGAGGAAGGCGCCGGTCTTGGTGTGCGCCTGAAGTCCGTGGTTGGTGACGGTCAGCACCTGTGCCGGCCCCACGGCGCCTGTCGAATCGGGAGGCACTGTGGAACTGCCCTGCACCGCGCCGAACGTGGCCGCGGGCACCGGGGACGATCCCGTGGACGGAGCGGCCGGGCGGTCGAACGCCGAAGGTCTGTCGACCGGGCTTCCGTGGTCAAAACCTGCGTCGACCGACGGGTTCTCTCGCGCGTCTGGGTCGGCTGACCGGCGCCGGCTGACTCGTTCAACGACGATCCGGGGCCGCCGCAAGTCCTGCGCGATCAGGTCCGAGAACGTCACGACGCCGCTGGCCACGGCAGACACGGCGCGCCCCGATGTCAGCGTCGTAGGCGGGGCCTCGAACGCAACGGTGATGGCGACCGCACCGCAGGCGACGACCACTGCGGCAATCGAGGGATGAAAAACGGGGGAGAGTCATCTGAGGCCCTTACCGCTTCCGCCCGCCGGGCGTGCGTTCCTGGTAGCGGGCGCCGCTGAGGACGCCCTCGATGGCCCGGTTGCCTTCGTGGCACGCGTATTCGTAGATGCGGTAGCCGTCATCTCTGGTCAGCGGGAAGGCCAGCGACCACGGGCGCGTGAAGGTTGCCGGATCCTCGATTCGCGCTTCGTAATCGATCCGGTCGGGAGCCGTTCTCGTGAAGCGCTCGACGATCGTCAGGGCCGTGCTCTGCGGGATGCCCTTGATCCGGCCCGACGCCGCACTGGTCGCAATCCAGTTGTGGTCGCTGAAGTTGGTGGTCTCGACCACCAGTGTGTCGCCGTCCCATCGTCCGCGCGAATCGCCCTCCAGCAAGCGCAACGTCGAGGGCAGGGCCGGGCGGCCATCGGTCGGGATGATCCGCGCGTCGTGAATCATCTCGGCATGAATCACGACGTAGCCGGGCGCCTGGACGATCTGGTAGGCGTTGTTGTAGCCGGCCGGAATGATCCACCCCGGCACGCCGCGCGAGATGCACCGGTCCCACACGCTCATGAACTCGGGGTGCTCGGTGCTGCGCTTCAGCGCCGCGTCGCGCCGGGCCTCGGCTTCGGGACGGACCGGGACCCGACCGTCGGGTGGATCGACCACGAGCGAGGTTTGCCTGGTCGGCAGGATCGTCGAGCCCGAGTCGAACCAGAACTGGTTGTAACTGCCGATGTCACCCCCGGACAGGGCCTGTTGTCTCGCTGTCGGCTCGTCGGCCGCGGCCTGGCGCCCGGCGGCCCGGGCTTCGAGCGCGGCGGCCTCCTGCTCGGTGAGAAACGGTCGGTTGGACAGGGCGGGCGGCCGCTCGAGCGGCGTCAGCGTGGCGTTGGTCCAGATGCCCTGCAAATCGGGCCGGCCATCCGGCATTCGGGGCGCCGTCCACGGCCGGCTGGTGACGGGTTTCGCCGGGGGCTGCGCCCTCACTGACGCACTACCGCCGAGCGCCATGGCAACGAGCGGCACCGATGCCGCCAACCATCCGAGGTGAACATGCATGGGATGGACTCCCTGTCGGAAATGATCCGCGCGGCCCATCCTCGCACGGATTGGCGCCGCCCGCCCCAGGGTCTCGTCGACGTGCGCGCGAACGCCGGGGCGGCGCGTTGACGGAGCCGGCGATTCGGCGTAGGCTCCGCGAGATCGAGGAAAAGGATGGACACCATGATCAACCGCAACGGGCGGGCACGTCGGTGGCGGCGCGGATGCGCCTCGGCGGTCGTCGTCATCGGGGCCCTCGCGGCGGCCCAATTCGCGGCGGCGCAGACCGCACCTGCCGGGTCGCCGCCCGCGCCGGCCGCAGGCGCCGTCACCTTCTCGAAACACATCGCGCCGATCTTCCAGCGCAGCTGCCTTAACTGCCACACCGCGGAAGGCGTGGCGCCGATGCCGCTGGTCACCTATGAAGAGGTCCGTCCGTGGGCGCGCTCGATCAAGCGGCGCACAGGGATGGGGCCGCGCGCCGGCGTGATGCCGCCGTGGTTCGTCGAGAAAGACATCGGCATCCAGCGGTTCAAGGGCGATCCGTCGCTCACGACCGAAGAGATCGCCCTCATCGCTGCCTGGGCCGACGCCGGCGCCCCGCAGGGCAACCCCGCGGATCTGCCGCCGGCAAAGCCGCTCGCTGCAGCTGATACGTGGACGATCGGCACGCCGGATCTCGTCCTGCGCTCGAAGGAGATGGTGGTCCCGGCGTCCGGTCCCGACTGGTGGGGGGATGTGGGTCACATCCCGACCGGCCTCACCGAAGACCGCTACGTGGCAGCGGTGGAAGTGCGCGAAATCAACGATATTCCGCGCAGCGGCCCGACCAGCACCGTCGGCGGCCGTTACGTGTTCCACCACATGACCTACGAGAGCGAGGTCGTAGGCGGATCCGACGAAGCCAACACCTCCTGGCCGATCCACGAAGTGGGCAGGAACGCCGACATCTTCCCGCCGCAGGCCGGGCGCCTGCTCGCCGCCGGCTCGTCGCTGGCGCTTACGGCCGGGCACATCCACTCGAACGGCCGCGAGACCAAGGCGCAGCTCGAGTTCGGCTTCAAGTTCTTCCCGAAGGGTTACCAGCCGCTCTACAAGCGCTCGCCGCTGCGGCTGGGCAACGGCATCGACCTCGACGTCAAGGCCAACCAGGCGCGGCAGGAGATCCACTCCTACGGCGTGCTGCAGGAGCACACGAAGATCATCGCCTTCGAGCCGCACCTCCACGCCCCGGGCGTGCGGATGTGCATCGAGGCCGTGTGGGGCCACAACATCCTGACGCTCAACTGCGTGGGCTACGACCACAACTGGGTGAAGCAGTACGTCTATGAAGACGACGCGGCGCCGCTGCTGCCCAAGGGCACGATCGTGCATCTCATCGGCTTCCTCGACACCACGGCCGCCAACACCAACCTCGCGGATGCCAGGAACTGGGCCGGCGGCGGCCGCCGATCGGTGGCCAACATGTTCATCGACCTCGGCTACTCGGTGTCGCTGACCGAGGAACAGTTCCAGGCCGAAATGGCCTCGCGGCGCGCCGGCAGGAAGTCGCGCAACACTTACGACATCGGCTGTCCGTTGTGCTGGGCACCGCCTCTCCCGACCACTGCGGCGCCTGCGGCTCCGAGGGCGCAGCAGTGAACGGATGCGGATTTCGCCTGGCGAGCGTCATCGCCGCGATCACGGGGCTGGCCGCGGCGGTGCTGGCCGTGCCCGGCCACGCGCAGACGCGCTTCACCTATTCGAGCGGCCAGGGGCTGTCGCCCTCCTACGAAGGCTGGATGCCGAATCCCGACGGCTCCTTCACGATGTACTTCGGCTACATGAACTCGAACTGGGAGCAGGAGTTCGACATCCCGGTCGGCGCGGGCAACGCCATGGAGCCTGGCGGACCAGACCAGGGCCAGCCGACGCACTTCTATCCGCGGCGTAATCCGTTTCTCTTCACCGTACGCGTGCCGAAGGAGTTCGGCACCAAAGAGATGACGTGGACGCTCACGGCCAACGGCAAGACCGAGCGCGCCTATGCGTCGCTCAAGACCGACTATCAGATCGATCCGCAGGTGATCTCCACCGAAGTGGGCGGCGACTTCGGCAGCCTCCGCGACGAGCTGCGCACCAACGTCCCGCCCACGCTCGAAGTGTTCGGCGCCCGCCGGCGCACGGTGAAGGTGGGCGAAGCGGTGCCGCTCACGACGACGGCCGCCGACCCGGACGGCATCCCGAAACGGCGTCCCGATCGAAAGCTGACGCCCGACCAGCAGATGGCGGCGCTCTACCGTCCGCCTGGTTCGATCGTGCCGTCGAGCGGACCCGGGCTGCGGCTGTCGTGGATGGTGTATCGGGGCAACTCGGCGGCAGCCGCCTTCACCCCCGACCAGATGAAGACGTGGACCGATACCCGCGCCTACGGCAACTCGCCGTGGTCACCGCCGTGGTTCATTCCCGAGGCGCCAAAAGACGGCAAGTGGGTGTCGCAGGTGACCTTCTCGGAACCAGGCGAGTACGTGCTGCGCGCGGTGGCGAGCGACGGCGCGCTCTTCACCTACAGCAACGTCACGATCGTCGTGACGCGGTAGCGAACGCCCTCACGAGGCTGGCGGCCCTTGCAGTTCCGCCAGAGGCGACCAAAGTCTCGCCGATCGAGCCCGCACGCTGGCGAAACCGGGTCTCGCCCAGCAGCCGCCTTACCGACGCACGAAGCGTCTCCGGCGATACAACGGCTTTGGCCAGATAGATACCGGCTCCCAGTTGCTCGACCCGGCGACTGACGATCTCCTGTTCGCCCATCTGCGGCACGGTCACCATCGGCACGCTCAGGCGCAGGCTCTCGCTCAGGCTGTTCATCCCGCCGTGGGTCACGAAGGCCGATGCCTGCTGCAGTACTGCGAGCTGGGGCAGCGTCGCCGCGACGACGACGTTGCCGGGCAACGTGCCGAGTTCGTCGGGTCGCACGCGTGAGCCGAGCGACATGACGACCCGCACCGGCTGGTCGTGAAACGCCTCGATACAGTGGCGATAGAACTCCACATCGGCGTTGAACAGCGTGCCGAGCGACACGTAGACGAGCGGACTCGTGCCGGGCGGCCAGGGCGGCGGCGGAGCGGGGTGCCGCAGGGCCGCGTCCGCATCCATGGCCGGCGGGCCGACGAAGTGGAACGATTCATCGAACGTCTCGCCGCACGGCTGGAAATCGCGCGACGTGTGCACGAGGTTCAACGCCGAATGGCCGAACACCGTGGCGAACACGCCGAGGCCGGGCACGCGGTAACGACGCGACAGCCGTCGGCGTTGCAGCAGGGCGTTCGTGACGTGTGCCAGCTTCGACACGAGCAGCCGGAGGCGTTTGGGCCGCACGCCGTGTGAGGCGGCGAAGGCGAGCACGTGCCGGTTGACCGCAAAGGTGGTAATCGACGTGACGAGTGGCACGCCCAGCACCTGCGCCACCCAGTGCCCCCACGGGGCGAGCGAGTCGGTCACGATGTAGTCGGGACGCGCGTCGCGCATGTCCGCCAGATCGACTTTGAGCACGTCACCGACGATGCCCATCAGCACCGAAGCGATGGCGTCGGTTCGGTCGGGCAGCCCGGCGAGGTCTTGCAGGCGGCCCGCCCGGTAGGGCCGGAAACGAGCGCCTGTGCTCTCGATCGCCGCGGCGAACGGCGCCGTGCCATAGGCGGTGACGTCGTCGCCCTGCGCCACCAGCTCCCGGATGAGCGGCAGCAGCGGGGCCATGTGCCCGTGCAGCGGGAGGCAGACGACGAGGCCGCGCGCCACGCCTACGGCAGCCGCGCCCGTCCCGCCAGCGCGCACTCCTCCGCCACGGTGAGGTAGCGCGCTACGCCGGCAGCACCGATCACGTACGGGTGCGGATCGCCTGACCGGCGTTTCGCCATCGCCGGCAGCTTAGTCTTCGAGCCGTCGAAGGCGGTGTGATTCGACAGCAGCACGTCGGCGCCGGCGTCGGCGGCGATGCGGCGGAACTTACGGGCCGAGGCGATGTACTGGTCGAACCAGAAGGCGTCGGGCCGCGCGGCAGTGATGTACCCGGCGCGATTGGCCAGCCAGTTGAACGCGGTGCCGCCCCAGTAAGCCACGGTGTGGCGCGCCGCGCCGTCGCGCACGGGAATGACGGTCGAGAACGTGCCCAGCGTGTGACCGGGCGTCTGGTGCAGCGTGAGTGTCGTGTCGCCGAGCGTCACCTGGTGGCCATCCTTCGCCACAACGTCGCGCCTGGGCTTGCGCCACGAGCCGCCCGTGCGGTCCATGAGGTCCCAGTCTTCCGCCGACACGACGACCCGTGCCTTGTAGCGGTCCTGCAGGAACGAGGCGCCGCCGGCGTGATCCGAATGGCCGTGACTCACGACCACGTACTTGATCTGCGCGGGATCGAGGCCCAGCGTCTCGAGGCCGCCGACGACTTCATCCGCGACTGAGTAGTCGAACAGCGGGTCGATGACGATGATGCCGGCCGAGGTGACGACGGCCCAGGCGGAGTATTCGGTCTGGCCCACGAAGTAGAGGTTGTCGAACACCTTTACGGGATCGGCATGCCACGTGGACCGCGGCGGCGGGCCGGACGGTCGAGCGGGCGCCGGGGTGCGGGCTGCGCCCGTTGGCGCCGTCGGTGGCGGCGCGGGCGGCACGCACAGCCGGTCGAACAGGGGCAGGAACTCCGTGCCGGCGGCGGTGCGGGCAGCCGCCACGTGGGCCGCGACCGCCGGCGCCTGC
>JANNIB010000293.1:0-7868 GCA_031404695.1 Acidobacteriota bacterium
CGCGAGCACGTGCTGTTCGCCCTGGCGCAGTCGCTGCTGGGCTCACGCCCGTTCTTCGATGCGCTGTGGCAGCGGCGAACGCGGCTGGCGGATGTCGACGTGCATCTGGTCTGGGGCATGCGCGACTCGGCGTTTCCACCAGCGATGCTCGCGCGCTGGCAACAGGCGTGTCCGCACGCGCGCTCGACCGTGGTCGACGATGCCGGTCACTGGCCGCACGAGGAAGCGCCGCAGGCAGTCATCGATGCCATACGCGCAACGCTGACGTCCACAACCCGCGTGCTATGACGCGACGCATCATGCGTAGACGGTCGGTGCGAGTTCTCCTGTTGATGGTGGCCCCGGTGGTGGCGGCCGGTGCTCCGGCCGTGCATACCCAGACGGCTCTGCCCCACTCCGGACTCGGTGCTCGGCTTCCGCCCCGGCGCCGACTACACGCTCGCCACCGACGAAGACGTCGTCGCCTGCTTCCAGAAGCCCGATGCCGCCAGCGACCGCATGATGATGGTCGGAGCGGGGACGTGATCTTCAACGCCGTCCTGAACGTGCCGGCGAAGTAGCGGCCTTGCGGCCCACGAAGACGTCGCGGCCCCAGGCGTCGATGCGACCGGTGGCGTCGATGCCGGCCTCGGCCAGCCACGCCAGCCACGACGCCCGCGGAAAGATGCCGTTGCGATGCACTTCGTGCGTGCACTCGACCGTGCCGTCGGCGCGCCGCAGCACGAACGCATAGACCGTCTCGAACGTGTCATCGGCGGGATCCGGATCCCACGACCACTCGATGTAACGCAGCCCGCGGCCGTCGGCAGCGTCGTGTCCGCCGGTGTGGGTGTCGGGTTCGAGCGTCTCGGCCACGCTATCGGGAATCACCATCACCGCGCCACCCTCGCGGCAGTGCTTCGCCGCGTTGGCGAGCGCCTGGCGCACGTCCGCCGGCGTCGTGCAGTACATGATCGCGTCGTGGATCAGCACCACGTCGAAGGTGCGGCCCAGGTCGATGGTGCGCATGTCGCCGACGAGGTGCTCGCACTCCGGATTCACCGTGCGGCTCACCGCCACCATCTCGGGCGACAGATCGGTCAGCGTCAACGCGAGGTGCTTCTTCAGATGCCAGGCGAGGCTGCCGCCGCCGGCGCCCAGCTCGAGCAGCGTCTGCGGCGGCGCGCCGGAGGTGCCGAGCAGCGCCGGCAGCAGATCCGCAGCTTCCTCCTCATATTCGGAGGCGGGGGAGAGCAGCGGCCACCACTCGGCCAGGTCGGAGTACATGCGGAAGGGCCGGGACATAGGGGGCGATTCTGCCATGTCGAGCGGCCACCAATCGGTTGGCGTATCATCGCGTCCGCGTCACCGCCCAAGGAGGCCCGGAATGAGACTCACGCCCCGCCTGCTGTCCCTCGCCGTCGCCGGCGCCACCGTCTTCGCGGCCCGGCCGGTGTCGGTCGACGCGCACTTCAAGATGCTGGAGCCGGCGGGATGGATCGTCGAGAGCGAGCGCGGCGATCCGCAGAAGTCGGCCCCGTGCGGCGCCGATCCGAAGATGGCGCTGAGCGGCGTCGTCAACAAGGCCGTCGGCGGCTCGCTGCTGCACCTGAAGGTGGTCGAGACCATCTATCACCCCGGGCACTACCGGGTGGCGCTGGCCGTCAACTCGCGCGACGAGCTGCCGCCCGACACGGTGACCGTCGAACGCACCACCGAGAAGGGCCCACGGTCGGTATGGGGCGTCATCCAGAGCCCGCCGCAGCTGCCGGTGCTCGCGGACGGGCTCTTCCCGCACTACACGCGGCCGGCCAGCCCGGCCACCTTCGAAGCCGACATCCAGTTGCCGAACATCACCTGCGAGAAGTGCACACTGCAGGTGATCCAGTTCATGGCCGACCACGCCTACAACCAGCCGGGCGGGTATTCGTACCACCACTGCGCCGACATCCAGATCACGGCCGATCCCGCCAAGCCGATCGACAAGGGCTGGCCGGTGCCGGCGACGACGCGCCAGTAGCCGTCGCCGTCAGGTGCTGGCCAGGCGCATGGCCGCCGCGGCCACGGCACGCGCGTAGCGCGCCACGCCGTCGGAGGTCACCGCCGCCGGATAGCGATCGTCCTGATGATGGAACCAGGCGTTCCCCTGGCCGATGAGCGACACATAGCGCGCGCCGCCGACGTGAAGATTGCGCGCCTCGCCGGCCGGCACGCGGCCGCGCGGGAGGCGGGCCGCGATGGCGGCCCCGGATGCGGTCATCGCGCTGGTCAACACCTCGTCGAGCGCATCGTGTGATGACTGCATCAGCGCGCCGGTCGCGCCGGCGCCGATGTTGGCCCCGAGGTGGATCCAGGCGTGGGCCGTGCCGAGCAGCGCCTCGTCGGCGTGCAGGAACGCGTCGAGGCCCAGATGTCCCAGCTCGTGGCCGCTCGAGGCCACCAACACCGTCCGCCGCGCCGGCCGAGCGGCCGCCAGCGCCCGCATCGCTTCCAGCCAGCAGACCAGACCGCCGCCACGTTCGGCAGCACACGTCCACCAGCCGCTGCGCGGCGTGATGACGACCAGTGGCGCCAGCGACGCGTCCCGGCCGGGCACCTCGGCGACGACGTTCGCTGCCGTGGTGCGCGTGCGCGTCGTGCGGCAGACCACCCGCGCCGTGGCGCCGGATCGTGCCGCCGCTTCGAGTACGCCGCGCGACTCGCTGCCGACCTGCAGCACCGGGCAGCCGTACGGCGCGGCGAAGGCGCGGGCGTTCGACGGCACCAGGCCCGGCACACTGGTGGTGGTCACGACCACGATCGCCGTGACCTGGCCACCGCGGCGCACCGTGGCGAGAAACTCGCCCTCGGTGCCGATGGCCGCCCGGTCGGCGATCGCCAGATGGACGCCCTGGGGACCGAGCGGCGCCGACACGCCGGCCGCGTCCGTGGTGCCGCCATCGAAGAGCGGCAGGCCCTCGGTCCGTCGTCCCCCGACCTCGACATACCCCTCGAGGACATCGAGCCGGTCGAGGGCGAAGGGCACCAGCCGGGCGTGGCCGCCGGCACGCGCCGTTTCGCGGTGCAGCCACTCGCCGGAGGCGCGGTCCACGTCGGTGCCGGTGCGATGGTGGCCCTGGGCATCGAAGACGCGCAGCACCTCGTGGGCGCGGGCCTCGACATGCGACGGTGGCTGGGCCGCGGCCTCACGGGCACGCCAGGCGTGGGTTGCGCCCACGAGCGTGCCGGTGCTGAGGACGCGCAGGAAGCGTCGTCTGGGAAGGCGCATCGACATGCGCGTAGTGTAGGGCCGGCCGCGCCTGTGCGCGATGGTGCTGGCGGGCGCCGTCAGTCGAGCGCGTGCTCAGGCGAACCTGGCGCGCAGCACCCGACCCGTCGGCGCGCGTTCGATCGCAATGCGCCGTTCGCGCGCCACGACCGCCACGGGATCGGGACGTAGACGGGCAATCTGCTGCTCCCGCAGCTGTGCGCGGGCGCGGTCGTCGAGCGGCGCTGCATGACGCACGATTTCGCCCGGGTCGTCATCGACGACGCAGCCAGGCTCGTAGGCGACGCGCCCGAGGTCGACGGACGGTCGAGCGAGATGACTCCAGCCCGACGTCACCCGTCGGAGGGCCTGCGTTGCAGACGATGGCAGCGAATCCAGCATGCCCGGGATATAGCAAGCCCTGCGCCAACCCGCACGAGCCTTTCCCGGCCCCATGAATGCAATGTTCTGGGGCTTCCCGGGGGTGATGGGCGCGTAGCTTTCAGCCTTCGGCGGAACGAAGTCGTGGCCCGGCAAGAATCTTCGCCGAGGTCGCGTTCATCAGCTGGTTGTCCGCCGCCATGCGGGCCGACTCGGCGATACGGCGCCCCGCGTCTCCGGACGCTTCGCCTGGCGCACCCACTCGAGCCCGGCCTTTTTCGCCGTCGCCGGAAATGCGTCGAAGTGCGCACGAGCGCCCGCAACGGCCGCCAGCGCCTGCCACGAGCCGTTCTTCCTGGCGAGCTCCACCTTCGCCAGGCCGGCCGGATGCATGAGACCGGCGGCCATCACACGCGCCACGCGGACCTTGTTGGGCGCCGACCACACCGACGTCGGCTTGCGCGGCGACAGCCACAACATCGAGCGTTGGTCGTCGAGCCCGCGGGCCTCCTTACTTCTGCGGCTGCGCCGTCGACGTCGTGCCGGGCTTGGTCCACTCGTTCGCCCAGTTGAGCATCTCCGCCACCGTGTGCAGCACCGACTCGCGCGCGGCGTAGCCGTGCGCTTCGTGCGGCAGGGTCACGTAGCGCACTGTCGCCCCGTGGCCCTTGAGCGCGACGTAGAAGCGCTCCGACTGAATCGGGAAGGTGCCGCTGTTGTCATCGGCTTCGCCGTGAATCAGCAGCACCGGTTCCTTGATCAGGTGCGCGTGGTTGAAGGGCGACATGCGGCTGTAGATCTCCGGCACTTCCCAGAACGTGCGCTGTTCATTCTGGAAGCCGAACGGCGTGAGCGTGCGGTTGTAGGCGCCGCTGCGGGCGATGCCGGCCTTGAAGAGGTCGGAGTGCGCGAGCAGGTTCGCCGTCATGAAGCCGCCGTAGCTGTGGCCCCCGGCGACGAGGCGATTCGGATCGGCGACGCCCATCGCCACCACCTTGTCGACGGCCGCCTTGGCACTGGCCACGAGCTGCTCGATGTAGGTGTTGTTGGCGGTTTCACCGGGGCCGACGATCGGCATCGAGGGGTCGTCGAGAATCGCGTAGCCCTGTGTGAGCAGCAGCAGATGCGAGGCGCCGCTCACCGACGTGAAGCGCTGCGGCGAGCCGGTCACCTGGCCGGCGGCGTTCGGGTCGACGAACTCGCGCGGATAGGCCCAGAAGATCGTCGGCAGCCGGCCCTTGTCCGGCGTCCACCCGGCCGGCGTGTAGAGCGTGGCCGACAGCTGCACGCCGTCGGCGCGGGCGTAGGTGATGACCTGCTTCTGCGCGCCGGAGACGGCCGGGGCAGGATCCGCCGACGTGGTGAGCGTCACGCGGCGGCCATCGGCGGTCGAGCGCACGAGCGTCGCCGGCGGCGTGGCCTTGGTCTCGAAGCGCGTCAGCACGCGCGAGCCGTCATCCGACAACAGGCCCAGCACCGGCTCGTAGCCTTCGGTCATCTGATACTTGCGGGCCGCCTTGAGGGTGGTGAGATCGAGCGCGTCGAGAAACGGCTTGTCGCCCTGCGCAGAGGCACCGGCGCCGGCGAGGAAGATCGTGGAGCCGGTCTGCGGGATGACGTCGAGACCCGACGCGCCCTCCCGCCGGACCGGCGTGCCGGGATGGCTGTAGCTGTCTTCGGCGCTGCGGTCCCAGAGCTTGCGCGGCGCGGCGCCGGCGGTACCTAGCACCCACGTGCGGGTGCGACGCGTCGTGCGATCGTTCTCCGTGAGCAGGCCAACGCCCTTGTCGGTCCACTGCAACGCGCCGAAGCGATATTCAGTGCGTGCCAGTTCCACCGGCGCGGCCGCAAACGGCGCCGCCAGCGTGACGACGCGGTCGCGGTGCGCGGCGGCCACCTTCGGATTGCCGCCGTCGAGTGCTTCGGCCCACGTGAGCGTCGCAGGTGCCACCGGCTGCCAGCGCACGGCGCGCGGGCCCGTGGGCACGCCGCTGTTGGGCACGTTGTCGGCCACCGGCAGCGTCGCGATCGTCTTCGTGACGGCGCCACTGCGATCCCAGACGGCGATCGTCTTGGCGAAGTCGTCGTAGGGCACCAGGCGCGAGAACGGCGCGGTGAGCGTGGTGACGAGCACGTGCTCGCCGTCGGGCGATGGCTGTGCCTGCGCATGCAGGCCCGGACGTCCGAGCGGCGTGCGCTCGTAGCCGACCGCGTTCACGAACACCAGCTGACTGGTGCCGTGATAGGTGAAGAGCGCTTCGTCGTGCGCCGAGGTCAGCAGGTCCTGATAGGTGCGCACCGGCGCCACGCCGCCGCGGTGTTCCTGCACGTTGGGGCCACTTGGCGCCACCGGTGCCACCGGCGCCGCGGCGCGGCCGGCGGGGATCGCGCTGCACAGCAGCCGGCTCCCGGTGCCCACCCACGTGCACGGCGTCGCGAAGACCCCGTTCAGGGCCAGGCCGGGCACGGCGCGGGCGCCGCCGGTGGCAGACTCACCGATCCACAACTCGATGGCCGTGTCGCGCGCGTGCGTGAAGGCGAAGCGGGCGCCGTCGGCCGAGAAGCCCAGCCACGTGAGCGCGGGGGCGGGCGGCAGCGTGACCGTGCGCGTGGTGCCATCGGCCACCGCCTTCAGGGCCAGGGCGCGGGCGGTGCGGGCACGGTGGCGTCCGTTGTTGCGCGGGTCGATGCGCAGGCCGGCGAGGCGCAGCATCGGGCGCGCCAGCTCGGCGATCGACGGCATCGGCGCGCGGTCGAGCACGGCGACGACGTCGCGTGCCGGACTCAGGTAGACGTCGGGCGGCGGCGGAGCGTCGAGGGCATCGACGATCGCCTGCGGCGGCAGCACGTAGCGGGACTCGGCCGGCGTCTGCGCGAGGGCCGACGACGACGCGAGCAGGACAGCGAGTGCGGCGAAGGCAAAGACGGGACGGCGCATGACACGCTCCTTTCGGGCAATTGTAACGGGGTCTGTCACGGTCACCGTTTGTAACGGGGTCTGACCCCGTTACAAATCCCGGTCTCCGGCTGCGCTCATGACGTGACCGGCGCGTCGCGCCACACCACCTGATCGCGTCCGGCGCGTTTTCCCACGTAGAGGCGATTGTCGGCCAGGCGCAGCAGGTCTTCGGCGGTGCGCGCCACCGGATCCTCGAGGAACGTGGCGATGCCGACCGTGGCGGTGATGTGCACCGTGCCGCCCTGCAGCGCCACCTCGGCGCGGTCGCGCAGGCGGCGGCGGAAGCGTTCGGCGAACGCGGCGGCGCTGGCCGCATCGGCGCTCGACAGGATCACGACGAACTCGTCGCCGCCGTAGCGGCACACCGTGTCGGCCGAGCGCGCGTGTTCGGCCAGCAGCTCCGCCACCAGCTTGAGCACGCGGTCGCCCACGAGGTGGCTGTGGGTGTCGTTGATCTCCTTGAAGTGGTCGGTATCCACGAGCAACACGCTCAGCGGATGCTGGTAGCGCTCGGCGTGGGCCACGGCGCGCGGCAGGGCCTCGTCGAAGTAGCCGCGATTGTAGAGGCCGGTCAGCGCGTCGCGTGTCATCCGCGTGCGCGCCTGTTCGTAGAGCTGACGGTAGGTCAGCTTCTGCAGCACATCCGCGACATCGCCGGTGCCGACGGTGGCGACGGCGGGCTCGAAGTAGCGCAGGTACAGCGTCAGCGCCGATGCGTAGAGCAGGGCGGCTGCCGACTTGCCGACCAGTCCGGCCAGCATCAGGCGCGGCAGCGCCGGCCGGCCCCACTGCACGGCCAAGGTGAAGAGGAAGTTGTCGACCGCCACGATCGCCAGCAGCGCCAGCGCCGCCCGACCGAACGTGGACGCGACGTAGCGGCTCACGAACTCGTAGACGAGGATGATGCCGATGACGTCGAGCGGCAGCAGCACCGTGCCGACGAGCGCCACCCAGGCGCTGTTCTGGAAGGTCCCGGCCGTGAGACCGGCAGGTACCTCGCTGCCGGGAATCAGCATGTGCTGACTGATCACCATCGACACCAGCGACAACCCGGCGTTGGCGAGCACCAGGCCGTAGACGAGCTTGCGCGCTTCGCGCGTGTCTTCCTTGATGTAGACCAGCAGCACCGCCAGCAAGGTCGCGGTGAACATGACCATCGACGCCGGATAGACCTCCCAGCCCGGGGCCACCTCGACCCGCAGGCTGAGCGAGGCCTCCAGGTACTGGAAGCCGCCGATGACGATGTAGAGCGGCGACAGCCCCAGCACGGTGCGGCTGCGGAAGAGGCCCAGCACGAGGACC
>JANNIB010000294.1:0-4387 GCA_031404695.1 Acidobacteriota bacterium
AAGAAGGCGACGCGGCTGGCCGAGTTCGCCTATCTGAACGAGGCGGGCCTGCGGCTGCGCTCGTTCCTGTGGCCCGACCCGGCGCGCGACGTGCAGCGCATCGTGCTCGTCAGCACCCGGGAGTAGGGGCCGGCCTCAACTGTCCGACGGCTCCGGCGACACGCTCCGCAGGTCGTCGGCGGTCGTCTCCCACATCTTGCCGGGGTTCAGCACGCCGTGCGGATCGAAGGCGTGCTTGAGGCGTGCCATGAGCGCGATCTCCGCCTCCGACAGCTGCAGGCCGAGGTACTTGGCCTTGGCGTAACCGATGCCGTGTTCGCCCGAGATCGCGCCTTCCAGCGCGACCACCCCTTCGAACAGCTGGCGCTCGGCTGATGCGGCTCGTGCCATCTCGTCGGCGTTTGCCGGGTCGACCATCAGGTTGACGTGGATGTTGCCGTCGCCGGCATGGCCGAACGCCGCCACGACCAGGCCGTGGCGCTGCCGCACCCGCTCCACGAGCGCGAAGAGCGCCGGCAGGCGCCCGCGCGGCACCACGACGTCGTGGTTGATCTTGCGGGGCGCCAGCCGCCGCAGCGCATACGACAGCTCCCGTCGCGCTTCCCACACGGCCGCCCGCGACTGGGCGGTGTCGGCCGCCACGAGCGAGGTGGCGCCGGTGGCGCGGCAGGCGTTGCGTGCCAGCTGCGCCTCGCCGTCGGCGGCGGCTTCCCCGCCGTCGACTTCGACCAGCAGCAGCGCCGCGGTGCCGGCCGGCGCCAGCGGCCGGCCCAGGTGCCGCGCCACGGCGTCGAGCGATGCGGCGTCGATGATTTCGAGGGTCGCCGGCACCACCCCGGCCGCGACGATCGCGCCGACGGCGCCGGCCGCCGCCTCGATCGAGGCGTAGGTCGCGGCGAAGGTGCGGCGGGCGGCCGGCTTCGGGACCAGGCGCACGGTGACTTCGGTGATGATGGCGAGCGTGCCTTCCGAACCCACCAGCAGGTCCGTGAGCGCGTAGCCGGTGACGTTCTTGACCGTCTTCCCGCCGGTGTGGAGGATCTCGCCGGTGGGCAGCACGGCTTCGAGCCCCAGCACGTAGCGGCGGGTGGTGCCGTACTTGAACGCGCGCGGTCCGCCGGCGCACTCGGCGACGTTGCCGCCGATCGCACATTCGGCGAGACTCGCCGGGTCGGGCGGATAGAAGAGGCCGCGTGCTTCCACGGCGGTGTGGAGGTCGCCCGTGATGACGTTGGGCTGCACGACGGCCAGCAGGTTCGCCTCGTCGATCTCCAGGATGCGGTCGAAGCGCGACATCGCGATGACGATGCCGCCGCGGATCGGGACGGCGCCGCCGGTGTAGCCGGTGCCGGCGCCGCGCACCGTCATCGGCACGCGGGCCTCGTGGCAGGCGCGGGCGATGGCGGCCACTTCCGCCGCCGTGCACGGCGTGACGACGAGGTCGGGCCGGCGTCCGCGCTTCAGCGCGTCACGGCCGGCCGCCTCGAGCACCGCTGGATCGGCGGAGATCCATGGAGCGCCGACGATGCCGGCGAGCGTCGCTTGCAGCGCCTCGTGCACGGTGCTCAGCGCGCCGTCGTGGCGCCGCGTTCGCGGGCGTGGACGAACTCCTGCAACCGGGTGACGCCCTCTCGCAGCCGCTCGCGTGAGGTGGCGTAGGAGATGCGGACGAAGCCCGGGGCGTCGAAGCCCTCGCCTGCGGTCAAGGCCACGCGGGCCTCGGCCAGCAGCAGGTCGGCGAACGCCGCCGACGTCTTCACGCCGCACGGGGCGAGCAACTCGGCGATGTAGGGGAACAGATAGAAGGCGCCGCCAGGCCGCTGGCACTCGACGCGGGCGTCGGCGGTGAGCCAGCCGAGTGTCTCGTCGCGGCGGCCGCGATATTCGTCGAGCATCGCGCCGACGGCGTCCTGCGGCCCGGTGAGGGCCTCGACCAGCGCTTTCTGGCTGATCGACGACACGTTCGAGGTGGCGTGCCCCTGCACGGTGTTGCAGGCGGTGATGAAGTCTTTCGGGCCAGCGGCCCAGCCGGCGCGCCAGCCGGTCATCGCGTAGGCCTTGGAAGCCGAACTGCAGATGACCGTGCGATCGCGGTGCCGGTCGGTGAGGACCTTCACGAGGTTATGGGCCACCGGTTCGTAGATGAGCTTGTCGTAGGTGAGATCGACGACGATCCACACGCCCGTCTTCGCGCAGTGGTCGGCGATGGCGGCCACCGTCTCTTCGCGCATCACCGCGCCGGTCGGGTTGCACGGCGAATTCAGGATGATGGCCTTGGTCCTGATCGTGACGCGGTCGAGGATCTCATCGGCCTCGACCACGAACCCGCGCTCGCGCTGACCCCGCGCCAGCACCGGCGTGGCGCCGCACAGCAGCACCTGATCGACGATGGTCGGCCAGAACGGCGAATGCGTAATCACGTCGTCGCCGTCATCGAACAGCACCACAGCCGTGTTGTACAGCGCCTGCTTGGCTCCAGCCGACACGATGACCTCGGCCGGCGTGTAGCTGACGCCGTAGTCTTGGCGGGCGCGGTGACAGACCGCCTCACGCACGTCGGCGGCGCCGGCCGCCGGCGTATATTTCGTGAAGCCGGCATCGATGGCGCGATGCGCCGCGTCGGTCACGTTGCGGGGCGTCTGGAAGTCGGGTTCGCCGGCGCCGAAGTCGACCACGTCGACGCCGGCGCGGCGCAGACGGTCGGCCTCGGCGGCGACTTTGAGCGTGGGAGACGGGGCCACGCGGGCCATGCGGGCGGCAAAGGTCATACCTGCCTCGGAGCGGAATGTGGATTGCGCAGCGCCTCGAACGTGCGCTGCAGGCGGGCCTCGACCAGCGGCGGCACCAGTCCGCGGATGTCGCCGCCGAGGCGGCAGACTTCCTTGATCAGGCGGGAGCTGGTGTAGGCGTAGGGTTCGGCCGGCATCAGGAACATCGTCTCGATGTCGGGACGCAAACGTCGATTCATGAGCGCCATCTGCGATTCGTATTCGTAGTCGCCGATGCTGCGCAGCCCCTTGACGATGACCGCGGCGCCCCGGGCGGCGGCGTAGTCGACCAGCAGGCCGTCGAAGGTGTCCACCTCGAGTCCGGGGCGATCGCCGAAGACGTCGCGAATGAGCTGGACGCGGTCGTGGGCGCTGAAGAGCGGCGCCTTCGCTTCGTTCCTGAGCACGGCAACGACGACGCGGTCGAACAGGCGCAGGCCGCGCTCGATGATGTCCACGTGGCCGTTCGTGATCGGATCGAACGAGCCGGGATAGATCGCGAGCCGCGTACCGGGTGTGCCGCTCGTCGTCATGGGTGCTGCGCTCCTCTGTCGTCGGTCGTCACGGCGCGATAGGTGCTGAGCGCCGAATCCCCTGCCCGCCTGGTCCGCTCGAGCGCCAGCCCCGCGACGTCGGGCGCCGCGCGTGTGGCCGCGTGCTCGAGGGCGACCCTGCCGCCCGGCGCCAGCAACGGAGCCGCTGCGGCGACTGCCGCCTCGATCCACGGCGCCGCATACGGCGGGTCGAGGATGATGAGGTCGAAGGGGCCGCCGATCCGCCCGTCCGTCAGCGCGTCCGGCGCCGTGCCGCGGATGATCATACAGCGATTTGCGAGGCCGCACAGGGCGGCGTTGGCGGCGATGAGGGCGACGCTGCGGGCATCGCTCTCGAGGCATGTCGCCGAGACGGCGCCGCGGCTGAGCGCCTCGAGCGCGATGGCGCCGGTGCCGGCGCAGACGTCGAGCACGCGGGCCCCGTCCACCTCGGCGGCGAGCACGTTGAAGAGCGTCTCGCGCAGGCGATCGGAGGTGGGCCGCACGCCTTCCCACGAGGGCGATTGCAGCACCCGTCCCTTCTGCGTGCCGGCGATGATGCGCATGATCCCTAGCCGACCGTCACCAGGCCGAACTGTTGTTGCCAGACGCGGCTCACATGCGCGGCCAGCGCGGCGGGGACGGCGTTGGCGTCGACCAGGCGGCGGGCTTCCTCGTGCGCCAGGGCGAGCAGCCCGGCGTCGCGCACCATGTCACCGGCGCGCAGGCCCGGCACGCCCGACTGGCGCGTGCCGAAGACGTCGCCGGGGCCGCGAATGGCGAGATCGGTTTCCGCCAGCATGAAGCCGTCCTCGGACTCCGCCAGCGCCGTCAACCTTGCGCGTGATTCCTCGCTCCACGGGGCGTCGTAGAGCAGCACGCAGGTGGAGGCCTCGGAGCCGCGCCCGATCCGGCCGCGCAGTTGATGCAGCTGCGCCAGGCCGAAGCGCTCAGCGTGTTCGACCACCATCACGGTGGCGTTGGGCACATCGACGCCCACTTCGATGACCGTCGTGCTGACGAGGATCTGCACCTCGCCGCTGACGAAGCGCCGCATCACGGCGTCCTTCTCGTCGCCCTTGAGGC
>JANNIB010000295.1:0-25815 GCA_031404695.1 Acidobacteriota bacterium
CACCGCAACCGTCGGCACCAACTGGCTGACGGTGGGCGTGACCGAGTCCACGACGGTGGACGGCCAGAACATCGTGTGGGGCGAGAACATCGTGTGGGGCGACAACGTCGTGTGGGGCGAAGCCATCTACACGAAGCGCGATGCCTGGGCCAACAACATCGTGTGGGGCGAGAACGTCGTCTGGGGGCAGAACATCGTCTGGGGCGAGAACATCGTGTGGGGTGAGAACCTCGTGTGGGGCAACAACATCGTGTGGGGCGAGAACATCGTCTGGGGTGAAAACATCGTCTGGGGCGACAACATCGTCTGGGGTGAGACCTTCATGTCGGTCAACGACGTCATCGGCGGGGCCCTCGCCTGTGGCGGCGGACTGGACCAGTACTAGCGGCCGCCGGCGAGCTGGCCCACGTTGGACGATCTGGAGCACACACCATGGAACTGATGCCGCATCACACCGGCCCGTCGGCCGCACGGCGCAACGATGACGTCGCGTCTCTGCCGACGCTCGGCCTGAAGGCCGGGCGCGACTGGCGCGAGGGCTTGCCCGTGCTGACGGCCCTGGGCCTCACCCTGCGCGGGCTACAGGCCGCAGATGCACCTTCGCTTGCCGCGCTTCTCACGACCGCTCAGGTGAGCCGCTTCATCTCGCCTCCGCCGACGAGCGTCGCCGGCTTCGAGCGCTTCATCGCCTGGACGCACCGGGAACGCGCGACCGGCCGCTACGCCTGCTTCGCCGTCGTGCCCGACGGCGAGACCGCCCCGGTCGGCATCTTTCAGGTGCGGCTGCTCGAGGGCCGCGACGGCGTGGCCGAATGGGGCTTCATCCTGGGCCAGGCCTACTGGGGCACCGGCCTCTTTCTCGCTGGCGCGCAGCGCGTCGTGGACTTTGCCTTCCGCGAGATGGGCCTGCATCGGCTCGAGGCGCGCGCGGCGGTGCAGAACGGACGCGGCAACGGCGCGTTGGCCAAGCTGGGCGCGGTGAAGGAAGCCGTGCTGCGGCAGTCGTTCGAAAGGCACGGCGAACGTCTCGACCAGACGCTGTGGGGCCTCGTGCGCGAGGACTGGGTGGCGGCGAGACCGCGGCCAGCCGCAGTCGTGCACTGAACCGGGCAAGGAGCGTGTCGCTCACCCGTGCGAGGGCGCTCGCCGTGCCTGCCATAATCACGCTGAAATGCTTCGTGGACGACCGCGAATGGGTAGCGTCGTACCGCGCGTTGGCAGCCGAGAAAGTCGAATCGGTGACAACGCAATAAGCAGCAGGGCAGTGCACCCTACGGAGGGCCCGGCGGTTCACTGACCAGATTGTGGTCTCGGGTTCGGGGGGCGGGCTTCCGTGCCCGACGTGGCTTTTGCCACGCGATTTCACGGCGATCCCAGTTGCTCGACCAACGGCACGGGAGCGCGATGCGCGAGGGGCGTCCGCCTGGACAGCCGTCGCATCGCGCTCGCAGAACGTGTGCACAGGCCATTCGGCGGCTGCCGGTCCTTCCACCCTCATAAGTCCTCGGCCACCGCCGCGACGAGGCACCCCTCGGCCGTCGTTCGACACCTCAGGCTGCCCGTGGCGCAGCGCCCTGCACGCTCCAGCGCGTCTCGTTCCGAGACACATGTTCTATACCGGCAATACCTCGCGGTCAGCCGCCCGCCAGGCTGTCGTTCTGGCGGTCTTCGCTGGCCACTACCTCGATTCTTGACTCTGCCGCCTGGGGTGGAGAAGCCGAAGCCGTGTGCCATGTCGGCACACCGACACCTCCCCTGCGTTGCCGGCCTCAGGCCCAGCGAATCGAGGAACTGACTGTGTCGCAAGCACTTAGGTCGGCAGGGTGGGTTATGGCCGCGCCCTTGCTAACACCTGCGGTATGGATTTCCGACACCCGCTCACGTCCCTCACCGCCCTACCACCTCCCCAGCGCCCCGCGCGCCGCGGCAGGCACTGGTCCGCGGGCTGTTATGCGATGGCCCTGGCCCTGCTGGTGGCTACGGGTGCGGTGGCGCCCCAGGCGCAGGGACGCGGCCAAGGCCGCGGGCCGAAGCCGCGGGCCGACCGGGCTGACCGGCAACTCGCCGAGCGGCTGAACCAGGGCGACGGCAGCGAGCGGGAGCGCGTCATCATCACGCTGAAGCCCGGCGCCAAGCGCTGGCTGCTGCAGGCGCTCCAGGCGCAAGGCGAACGCGCCGAGGTCGACTTCGGCGTCATCGACGCGTTTGCGGGTCGCATCCCGCGCCGCCTGCTACGCCAGCTGCGCAACCACCCCGACGTCGTCGCGCTGTCGAGCGACGCGCCGGTCACGTCGATGCAGGCGTCGCCGATCGGCGCGACCTACACCGTGACCACCACCACCAACTCGGGCGCCGGGTCGCTGCGCCAGGCCATCACCGACGCCAACAACCGCGCCGGCGCCGACGCGGTTGTGTTCAACATCCCCGGCACTGGCACCAGAACCATCACCGTCACGAGCGCCTTGCCGACGATCACCGGGCAGACCACGATCGACGCCACAACGCAGCCCGGCTTCGCCGGCACGCCGTTGATTCGCGTCGACGGCAACGGCGTGTCAAGCGCATCGGGCCTGGTGTTCAACGCCACGGCGGACTACAGCGTCGTCCGCGGACTGATGATCACCCGCTTTGACGTGGACGGCATCAGGATCCCGTCGGGCGCCGACGACATCACGATCGCCGGCAACTGGATCGGCACGGCGGGCACCGGCACCACCGGCACCGGCAACGGTGACGACGGCATCGACCTGGCGGGCGCCAGAGCGATGATTGGCGGCACCGGCCCATACGACCGCAACGTCATCACCAACAACAGCGACGAGGGCCTCACCGTGGTCGGCTCCGGCGTCACGAGCCACGCGATCCTCGGCAACACCATCGGCCTGGATCCCGACGGCTCGACCGGCGCTGGCAACAACGACGTCGGTGTCGCTCTCATCTCCGGCAGCGGCAACACCATCGGCGGCACCACCGCGGCGGCGCGCAACGTCATCTCGAAGAATTACGAGGGCCTCGAGATCAACACGTCGAACAACGTGGTGCAGGGCAACTACTTCGGCACCGACGCCACCGGCGCGCTCAATCGCGGCAACCGCCTGGGCGACGGCATCCAGATTCAGGGCAGCTCCACCGGGAACCTCGTGGGCGGCACGGCGCCCGGGGCCGGCAACGTGGTTGCGTTCAATGCCCTCGACGGCGTGAACGTCGTCAACGGCAGCAGCCAGACGGTCGTCGGCAACTCGATCTTCGGGAACTCCGGGCTGGGTGTCGACCTGGGAGCCAACGGCGTGCTCACCAACGATACGAATGATGCCGACACCGGCACGAACAACGGGCAGAACTACCCGGTGCTGACCAAGGCCGTCACCACGGGCACTCTGGTAGAAGTGACCGGCACGCTGAACAGCACGGCCAGCAGCTTCTTCCGCGTGGAGTTCTTCACCAACGTGACGGGGGACAGCACGACCAACGGGGAAGGCCAGACCTATCTGGGGTTCGTGAACGTCGCGACCAACAGCTCGGGCAACGCGAGCTTCGCGATGACGCTGCCCGCGCCCGTCGCAGTCGGCGCGATCATGAGCGCCACGGCGACCAAGACGACGAGCACGTACGCGGCCTTCACCGACACGTCGGAATTTGCCAAGAACGTGACGGCCACGCTCGCGCCGTACACCCTGCGCAGCACGCTGGCGCTCGACAGCGCCACGAGCGGCACGGCCACGACGACGCGCACGGGCACGGGCGTGACGGTGGCGGTGATCGACTCGGGCCTGGTGCTCGATGGGGGCCTGTCGACGCGGGTGAAGACGACGCGCGACTTCACCACCGGCAATGCCAACCCGCCCGCGGTGACTGCGGTCGACGGCTACGGCCACGGCACGCACGTGGCGGGTCTCATCGGGGGCAGCCAGGCCGAGATCAAGGGCGTGGCCCCGGGCGTCTCGTATGTCAGCCTGCGCGTGCTCGGCAATGACGGCTCGGGCGCGACCAGCCACGTGATCACTGCGATTCAGTGGGCGGTCGCCAACAAGGCGACCTACGGCATCGACATCATCAACCTCTCGCTGGGCCACCCGATCTTCGAACCGGCGGCCACCGACCCGCTGGTGCAGGCGGTGGAAGCGGCGGTGCGCGCCGGCATCGTGGTGGTGTCGTCGGCCGGTAACTTCGGCACCAACCCGGTCACGGGCCAGGTGGGCTACGCGGGGATCAGCTCGCCCGGCAACGCACCCTCCGCCATCACCGTGGGCGCCCTGCGCACGCAGGATACGGCGCGACGCTCGGACGACGTGGTGGCCGAGTACAGCTCGCGCGGGCCGACGTGGTATGACGGCTACGCGAAGCCCGACGTGATCGCCCCGGGCCACCGCCTGGTGGGCCCGGCGGCCACGAATCAGACGCTCTACACGCTCTTCCCGAGCAACCGCCTGACGCTCGGCGGCCGTCCGTACCTGAAGCTGAGCGGCACGAGCATGGCGGCCAGCGTCGTGAGTGGCACGGTGGCGTTGATGATCGAACAGGCCAAGGCGACCTTCGGCAGCAAGCCCACGCCGAACGCCGTGAAGGCGATGTTGCAGCAGACGGCGTTCCCGATGGTCGACGCCGCGGCCACGCCCTATCACGTGCTGGCGCAGGGGGCCGGCGCCCTGAATCCGGCCGGCGCGCTGGTGCTGGCCCAGGCGATCAATCCCACGCTGCCCGTGGGCAGCAGCTGGCTGACCACGGGCGTGACGCAGGCCACGACGGTGGACGGCCAGAACATCGTGTGGGGCGAGAACATCGTGTGGGGCGAAAACATCGTGTGGGGGGAAGCGATCTACACGAACAACGGCGCCTGGGCGAACAACATCGTGTGGGGCGAGAACATCGTCTGGGGCGACAACATCGTCTGGGGCGAGAACATCGTGTGGGGCCAGAACGTCGTCTGGGGGAACAACATCGTCTGGGGGATCAACATCGTCTGGGGCGAGAACATCGTGTGGGGCGAAAACATCGTGTGGGGCGAAGACATCGTCTGGGGCGACAACATCGTCTGGGGCGAAGTGCTGGGCTCGCAGCCATGACCGGTCGAATCAGCCGGCCACGAGGAGACCTGTCATGGAAATGATGCCCTATTGCCCCACCGACGACCGCCACGCGCAGCCGCAGCTGGCCGCGTTGCTCCCCACATGGGGACCGGCTGCGCCCGCCGACTGGCGCGACGGCCTACCTGTCCTGCACGGTCTGGGCCTCACGCTGCGCGAACTGACGGCAGCCGACGCCCCGTCGCTAGCCGCGACGCTCACGACGGCAGAAGTGAGCCGCTTCATCTCGCCGCCGCCCACAAGCGTGGCCGGCTTCGAGCGCTTCATCGCCTGGACGCACCGGGAACGTGCGGCCGGTCGCTATGCCTGCTTCGCGGTCGTGCCCGACGGCGAGGCCGCTGCCGTCGGAATCTTCCAGGTGCGCCTGCTCGAGGGGCGCAACGGCGTGGCGGAGTGGGGCTTCATCTTGGGCCAGGCGTACTGGGGCACGGGCCTGTTCCTGGCCGGGGCCCAGCGCGTCGTAGACTTCGCCTTCGACACGATGGGTCTCCATCGCCTCGAGGCCCGATCCGCGGTGGCCAACGGCCGTGGAAACGGCGCCTTGGCAAAGCTGGGCGCGTGCAAGGAAGCGGTGCTGCGCCAGTCGTTCGAGCGCCACGGCGAACGTCTGGACCAAGCGCTGTGGGGAATCCTCAGCGACAACTGGTCGGCGGCGCGCGCCTCACACCACCCCGTCACTCACTACGCCGTACACCACTGGATGCCATCGTGACCATGATCAAGACGCGAACGAACGCCCCCTGGCGGCTGGGCCTGCTGGCCTGTATCGCGTTCGTCCTGGCGACAGGACTCGCCTTCGCCGCCGGCAGGCCCGGCCATCGCAAGACCGACCGTGCGGTTCGCGAGGCGCAAGCGGCCCATCAGCCCATTGCGGTGATTGTGCGGGCCGTGCCCGGACGGGAACAGGAACTGCGCGCGGCCCTCAAGGCGCGCCGGCTCGCAGTCGACGACGGGATGTCGACGGCCGCAGGCGTGCCGACTGTACTTGCACCAGACGACATCGGCGACCTCGTCGAACTGGACTCGGTGGCCGGCGTCTCGGCGGACGCGGTCATCCAGGCGGCAGGCGCCGGTTCGAGGAGGACCTCGACCACCACCTCGACGACCACCACGACGTCGGGCTCGGAGGACTTCTCGAGCCTGCTCGCCGACTTGGGTACCTCGTGGCCGCAGTGGAACGCGCTGATGGGATCTCTCGGCGTGCAGTTCAGCGGCCGCACGGGGGCGGGCGTGGGCGTGGCCATCGTGGATTCGGGGATCGACGGCACGGCCAGCGAGTTCAGCGGTCGCATCTCGGCCTACTACGACTTCACCACCAAGGCCGGGCGCGCCGGCAGAACCTCGACCCCCACTGACGCCTACGGACACGGTACACATGTAGCCGGGCTCATCGGCGCCTCGTCGCTCACGTTCGCGGGTCTGGCTCCGAAGGTGCACTTCGTGGGCGTCAGGGTGCTCGACGCGACCGGCCAGGGCACGACGAGCAACCTGATCAAGGCGCTTGAGTTCCTGACGACGAACCGGCGCACGCTCAACATCCATATCGTGAACCTGTCGCTCGGCCATCCCGTCTTGGAGCCGGCGGCGACCGATCCCTTTGGTGCAGGCAGTCGAGAACGCCGTCGCGGCCGGCCTCGTGGTCGTGACTTCCGCCGGCAACTACGGGCAGAATCCGACTACCGGCGTATCCGGCTATGCCGGCATCACGTCCCCCGGCAACGCGCCGTCGGCCACACCGCCGGCAGCCTCGACGTGCACGGCACGGCCGACCGCCGCGACGACAGCGTGTCGCCCTTCAGCTCGCGCGGGCCGACCTGGTATGACGGCTTTGCGAAACCCGACGTGCTGGCCCCAGGGCACGGCCTGTTCGCGACGAGCGCCACTGAGTCCACCCTTGCGAAATCGAGCCTCACGCAATCCGGCGGCGGCGACGCTGTGAAGATGTATGGCACGAGTATGGCGGCAGCCACGACCACGGGCGTCGTGGCACTGCTGCTCGAAGCCAATCGCGCGGCGTTTCCGTCCGCGGGGCGCGATTTGCCTCCCAACGCCATCAAGGCAATGCTGCAGTTCACCGCGGTGCCGGTCCAGGACGCGTCGGCCGCGGCTGAATACGACCTGCTCACCCAAGGCGCCGGCGGTGTGAACGGCGCGGGTGCCCTCGCCCTCGCCCAGAGCCTCGACCCCGCGAGCCCGCTCGGCGCGTGGTGGCTGACCGCACCCGTTGTGGAATCGAGCCGGCTTGGCGGCATCGACACGCCCTGGAGCCGCCGAGTCATCTGGGGCACGGCCCTGCTCTATGGACAGGCCGTCTACTCCAACCTTCCCGCGTGGCAAGCCAACACGGTCTGGGGCAACACGCTCATCTGGGGCGAGTCGCTCGTATGGGGAGACACGCTCATCTGGGGCGAGAACGTCGTCACGTCCACGACCCTCATCTGGGGCGAATGCATCGTCTGGGGAGAGGGACTGGTCACGCTCGACGGCCAGTCCATCATCTGGGGCGACACGCTGATCTGGGGCGAGACCCTGATCTGGGGTGAGTCGGCACCGGCTGACGTGGCCGCGCAATCCGTAAGGCGGCCAGCACCCTGAAGATCGCCAACCTTTTCGACCGATAGTTCGTCTACCTATTGGTCGATGAGTAGACGGCATAAGTCTGGCGTGTGGGCCGCCGCGATCGCGATGAGTGTGGCGCATACGGCCAGCCCAGCCGGGGCCGCCCCCGGCGACGCACGCGAGCGTCTGGTGCTCGCGGTCGAGGCCCAGGCCGTGGCTGCGGGGGCGCCGATCGTGATCGACGGACGGTTCGACGAGCCCGTCTGGAACGAGGCCCCGGTCATCGGCGAGTTCGTGCAGCGCGAGCCGGCCGAAGGGGCCGCCCCGACCGAGCGCACCGAGGCCCGCATCGCCTATGACGACCTGGCCCTCTACGTCGCCGTCCGCGCCTTCGACCGCGAGCCGGGCCGCATCACCGGCATGCTGACGCGCCGCGACGAGCGCTCGCCGTCCGACTGGCTCAAGGTGGCCATCGATTCGTATTACGACCGCCGCACCGCCTACGAGTTCGGCGTCAATCCAGCCGGCGTCAAGACCGACCGCTACTACTTCAACGACGGCGCCAACGACGACAGCTGGGACGCGGTGTGGGACGTGCAGGTCACGCGCGACCCCGAGGGCTGGCGCGCCGAGTTCAAGATCCCGTTCTCGCAGTTGCGCTTCGCCCGCGGCGGCGGTCCGGTGGGCGTCGCCCTGATCCGCGACCTGCCGCGCGCCAACGAGACGGCGACCTGGCCGCTCATCGCCCGAAGCGTCAACGGCTTCGTGTCGCAGTTCGGCACCGTCAACGGCCTGCAGGCCGGCAGCGCGCCCAAGCGCCTCGAGCTGATGCCCTACACGGTGGGTGAAGTGGTGCGGGCATCGAAAGACGGCGACAACCCGCTCTCGCACGCGACCGATCCTGGCGCCAACCTCGGCGTGGACCTCAAATACGCCGTCACCCCGGCGCTCACGCTGACCGCCACCCTCAACCCCGACTTCGGTCAGGTCGAAGCCGATCCGGCGGCGGTCAACCTCGATGCCTTCGAGCTGTTCTTCGCCGAGCGGCGGCCGTTTTTCGTCGAAGGGTCCGGCGTCTTCCGCTTCAACATGGACTGCAACGACGGCGAGTGCTCGGGTCTGCTGTATTCGCGGCGGATCGGCCGCTCACCGCAGGGCTCGGTCGACGAGGGGGAGGGCGAGTACAGCCAGGCGCCGACGGCGGCCACGATTCTCGGCGCCGCCAAGCTCACCGGCCGCGTCGGGCAGTTCTCGGTCGGCGCTCTGAGCGCGGTGAGTCAGGAAGAGCGTGCCACCATCGCCGCCGGCCTCACGCGCCGGCGCCAGACCGTCGAGCCGCTCACGAGCTACAACGTGCTGCGCACGCGGCGCGAGTTCGCCAACAACTCGAACCTCGGTGTGATGCTGACCACCACAGCGCGGCAGGGCACGGCCGACACCGCGTTCCTGGCCGACAACAGCGTCGTCGGCGGCGTCGACTACGACTGGCGGCTCGGCCGCCGCTACAGCGTGACCGGCTTCTTCGCCGGCAGCCGCATCAGTGGCAGCACCGCGGCGATCACCCGCCTGCAGGAGAACGCCGTCCACAACTTCCAGCGCCCCGACGGCGACTACCTGACGCTCGACCCGGCCGCCACCACGCTCAGCGGGCACGCCGGCGCCCTCGGCGTCTCGAAGATCGGCGGCGAACGGGTGCGCTTCAGCGGCAACTACGGCTACAAGAGTCCCGGCTTCGATTCGAACGATCTCGGCTTCCAGCGCCGCGCCGACGAGCGCACGATGAACCACTGGCTGCAGTGGCGCGATCAGACGCCCGGCAAGTACGTGCGGCAGTACATGGTCAACGTCAACCAGTGGGCCGGCTGGAACAGCGGCGGCGACCGCCTGTTCGGCGGCGGCAACGTCAACATGCACTGGACCTTCCAGAACAACTGGCGGGCCGGCTTTGGCCTCAACGGCAACGGCGGCGGCGTGCGCGATCGCTCGACCCGTGGCGGCCCGGTGGTGAAGTTCAACCCGAACGTCAGCCTCTGGCACTACATCGAGGGCGACGACCGCAAGCTGCTGGCGCCAGCGTACAGCGGCTATGTCGAGCGCGACGGCCAGGGTACCTTCCGCTTCAACGCCAATCCCCAGCTCACGTGGCGGCCCAGTCGCGCCGTGCGGCTCGAGACGGGGCTGCGCTTCAACCGCAACGACGACGACGCACAGTGGGTCGAGAACGTCGAAGACGCCGACGGCACCAGACACCATGTGTTCGGACGGCTGGAGCAGCGCACGGTGGCCATGACGCTGCGCGCCAACTACACGCTCTCCCCGACGCTGTCGTTCCAGAGCTACGCCGAGCCGTTCGTCTCGGCCGGCCGCTATCAGCGGTTTCGCGAGCTCACCAACGGCCGTGCCGTGGCGTATGCGGAGCGCTTCCAGCCCTACGCCTACACCGAGAGCGCCGACTTCAACTACCGCTCCTTCCGCACGACCAACGTACTGCGCTGGGAATACCGGCCGGGCTCGGCGCTGTTCGCCGTCTGGCAGCAGGGGCGCCAGGAGAACGGCGACCAGGGCGACTTCCGCTTCGGCCGCGACTTCGGCGGGCTGTTCTCGTCGCCCTCGCGCAATGTCTTCCTCATCAAGTTCAGCTACTGGATCAACTCCTAGACACCAGCTTCTGCTTGCCGTGCGGGCCGCCCTCGGCTGGCTGGTGCGCTGATCTCGTCCGCACGATCCATCGCTCCCCGGCGTCGACGACACGCGAGCGCCGCTGTCCCCAGCCCTGGCGTAGTAATGTGTAGCGGGCAGCCGACGTCGGCTGCCGCTGGAGGCGACATGACTGGTGTGCGTGGTGCGTGGGCGAGAGCGGCGGTGTGCGTGGGAATGGTCGCGGCCGCAAGCGGCGCCTGGCTCGCGCCGGGTCAACTGTCGGCTCAACAGCGGGAAGGCGTGCCGGCGCCCGCGCCGCTGGGCGGCAACGTCGCGCACGGCCGCTACATCGTGGAGCGCGTCGCGATGTGCGGCGAGTGCCACTCGTCGCGCGATCAGGCCGGCGTCATCATTCCTGAAACACGCCTCCACGGCGGTCCGCTGCCCATCCACATGCCGTGGTCGGCCGACCCGCCCCTGCAGGTGCCGCGTATTGCCGGTCTGCCCGGCTATTCCGACATCGAGGCCCTGCGCCTGCTGACCGAAGGCGCCGTGAGACGCAACGGCATCCAGGCCCGCGCGCCGATGCCGCGCTACCGCATGTCGCCCGAAGACGCCGCCGACGTCATCGCGTTCCTGCGCACGCAGTAGCGCCGGGCGCCCCGCCCGCGGCAGGCGGCGGGGAACAACTAGCCACTGCCCGGCGGGCGCGGGTAGCATGGGGCGGCATGTCGATCGCGCAGAACCTGCGGGACATCCTCTACGGCGTGGCCTACGGCCGCTACGAGCGCGAGCTCAAGCAGGAGGCCGCCGAACTCAACGACTACTTCCTGCTGCTCTGCTACATGGAAGTCGTGGGGCTGCCCAATCCCGCCGCGTTCTACCTGCTCGAGGTCTATCCGCACCTGCTCGAGCAGTTCCATCTCTGGCATCGGCGCATGGGCATGGACCGCTCGCCCGTCGGCAGCCTGCCGTGCTGCTGACGATGCAGGGGCTGCTCGACCGCGAGGTGCTCTTTTTCGGCGGCAAGGGCGGGGTGGGGAAGACCACCTGCGCGGCGGCGATGGCGCTGGCGGCGAGCCGGGCCGGCCGCAAGGTGCTGCTGGTGTCGACCGATCCGGCGCATTCCACCTCCGACATCTTCGAGCGTCCGATCGGCGCCGATCCGACCGAGCTGCTGCCCAATCTGTGGGGCCTCGAGATCGACGCCGCCACCGAATCGGCGCGCTACGTGCTCGAGGTCAAAGACCGCGTCCGCGCCCTCTTCGGCCATTCGATCCTCAAAGAGGCCTACAAGCAGATCGACCTGGCCGCCAGCATGCCGGGGGCCGAAGAAGTGGCGCTCTTCGATCGCATGGGCGGCCTCATCCGCGGCGAAGACGCCCGCTTCAACCTCATCATCTTCGACACTGCGCCCACCGGACACACGCTGCGTCTGGTGAAGATGCCCGAGCTGATGGACGCCTGGATCCGCGCCCTCACCCGCTCGCGTCGTGCCATGCTGGGCGTGGAAGGCGACGACAAGGACGACCCGATCCTCGTCTCGCTGAAAGATCGCTTCGACCGTCTGCAGGGGCTGCGGGCCCGCCTGATGAGCGGACGCATCAGCGCCTTCGTGCTGGTGCTCATCCCCGAACGGCTGCCGATCGAAGAGACCGCCCGCGCGCTCGTACAGCTCGACGACACCGGCATCAAGGTCGGCGGCCTGGTGGTCAACCGGGTGCTGCCGCGCGAGACCAATGACGCGTTCCTGCAGCAGCGCCGCGCGCAGGAACAGATCTACCTCGACGAGATCGCAAGGCGCTTTGCCGACCGCCAGCGCGTCTATCTGCCGCAGTTTCCCCGTGATGTCTACGGCCTGGCGAGCCTCGGCCCGGTGGCCGACGCGCTGGCTGCCGCCACAGGAGTGACCCGATGACCATTACGCGTCCCGAGCCCGGCGATTACGCCCCGTTCTATCAGCCCTACCTCGATGCCACGCAGCCGCTGACCGACGCGCGCGAGGTGCTGGCGCCGCAAAGCGACGTGCTCGCCTACATGGCCACGTGGCCCGAAGCCACGGCCAGCCACCGCTACGCCGAGGGCAAGTGGACGGTCGGTCAGGTCGTGGGCCACATGGCCGACACCGAACGCGTCTTCGCCTACCGGCTGCTGCGCATAGCGCGCAACGACGCCACGCCGCTCTCGGGCTTCGACGAGAACGCATGGCAACTGCAGGCCGGCTTCGAGTCGCGCCCGCTGGCGGGCGTCGTCGCCGAGCTGAAGGCGGTGCGCCAGGGGTCGATCGCCCTCATTCGCACGCTCGATGACGCGGCCCTCAGTCGCGCCGGCTCGGCCAATGACAAACGCGTCACGGCGCGGGCGCTCGTGTGGCTCATCGCCGGTCATTTCGCGCACCACGCCGGCATCCTACGCGACAGGTACGGTGTGTGAAGACGGCGCTCGCCGGCGGCCTTCTCGGCGCGGCGCTGTTCTTCGCCGTCATCGGCCCGGCGATCGTCCGGCCGTCGAATCTCGGCTGGACCATGCGGCACGACCTGCAGACCTACGTGCTGGCGTGGACGCACTTCCGGCACACGCCGTGGCAGTGGCCGCTCGGCGCCGTGCCCGGTGTGGGCCATCCCGTGGGCACCTCGATCGGCAACACCGACGCGATTCCCGTCGTCGCCCTCGCGCTGAAGCCGTTTCAGTCGCTGCTGCCCGAGCCGTCGCAGTATCTGGGGGCGTGGTTGCTGCTCTGCTTCGTGCTGCAGGGCGTGTTCGGCGTGCTGCTGATGCAACTGGCCACCCCCGACTGGCGCCTGCAGCTGCTTGGCGGCACGCTCTTCCTGCAGGTGCCGACGCTCTTCAACCGTCTGGGGCACCCGGCGCTGTGCGCGCACTGGCTGCTGCTGGCGGCGCTGTGGCTGGTGCTCGACGGCATGCGGGCATCGCGCCGCTGGCACCTCGGCGCCTGGCTGGCCCTGTCGGCGCTGGTGGCCGCGGTGCAGCCGTACCTGGCCGGCATGGTGCTGCTGCTGGCGCTCTCGGCACTGGCCAACCGTGCCTGGTCCGTGCGGCCGGTGTGGCGCGGCGTCGTCGGGTTCGGCATGGAGGCGGGGGCTCTGGCGCTCACGATGGGCATCGTCTTCTGGCAGTGCGGCTACTTCCTCATCGCCAATACCTCCAGCCTGCAGTTCGAAGGCGTCGGCCTGCTGTCGATGAACCTGCTCGGTCCGTTCATGGGCATGGGCTACACCACGTTGCTGCCGGAGATCCCGCTGGCGGTGCCGGGCCAATATGAAGGGCACGTCTACTTCGGGATGGGCTGGCTGTTACTGACCGCCGTGGCGATCGCCATTCGCGTGCGCGGCGGCGTCAGGGCGCCGCGCCTCGGGCTTGGCTGGCTGGCGGTGGCGGCCTGCACCGCGATCGCGGTCAGCCCCGTGGTCACGCTAGGGGCGACCATCCTGGTGGACCTTCGGGAATGGGCGCCGGCGAGTCTGGCGGTATTCCGGTCGAGCGGACGCTTCGGCTGGGTCGCGATGTACACCGCTTTCGCGATCGTCGCGACCGTGCTCGTGACGCGGCTGCCTCGCCACGTGGTCATGGCGCTCTTTGCCGGCGCGATCGTGCTGCAGGGCGTGGACATGCGCGCGGCCTACAGCGCCATCCACGCGCGCGAGCGCAATCCCGGGTGGACCGACTACGACTCCCCCATGAAGAGCGCCGCCTGGAAGGCCATCGTGCCGTCGTATCGCCACCTCGTGATGGCGCCGCCCGACATGTGCGCGGCGGTATGGGCGCCCGTGGCCGGACCGCACCTGCCGTTTTCGCTGCTGGCCGGCCGCCACGGCGTGACGATCAACTCCGGCAACGCCGGCCGCTACGACGCCGCCTCGGTGCTGGACTACTGCGCGACGCTCGAAGGCGAGCTACGCGCCGGCCGCGTCAACGACGACAGCGTCTACGTGCTCAGCCCCGCCATGCGCGAGGTGCTCGGCGCCACCACCAGCGTGCCGATCGCGTGTGGCACGCTCGACGGGTTCGACGTCTGCGTGACGGCGGCTACCGGGGCCCGCTGGCGCGACGCCGCCAGCCGCGAGGGCTTCGTGACCACGATCGTCGCGCCGTGACGGTAGCGGCGACGGACGGTGCTGCTGCCGCGCTGTGCGTGCTCACCTCGCCCCTTGGACGGGCAGAAGCGCTGCAAAGGTTGCCACCAATGTCTCCGGGGTCTGTCACGAAGACAATCGGTGGTGGTGACAGACCCCGTTACAACTCGTGACCGTGACAGACCCCGTTACAAATCAGCCGAGGCTCTTCAGCTCCAGGTTGGGGTTCTGCTGCTGCATGTAGGTCAGGTGCCACGGCGATTCGAAGAGCAGCACCGGGCGCTCATCGCGGTCCACCGCGCGCAGGACGCCCGACGAGCGGTTCTCGAGGTCCGAGAGCGTCTTGGCGTCGGCCGTCACCCAGCGCATGGCGACGTAGGAGATGGGGTCGATCTTGCACTCGACGCCGTACTCCTGCTTGAGGCGCGCCTCGACGATATCGAGCTGCAGTGGCCCGACGACGCCGAGAATCGGCTCGCGACGGCCATGCACGGGGAAGACCACCTGCATCAGGCCCTCTTCCTCGAGCTGCGTCACGCCGCTGTCGAACTGCTTCGAGCGCTGGTCGAGCAGGCGCGCGCGTCCGAAATGTTCGGGTGGGAAGCGCGGCACTGGCGGATACTGCACGAACATCCCCGCATACAGCGTGTCGCCGATGGCGAACTTGCCGGGGTTCGGCAGGCCGATGACGTCACCGGGGTAGGCGCGTTCGACGGTCTCGCGTTCACCGCCGAAGAAGCGGTAGGGGCGCGTGGCGCGCACGGTGTCCCCGACGCGCGCGTTGGTGAGCGCCATATCTTTCTCGAAGACGCCCGAGCAGATGCGCACGAACGCCACGCGGTCGCGGTGCTTGCGGTTCATGTTCGCCTGGATCTTGAACACGAACCCCGAGAAGTCCGGCGCCAGCGGCGAGATGAGGCCCTGTTCGGTCAGGCGCGGCTGCGGGGAGGGCGCCAGAGTTTCGAGCGCTTGCAGCAGCGCTTCCATCCCGAAGTTGTCGAGGGCGCTGCCGAAGTAGACAGGGGTCTGCGTGCTGGCGAGGTATTCCGCGCGGTCGAACGCCGTGCCGGCGCCCTTGATGAGCGAGGTGTCGTTGATGAGCGTCTCGTGCGCGTCTTTCCCGAGCAGCTCCACCAGCACCGGATCCGAGGCGTCGGTCGTGCGCACCGGCGCCCGGAAACCGCCGCCCTTCACGTGTTCGTAGAGGCGTGTGTCCTGCGTGACAAGATCGAACACGCCGCGGAAGCGGTCGCCGGATCCAATCGGCCAGTTCATCGGCGCCGTCTGGATGCCGAGGATGCGCTCGATCTCCTCGAGCAGCTCGAACGGATCGCGGCCCGGCAGATCGAGCTTGTTGATGAAGGTGAGGATCGGCAGCTTGCGCAGCCGGCACACTTCGAACAGCTTGCGCGTCTGCGTCTCGATGCCCTTGGCGGCGTCGATCACCATGATGACGCTGTCGACCGCGAAGAGCGTGCGGTAGGTATCTTCGCTGAAGTCCTGGTGGCCGGGCGTATCGAGCAGCGTCACCCGGCAGTTGCCGAGGTCGAAGTCGAGCGCCGCGGAGGTCACCGAGATGCCGCGTTCGCGCTCGACGTCCATCCAGTCGGAGACGACGTGACGCTGGGTCTTCCTGCCACGCACCGCGCCGGCCAGTTCGATGGCGCCGGCATAGAGCAGCAGCTTCTCGGTCAGCGTGGTCTTGCCGGCATCGGGGTGCGAGATGATGGCGAACGTGCGGCGGCGGCTGACTTCGGCGGCCAGCTTCGGATCGACCTCGGCGGCCGGGGCGACGGGCGTACTCGGGTCCACTCTACTCTCCAGCCCAGAGGGTCTTGATGGGATAGCGACGCAGCATCCGGTCGGCGGAGACCAGCGTCAGTTCATGTTCGATCGCCTGGCACACGAGCATCCGGTCGAAGGGGTCCTTGTGGAGCGCCGGGAGTTTGGCCAAGTGCCCGGCCGACGCCTCGTCGACCTGGAGCGAGGCGACCCGGTAGCGCGCGCGTTCAGCCGTCGCGAAGTCCGCGGCGGGCGCCGGCAAATCGATCCGACCCAGTTGCTGCTTGATCGCGAGCTCCCAGACCGAGGCGGCGCTGAGCCAGACGGACGCGTCTTCCCCACAGACCGTCTCTCGAATCGCCTCCGGCAGCCGCTCGTCGCCGTTGACCATCCACAGGAACACCTGCGTATCGAGGAGCAGTCTCACGGCTTGGACCGCCCCTCGAATGCGTCCAGCAGGTCATCGGGCAACGGATCGTTGAAATCGTCGGGGACGACGAACGATCCCTTGGCCAGCCCCCACGGCCGCGGCCCGGAATTCCCAGGCGCGACCGCGCGCAACTCGGCCACCGGCACGTTGTGACGCGTGATGGTGACGGCCTCGCCGTGCTCGACCTCGTCGAGCAGGCTCGACAGCTGCGCCTTGGCCTCGGCGACGCTGACCTTTTTCATGACCATATTGTAGACCATGCGCTGGTCCACCAAGTGGATCTGGCGACTCTGCCCGCAGTTTCAGTCCACAGTTTCGGCCATCATGATCCGCGTCTCATGATCTCGACCCTTGCTATCGCCGGCTACCGGTCGCTGCGCGACGTCGTCGTGCCGCTCGGTCGGCTCACCCTCATCACCGGGCCCAACGGCTCGGGAAAGTCGAGCCTCTACCGCGCGCTCAGGCTCCTGGCAGAAACCGCGCAAGGGCGCGTGGTGCCGTCGCTGGCGCAGGAAGGCGGCCTGGCGTCCACCCTGTGGGCGGGGCCGGAGCGGCCCTCGCGCGGCATGCGTTCAGGTGACGAGCCGGTGCAGGGCACGACGCGCAAGGGGCCGGTGAGCCTGCGCCTGGGATTTGCCGGATCCGACTTCGGCTACGCCATCGACCTCGGCCTGCCACCGCCGCCGGTAGGCGCTTTCACTCACGACCCAGAGATCAAGACCGAGACGGTATGGGCGGGCGAGATGCTGCGACCGTCGGCGGTGCTGGTGGAACGACGGGGCGGCGTGGTGCGATCGCGGGAGGGCGGACGCGACTGGGCGCTCATCACCCACACGCTCGCCAGCTTCGACAGCATGATGACGCACTGCGCCGACCCCAGGCAGGCGCCCGAGATGCTGCTGCTGCGCGAGCAGATGCGCGGCTGGCGGTTCTACGACCAGTTCCGCACCGATTCGGTAGCGCCGGCGCGCCTGTCGCACGTCGGCACGCGCACGCCGGTGCTCGGTCACGACGGCGCGGATGTGGCGGCCGCGATCCAGACGATTGCCGAGATTGGCGATCGCGCGGCGCTCGACGCCGCCGTGGCGGATGCGTTTCCCGGCGCGCGCCTGAACGTGGTCATCGAAGGCGGCGGCCGGTTCGGGCTCGAGATGCAGCAGCACGGGCTGCTGCGCCCGCTGCAGGCGGCCGAACTCTCCGACGGCACGCTGCGCTACGTGCTGTGGGTGGCGGCGCTGCTCACGCCGCGGCCGCCCGCCGTACTGGTGCTGAACGAACCGGAAACGAGCCTGCACCCGGACCTGCTGCCGCCGCTCGGCCGCCTCATCGCGCAGGCGTCGCGGCACGCCCAGGTCATCGTCGTGTCGCATGCCGCTGCGCTCATCGACACGCTGCGCCAACAGCGCGACTGCTGGTCGGTGACGCTGTCGAAAACGCTCGGCGAGACGGCGGTGGAGGAGTCCACCGGCCTGTCGCGCCCGCCCTGGAAGTGGCCGCCGCGCTGAGACGTCGCGACGCTAAGGCTGGCTGCCCGCCGTGGCCGCTGCAACCCCCACCGTCTCGCGTGCGCGGTTGACCGCGAAAGCCTCGACGACCAGCCACGTGAAGATCGCGGCCTCACCCAGCCGCTGCAGGGCCCCGCGGACCGCGGCCATTTCCGGCGCGCCCATGCCCACCAGGCTGACGAGCGCGACGCCGCCGGCCACGGCTGTCAACCACGCTGGTGCCCGCGGCATCGCCGACCGTGTCACCGACGCCAGCAGCAGGCCCACGGCACAGGCGAAATAGCTGAGTCCGCCGACGCTGTTGTGCAGTGTCTGGGTGGGCGAGCCGTCAGCAGGGCAGCCGCTGTCGCACGGCGCGAACGCCGCCACCACGTACGACCAGCCCACGAGCGACACCAGCGCCATCACGGCGACGGCCCGTCCGCCGCTGTGTTGCCGGGCGATGGCCGCGCACGTGGCGACGAAGAGCATGCCGGCGACGAGAAATGACGCGTTCACGGCTGCCGCGTCAGGGGCACCCGCGGCGCCGAGCTCGCTGATGAAGTCGCGCGCGGCGTCGTAGGCGGCCCACCGGCGCCCGAAGACGACCGGCGGCACCCACGCTACGACAGTTGTTGCTACCGCCAGCTGGCGAACCACGGACATTGCACCGGTGAGACGGCGCGACGGCGTGAGATGTTCTGCGGCGGCGACCACGGGCCGACCGGCGCTGCGGCTACTGCTGGCGGCCCGACGTCGAGCCGGCGGCCGGCGAGAGGGTGGTCGTCTTCTCGGCCACCGACTCCACCTTGCCCCGAGAGTAGGCAACCGGGAAGTAGCGTCCGCGCGCCCACAGCTCGAAGAGATCCCGGTAATGCGGGCTGTCGGGATCGCCCGACTGGCCCGGCGTGTTGACGCCCACGCTGTTGTCCCAGTTCTCGGTGTCGGCCACGATCTTGAGCGAGCCGCCCCCGGTCTGGTTGTCCTGGCCACCGGTGGCGCTCACCGTCGTGCCGTCGCCGCCGCGCGGGAACGGGCCCACTTCGAGCGTCTTCTTCATCTCGGTATTCACCACATTCGAGAGCGGATGCTTGATGAGGGCGTGGTGCAGCTTCTCGTCGCCCCACTTCCAGGCGACCATGTCGGCGCCGAAGCGCGCGGTGACATCCGCCACGCCTTGCTCGAAGGCGGTCGCGACCAGAGCGTCGCGGCCTTTGGTGGGCTCGACGCCGAAGCGGCCATCGGGCGCGTAGAGGAAGTCGATGACGCGTTTCATGCTGATGAGGCCGGCCGGCACCGACGCCCGCGCCGCTGCCGGAATCGAGGCCTCGCGCACGGCGGTGATGAGGCGCCGCGAGAACAGCTCGTAGACGGCGGCGGCGCTCGAGTTCTTGTCGAGCACGAAATCCCACGCCAGTACCGCATCCCGGGCCTTGGCGACAGCGGGGGTGGCCAGCGTCAGATCGCGCAGCAGCGGCACCAGTGCGCGCGCGGCCATCGACAGGTCGTCGTTCTGCAGCCGCGTCATCTCGGCCACGCTGAAGCGGCGGCCCGAGCCGATGACTTCCTCGATCCGATGCGCGCGGTACGGATCCGCCCACGTGTAGTGGCGCGCCTCGGGATACGGGAAGTCGTTCGGGTAGAGGTAGTGGTTCGCGGTGGCGACGAAGCCGCGGGCGGGATTCACCTCACTCGGCAGCGCGTTGATGGGCAGGTAGCCGTTCCATTCGTAGCGGCCATCGCCGGGCACCGGGAGCAGCCCGCTCCACGCCCGCAGGGGCGCGATGCCGGCGGCCTGCCAGCCGATGGTGCCGGTCTTGTCCACCCACACCATGTTCTCGGACGGCATGCGGTTGAAGGTGCAGGCCTCGACGAACTCGGCCCAGCTCTTCGCCTGGTTCATCCGCAGGCTGGCGAGATAGGGCGCGCCGCCCTGTTCCATCCACCCGGCGCGCAGCGCATAGGCGCGGCGGTTGGCCGGATCTTCGTGCAGCACCGGTCCGTGCCGCGTGAACTTGAGCGTGGCGGTGGCGGCGGCCTGGCCTTTCACTGGAATCGACTCGGTGACGACCCGCATCGCCTCCCAGTGGCCCTGATAGCGATACTCGTTGGCGTTGGCGGGATTGGTTTCGTAGACGTAGAGGTCTTCGCTGTCGGTGCCGAAGATGGTGAGGCCCCAGGCGCCGAACTCGTTGTGGCCGATCGAGACGCCCGGCAGCACCGGCTCGCCGCCGCCGATGACGTTCCACCCCGGCGCCACCAGATGCACCCAGTAGCGCAGCGACGGCGCTTCGATGACGCGGTGCGGGTCGTTGGCCATGATCGGCATCGAGCTGTGCGTCTTCGCGCCGCTCACGATCCAGTTGTTCGAGCCGATGTTCGTATCGAGCACGCGGCTCAAGCCATCCCCGCTCGCCAGGGTCGTCACGACGTCCACGCCGGAGCGGTCGTCGAGAGCCGCGCGGGCCTGGCCGCGATACGCCGGCGCGATGTCCTCGGGCCGGAAGTCGATGGCGTCGCGAAAGGCGTTGTAGGTCTTCAGAACATCGGCCGGGAAGGTCTTCGGATCGATGAGCGGATCGAGCGTGAGCGGCGGGTCGCCGCCCTGCAGCCACAGCAGGTCCTTGAGCGTGTCGGCACCGAGCGCCGCCAGCGCGCGCACGTGTGTGGCCTCGTTCTGCACGTTCGAGGTCAGCGCCTGGTGGCGCGAGATGACCACCTCGGGCGTCCACTTGCCGGGCGTGATGCCGAGCATGCGGAACTCGATCGGCAGCGCCGCCGGCGCCCGCATCGCTTCGTCGACGTAGGCATTGACGCCGCGCACGTAGGCTTCGACGATGGTCTTGCCGCGCGGATGGTAGTGGTTGAGTTCGGCGTCGAGGTTGCCGCGGAACTTATGGAGACGGGTGCCGATGTCGCGCGTCAGTTCGCGCGGCCCGAGGATCTCGGCCACGGTGCCGGTGGCGCGGCGGCGCCAGATCTCGAACTGGAAGAGGCGGTCTTTCGCGGCCAGGTAGCCCTGCGCCATGAAGAGGTCGTCTTCGTTCTGCGCGTAGATGTGATTGATGCCCCAGCGATCGCGGATGACCTCGACGGGCTGGCGCAGGCCGGCTACAGCAAGGCTATCGCGCGTGCCTGGCGGCGTCTGCGCGCCGGCCGTCCCGGCCGTGGTGACGAGTGCCGCAACGGCGAGCAGGGCGACGAGACGACGGGTCGTGCGCATGACGTCCTCCAGGCGGCGCGCGGTCGTCCGGGACCCCAGGCCGGGGGCAGTATACTGGCAGAAATGCGCTTTGCCCCCGAGTACGTCCGTCACGTACTCACCGACAATTTCGAGGACGCCAAGACCCACCTGCTGGCGCCTCTCATGTCCATCCACTACGCGCACCTGGTGATGCTCACCGAGTGCCACATCGTGTCGCGTGACGACGCCAGGGTGCTGCGCACCGCGCTCGACGGCATCTCCATCGACGCAGTCGTCAAGGTGCCCTTCGACGGCGCCTACGAGGACCTGTTCTTCTACCTCGAGCATCTGATCGCCGTCTCCGCCGGTGAGCAGACGGCCGGGCGCCTGCATACGGCCCGCAGCCGCAACGACATCGCGATGACGACCTACCGCATGTGGCAGCGCGACGCCGTCGCGGCGCTGGCCCAGGCGACCCTGGCGCTCAGGTCCGCGCTGCTCGGGCTGGCGGCGCAGCACACCCACACGATCTACGGCGCGCACACCCATACGCAGCCGGCCCAGGTGATGACCGTCGCCCACTATCTGCTCGCCGTCATCGAGCAGCTGGAGCGCGACGCCAAGCGCCTCGAAGCCGCCTATCGGTCGACCAACCAGAACCCGCTCGGGGCCTGCGCCATCACCGGCACCGGCTTCCCGATCGACCGCCAGCGCACCAGCGCCCTGCTCGGCTTCGACGCGCCCACCGGCAACACCTACGGCAGCATCGCCACCTTCGACTACGCCCTCGAGGGCGCCTCGGCCACCGCCGTCACGATTGTCGGCCTCGGCCGCGTCGTGCAGGACCTGCTGCTGTGGGGCACGATGGAATTCAGCTACCTGCGGCTCGCCGACGGCTTCGTGCAGTCGAGCAGCATCATGCCGCAGAAGCGCAATCCGGTGGCCCTCGAGCATGCCCGCGGCATCGGTAGCCAGGCCGTGGGCCAGGCGCAGGCCATCATCACGGCCGTGCACAACACGCCGTTTGGCGACATCAACGACACCGAAGACGACCTGCAGCCGCTCATCGCCTCGATGTACCGTAACGCGCTGCGCATGGTGTCGATCGTGGCGGCGGCGCTCGAGGACGCTCAGTTCAACGTCGAGCGGATGGAAGCGCTGGCCGGTGAGGGCGGCACGACCATCACCGAACTCGCCGACACGCTGGCGCGCGATCACGGCCTGCCGTTCGGCACCGCCCACAAGATTGCCGGGCGGGTGATTCGGGGCAAGAACGACCACCCGGCGGCGCAGATGTCGGAGCTGCTGGTGAAGGCGTCCGCCGACGTCGTCGGCGTGCCGATCGTTTACGACGAGGAGGGCTTGGAGCGCATCCTCAGCCCGCGGCATTTCGTCGAGATCCGCACCACCCACGGCGGCCCGGCACCCGAGCGCACGACCGAAGCGATCGCGCAGTCGCGCGCGGCCCTCGCCGCCGATGAAGCGTGGTGGAAGGGCCGCAAGGACGCTCTCGCGCAGGCGGCCACGCTGCTCAGGAACACGGTGGCGGCCCTGTGACGGCGATGCAGCAGCAGTACGTGCGCGTGGCCGCCACCTGGGTGGTGGTGCTGATTGCGCTCTACGCCCTGCAGGAGTACTTCACCCCGTGACGCCTGCACGCCCCAGCCCCCAGCCCCTAGCCCCCAGGGCGTAGTCATGCATCCCATCGACTGGGTCATCATCGCCGTCTACCTCGCCTGGATCGCGTGGGACGGCCTGCGCCTGTCGAAGAAGTCCGACGACTTGGAAGGGTATCTGCTCGCCGGCCGCAGCCTGCCCTGGTGGGCGGTGGGTCTGTCGGTGATGGCCACGCAGCTGTCGGCCATCACGATGATCGGCACGACCGGTCAGGGTTACGCGGAGGGCATGAAGTTCCTCCAGTTCTACTTCGCGCTGCCGATCGCGATGATCGTGCTCTCGGTCACGCTGGTGCCGTTCTTCCACAACGCCCGCGTCTACACGGCCTACGAATATCTCGAGCGCCGCTTCGACGCCAAGACGCGCACCCTCACGTCGTTCCTGTTCCTGGTCTCGCGCGCCATGGCGACCGGGGTCGTCATCTCCGCGCCCGCGGTCGTGCTGTCGGTGATGCTCGGGCTGAGCGTCACCAGTACCTGTCTGCTGCTGGCGCTGCCGACCGCGTTCTATACGATGTTCGGCGGCGTGCAGGCGGTGGCCTGGACCGACGTGAAGCAGATGGTGCTCATCGTCGGTGGCCTGCTGGCAGCGGCGATCATGCTCGTGATGGGGCTACCCGACGGCGTCGGGCTGGGCGATGCCTTGCAGCTGGCGGGCACCACCGGCCGCATGCAGACCTTCGACTTCCGCTTCGATCTCAGTGAGCGCTTCACGTTCTGGTCGGGCACCATCGCGGCGTTTTTTCTGTTCCTCTCCTACTTCGGCACCGACCAGAGCCAGGTGCAGCGCTACCTCACCGCCAGGTCGGTGGACGAAGCGCGCACGTCGCTGCTGATGAGCGCCTACTGGAAGATTCCGCTGCAGGCGCTGGTGCTGGTGATCGGCGTGCTGATGTTCGTGTTCTACGTCTTCACGCCGCCGCCGATGCTCTTCAACACCGCGCACGAGGCGCAGGTCAAGGCCAGCGCACGCGCCGCTGACTACGCGGCGGTGGAACAGCGCTTCCAGACGGCGTTCGAGGCGCAGCGTGAAGCGGCCGCCAACCTCACGCGCGTGAACAAGGCGGGCGACGGCGCCGCGATCACCGAGTACTCGACCGCGTTCAACGCCGCCTCTGCCGACGTCAAGGCGGCGCGCACCGAGGCCGTCGCGATCGTGAAGTCGGTGTCGGGCGACGGCGAATACAACGACGTGAACTACGTGTTCCCGACCTTCGTGCTCACGCACCTGCCGGCGGGGCTCGTGGGCCTGCTGATTGCCGCGATCCTGGCCGCCGCCATGTCGACGATTTCGGCGGAGCTGGCGTCGCTGTCGACCGCCACCGTCATCGACTTCTATCGCCGCTGGTGGTCGGCCGACGCCACCGACTCGCAACTGCTGTGGGCGTCGCGCCTGGCCGTCGGGCTGTGGGGCCTCTTTGCCAGCGTCGTCGCCATCTACGCCGCCGAGCTGGGCTCGCTCATCGAAGTCGTGAACCGCTTCGGGTCCTACTTCTACGGCTCGATCCTCGGTGTGTTCATCCTCGCGATTGCGTGGAAGCGCGCCAACGGGCACGGCGCCTTCGTCGGGCTCATCGGCGGCATGCTGTCGGTGTGGCTCGTGGCCACGCAGACGAGCGTCGAGTTCCTGTGGCTCAATCTGGTGGGCGCCGTGGCGGTCTACGTCGTGGGCATCGTCGTGAGCGCGCTGACCGGCGGCAATCCCCGCGCGTCCGAGACGGCGTAGCCGTCCATGGCCAGCCGGCCCCTGCTGCTCGCGCTGGTCGGGCTCGTCATCGTGATGGTGGTGTCGTGGGCGCTCGGCGAGGCGCTGCGCCAGCGCAAGACCCGCAAGCGGCGCCCGAAGCCCTGAAGCGTCCGGCGGCGATTCCGTCTACAGTTCGACCTGCACGCCGAGCTCCACCACGCGCTCGGGCGGTAGGTGGAAGAACCCGGTGGCGCGTCCGGCGTTTTTTGCCATCAACACGAACAGCCGTTCCCGCCAGTGCGCCATCCCCGGCGACTTCGTCGGAATGATGGTCTCGCGGCCGAGAAAATAGGTGGTGTCGTCGGGGTCGATGGGCAGGCCCTCGAGACGCGCCAGGCGCAATGCCGCCGGCACGTCCACGTCGTCCATGAATCCGAAGTAGAGCTTCACGTCGAAGAGCCCGTCGCCGATCGGCGTGATGCTGACACGCTCGTCGTCGTCCACGTACGGCCACGGCATCGTCTTCACGAGCAGGGTGACGACGACCTCGTGCAGCACTTTGTTGTAGCGCAGGTTGTGGGCGAGGGCGGCCGGAGTGCCACGCGGCTGCGCCGTCATGAAGACGGCCGTGCCGGGCACGCGCGCCGGCGGCCGTGCGGCCACCTGCGCCAGGAAAGCCTCGAGCGGCTCGGCCCGCGCCGCCAGCCGGTCTGCCACCACGCGACGGCCGGTCTTCCACGTGGTCATCAGCGTGAAGACGACCCCGCCGATGACCAGCGGCAGCCAGCCGCCCTGCGCGATCTTGAGAGCGTTGGCGCCGAAGAACAGCAGGTCCACGGAGAGGAACAGGCCGGTGATGCCGAAGACCAGCGCCTTCGGCCACTTCCACCGCTCGATGGCCACGGTGTGGAGCAGCAGCGCCGTGATGATCATCGTGAGCGTGACGGCGAGTCCGTAGGCGGCGGCGAGGCTCGACGAGGTCTTGAAGCCGATGACGATCGCCAGCGTCGCCACCATCAGCGCCCAGTTCACCTGCGGCACGTAAATCTGGCCGGCTTCCGCCGACGACGTGTGGTCGATGCTCATGCGCGGCGAGTAGCCGAGCTGCACGGCCTGCTGCGTGAGCGAGAAGGCGCCGGAGATGAGCGCCTGCGAGGCGATGATGGCGGCGAAGGTGGCCAGCACCACCATCGGC
>JANNIB010000296.1:0-30448 GCA_031404695.1 Acidobacteriota bacterium
GCGCTGCCGTGCACACGATCCTCCACGACTCGAGCAAGCGTCAGGGGGCGCCGCGCCTGACGCTCGTCATCCAGGGCCGCCCGGCGTTCTCGCGCGCCAACGCCGACGAGCCGGAGGACGTCTGGACGCGCACACTGCTCGACGAGGCGGCGGCGCTGCACGGCGCCTGGCTGGCCGCCCCCGACCTGGTGCAGGCGCGCCGGTGGCGCTACGCCCGGGTGTCATCCGGCACAGAACTGGCGGGCCCCCTCGTGGCACACTGCAGGGGTGGGGCCACGCTCGGCATCGCTGGCGACGGGTTGCATGCATCCGGCGGCGTCGAAGGTGCGTATCTCTCTGGTGTCGCGCTCGCCGCGCGCCTGACCGGCTCGGCCCCCACGGGGGCCTGACCATCCGAGGAGCTTCAAGGTGTCGCTGACCAACGACGAGATCGACCACATTCTGGCGGCCGAGGCCGATCACGAGTGCCCGGGCTTCGGGCCACACAAAATCTGCGTGCGGATTGCCGCCATCGCCGATCTGCCGAGCCGCTTCGGGCGCTTCCAGGTGGCGGCGTTCTGGAACAACCGCGACGGCAAAGACCACATCGCCATCATCCACGGCAACCCGATGGGCCGCGAACACGTGCCCACGCGCGTGCACTCGGAATGTCTCACCGGCGACGCGCTCGGCTCGCTGCGTTGCGATTGCCGCGATCAGCTCGAGGTGGCGCTGCGCCGCATCGCCAGTGAAGAGTGCGGCATCGTGCTCTACCTGCGTCAGGAAGGACGCGGCATCGGGCTGCTCAACAAGATGCGCGCCTACGGCCTGCAGGACCGCGGGCTCGACACCGTGGAGGCGAACCTCGCCCTCGGCTTCCGCGACGACGAGCGGGAATATTCGATCGCGGCGCACATGCTGCATTCGCTCAAGGTCAAGTCGATCCAGCTCCTCACGAACAACCCGAAGAAGGTCGAGGAACTGCAGCGCTACGGCGTGCGCATCAGCGGCCGGCTGCCGCACGTGATCCCGGCCAACGACTTCAACCGGTTCTATCTCGAGACCAAGCGCGATCGGTCGGGGCACCTGCTTGATGCTCTGGGCAAGCCGCACCTGCCGGAGCAGGGCGAGCCGGTTGCGGTGGAAGTGGCGTGAGGCGCTGCCGGGCGCGGTAGTGATCCAGCCCGACCATGACCGCCGCATACGCGCCAGCGAGCCCGATCGACACGGGCATCGCGCCCCACTCCATACCGACCTCCGGGACGCCGCGAACCGAACGGTCCGTGGATGTCTGGATAGACGGCCCTGATCTCGCGGATTTTGCGCGATTTCGCGGGCCGTCAGCCTCCCGGCAGCACCACGTGCCGACGCTCGGCGAACTCCGCGCGCAGCGACGCGCGCACGTCGGGATGGGCGATGCCGACCAGCGCCTCGGCCCGCTGCCGCAGCGTCTTGCCGAAGAGGTTCACCGCGCCGTACTCGGTGACCACCCAGTGGACATGGCCGCGGGTCGTGACCACGCCGGCGCCGGGCTTGACCGCCATCACGATGCGCGAGGCGCGTCCGCCCGCCGCCGTCGACGGCAGAGCGATGATGGGCTTGCCGCCATGCGACAGCGCGGCGCCGCGAATGAAGTCCATCTGCCCGCCGATCCCCGAATAGATCCGGAAGCCGATGGAGTCGGCCACGACCTGCCCCGACAGGTCCACTTCGAGTGCGGAGTTGATGGCCGTCACCTTGTCGTTCTTGCGGATGAGCGCGGTGTCATTGGTGCGGTCGCAGGGATGGAACTCGACCAGCGGATTGTCGTCCACGAAGCGGTAGAGCCGGGCGCTGCCGATGACGAAGCTGGTGACGATACGTCCCGGATGCACCTTCTTGCGGCGGTTGGTGATGATGCCGCCTTCGACCAGATCGAGGATGCCGTCCGAGAACATCTCGGTGTGGATGCCCAGATCGTGCTTGTTTCCCAGCCGCCTCAGCGCGGCATCGGGAATCGCGCCGATGCCCATCTGCAGCGTCGCGCCGTCTTCCACCAGCGCCGCCACCTGGGCGCCGATGGCGTCGTCGACGGCTGTGGGCGGCACGCCGAGGTGCTCTGGCAGCGGCCGGTTGGTGTGAATGAAGGCATCGAGCCGCGTAAACGGCACCAGCGTGTGGCCGAGCGTGCGCGGCATCTGCTCGTTCACCTCGGCGATGAGAATCTTCGCCGACAAACTGGCGGCAAGCGCCGCGTCCACCGAGGTGCCGAGCGAGCAGTAGCCGTGCGCGTCGGGCGGCGACACCTGCAGCAGGGCGGCGTCGAGCGCGATCGTGCCTGAGAGGAACAGCGACGGAATGTCCGACAGGAAAATCGGAATGTAGTCGGCCGCGCCGTCGTCGATGGCGCCCCGCACCGGCGGCCCGGTGAAGAGCGAGGTCGAGAGGAAGCGGCCGCGGTGGGCCGGCTCGACAAACGGCGCCGGGCCCATCGTGTGCAAGTGATAGAGCTGCACGTCTTCGAGCGCCTGGTTGCGCACCAGCGCGTCGAGGAACGACGTCGGCGTCGCGGCGGCGCCGTGCACGAAGACCCGCATCCCGCTCGTGATGAGCGAGACCGCGTCGTCAGGCGAGGTGGCGCCTGTCAACTCTTCAGGAAGCTCTTGAGCATCCAGATGGTCTTCTGATGCAGGGTGATGCGCTCGATCATCAAGTCCTGGCTCTCGGCGTCGTTGGCAGCGCCGGCCAGGTCGCGGGCCAGCACGGCATCGGCGACCACCTTCTGGTTGGCCTCGATGAGCGCCTGCACGTAGGCTTCCTGCGCGAGCGGCGCGGCCAGCTCGGGCAGACCGGCAGTGGCCGCCAGCGTGCCGAGGCCGCCGATGGCATAGGCATCGAGCGAGCGGATGCGCTCGGCGATGGTGTCGACGGCGAGGAAGAGCTCCTCGTACTGCGTCTGGAACGCCGTGTGGAGGGCGAAGAAGCCCTGGCCTTCCACGTTCCAGTGCGCCAGGTGCGTCAGCGACATGAGGGCGTAGGAATCAGCCAGCACCTGGTTCAGGCTGGTCGTGAGGGCGGCGGCGGTGGACGGCGTGGCGGCGGTGGTCATGGCTCCATGTTATGACGTGGCCCGGCCGGCGTCGGATTCGCGGGTGCCGGTGGCCGTCACGCCACCGGGCCGATACGCCGCAGCCACACCACCGGCTGCTGTTTGGCGCGCGAGGCCTCGACCTCCACCTCGAATTCGGCCATCCAGTCGTTCAGGTCGGCATCATCGACCAGCACCTGCTGCACCACCACGCGGGCGCCACCGGGCGGATGGGTCAGGTGCGTGTGGCGGAGGTTGCGCGCTTCCGGATCGACGCGCAGCCCCCGGTGTTCGGTGACGAAGGCGTCGAAGGCGGTACGCGCCTCGTCGGCGGTGGCCGCGTCAGTGCCGCTGGCGCCGTCGCCCTCGGCCACCGGCGCGTCGAGACTGGCGAGCATCGCCTCGGCATCCCCCCGCGCCCACGCCTTGAGGGCGCTGAAGACGCGCACGCGAATCGCCGCGGTGAAGGCGGTGGCGTCGGCGGTGAGGTCGTAGGGTGCGGCCAGTTGCGGCGTGCGCGACATGGCGTTGAAGCCGCGGGCGGGGGTCAACGGCTGATACGACGGATCGCGCATCCGTTCCCACTCATCGGCCAGGCTGGCATCGGCGCCGCGCACGAGCGTGCGCAGGTACCACTCGGCCTCCATCACGTCGTCGGTCTTGGTGGCCGCCGGCACCGTCTGGTTGAGCACCTTGTAGACGCTGTTCAAGTGACGCAGCAGCAGACCTTCCGAGCGCTCGAGGTCGTACTCCATCACGTATTCGGCAAACGACTTGTAGGTCTCGAACATCTCGCGCGCGATCGACTTCGGGCGGATGGCTTCCTGCCCCACCCAGGGATGCCGCTCGGCGAAGGCGTTGAAGGTGTCGTAGACGAAGTCGCGCAACGGCTTCGGGTACTCGAGCTTCTCGAGTTCGGCCATGCGGTCGTCGTAGTCGATGCCGTCGGCCTTCATCTGCGCGATGGCGCGTCCCTTGATGCGGTCGAGTTGCCGCCGCAGGATGAGCTCCGGGTTCTCGAGAATCGACTCGACCAGCGTGAGCAGATCGAGCGCGTAGGTCGGCGACGCGGCGTCGAGCAGCGGAATCGTCTCGATGAGATACAGCGACAGCGCGTGATCCATCGAGAAGTCTTCCTGCAAGTCGACGTTGACCCGCAGATGTGAACCGCGATCCTCGTCGTCGACGAACTCGACGATGCCGCGTTCGACCAGCGCCCGGAAGAGCTGCCAGGCGCGCCGCCGGTGTTTGGCCTTCTGCGCCGGGGTCTCGTGGCTGTCGCGGATGAGGCGCCGCATGGCCGTGCAGCCGTCGCCGCGACGGCTGAGCACGTTGAGCAGCATGCCGTGCGAGACCTCGAAACGCGACACCAGCGGCTCGGGCAGCGCCGTCGTGAGCCGTGTGTAGACGTTCAGGTCCCAGTCCACGTAGTTGAACTCGGGCGGCTTGCGCTTGGTTACCTTGCGGCCGTCGCGCGCGGCCTTTTCGGTGAGGCGCAGGTTCTCGACCATGTGCTCGGGCGCCTGCACCACCACGAAGCCACGGTCGTCGAAGCCCTTGCGCCCGGCCCGTCCCACGATCTGATGGAAGTCGCGGGCGCTCAGGCGCGCGGTCTTCTGGCCGTCGAACTTGCAGAGCTTGGTCAGCACCACCGTGCGGATCGGCACGTTGATGCCGGCGCCGAGCGTGTCGGTGCCGCAGATGACACGCAGCAGGCCGAGCTGCGCCAGCTGCTCGACCAGCACCCGGTACTTCGGCAGCAGGCCGGCGTGATGCAGGCCGATGCCGTGACGCAGCCACTTGCGCACCGACGGTCCATACGGACTCGTGAAGTCGAGGCCCTCGATGCGCGCAGTGATCTCGTTCTTCTGCTCGCGAGTGGCGATCTTGAGGCTGGTGAAGTCCTGCGCGCTGGCGGCGGCCTCGGCCTGGGTGAAGTGCACGACGTAGGCCGGCGTCCGGCCCTCTTCGACCAGCCGCTCGATCGTGTGCGCGAGCGGAATCTCCGCGTAGGAATACTCGAGCGGCACCGGCCGCAGCCCCGACTTCACCGTCACACTCGCCCGTCCGTTCAGCCCGGTCAGCACCCGCTCGAAACTCGCCGTCTCGCCGAGCGTGGCCGACATCAGCAGGAACCGCGTCTGTGGCAGCGTGAGCAGCGGCGTCTGCCACGCCACGCCGCGGTCGCGATCGGCGTAGTAGTGGAACTCGTCCATGACGACGTGCTGGACGTCGGCGTCGGGGCCTTCGCGCAGCGCCATGTTCCCCAGCACTTCGGCCGTGCAGCACAGGATCGGCGCTTCGCGGTTGACCGAGGCGTCGCCGGTCGAGAGCCCCACCATCTCGGGGCCGAAGTCGCGGCAAAGCGCCATCCACTTCTCGTTGACGAGCGCCTTGATCGGGCAGGTGTAGACGGCGCGTTCACCGCGCGCCAGCGACGCGAAGAGCATCGCCGAGGCCACCAGCGACTTGCCCGACCCGGTGGGCGTGTTCAGGATGACGTTCTGGCCGTCGAGCAGGGCCAGGATCGCTTCCTCCTGCGCCGGGTAGAGCGACAGCCCGCGCTCGTCGACATACTCGAGGAAGCGGTCGAGCAGGTCGTCGCTCGGCGCATCGCGACGCGATGGCAGCTGATCAGAGAGGGTTACCGGCACGGCAGGACTACGTTTGTAGTGTATCCGCCGCGGCGGCCGGCGCCGTGCCGGTCGGACGGCCGGCCTACGGCAGGAGCACTCTGTCGATCACGTGGATGAGTCCGTTCGAGGCCTCGAGATCGGTCGTGACCACGTCGGCGCCGCCCACGGCGATGCCCGCGCGTGAGGTCGAGACGGTCAGGGTGCCACCCGCAAGCGTCGTGATTACGCGCCGGGTCGCAAGATCCGCCGCTGTGGCCGTGCCCGGCACCACGTGGTGCGCAAGAACGGCCCGGAGCCGGTCGCCGCCGTCAGGCGCCAGGAGCGCCTCGCGCTGCTCCGGCGCCAGCCGTGCAAACGCGGCATCGGTCGGCGCAAACAGGGTGAAAGGCCCGGCGCCCTGCAGCACCGAGGCGAGTCCCGTGCGGCGCAGCGCCGCCGCAAGGGTCGCGAAGCGGCCGGCCTCGAGCGCCACGCCGACGATGTCCTGATGTTCCACTGCGGTCATGCCTGCCCTCCTCACGCGCCCGTCCATGACTCGGCTTCGTGTCTGGCCTGGACTTTCTCTTCATTACGACGCGCGTTCGGGCCCTCCGGTCGCAGGCGATCCTGAACCGTCGGGCTGGTGGCGAGAGTCATTGCAGGGGTGCCCCCCGACGCGCCACCTGACACCAGCCGCCCTACCTTCGTCGTCGTCGCCGCAAGCAGCGCCGTGGGGACGGCGCTGGTGCGCCGCCTCGCCACCAGCGGCGCGCGCCTCGTCTTGACGTCGCGCCGTCCAGACGCGCTGGCGACGCTGGCGGCCGAGGTTGACGGCCGGGCCGTGATGGCCGATGCGAGCTCGTTCGACGATCTGGATCGGGCGGTGGCCGAAGCCACCCGCTGGACCGGGCGCCTCGACGGCATCGTGAACTGCGCCGGCTCAATCCTGCTGAAGCCCGCGCACCTCACCTCGGCCGACGACCTCGCGGCCGTGCTCGGTGCCAACCTGGTCACCGCGTTTGCCACCGTGCGGGCTGGCGCGGCGGCCATGCGCCAGGCCGGCGGGTCGATCGTGCTCATCAGCTCGGCGGCCGCGGCGATCGGCCTGCCCAACCACGAGGCGATCGCGGCGGCCAAGGCCGGCGTCACCGGCCTGATGCGCTCGGCAGCCGCCACCTACGCGCCCTACGGCATCCGCGTGAACGCGGTGGCGCCGGGCCTCGTGGACTCGCCGCTGAGCGCGCCGATCACGGCCAGCCCGATGGCGCTCAAAGCCTCGGTGGCCATGCATCCGCTCGGCCGCATCGGCACCCCCGACGACATCGCCGCCGCGGTCGAGTGGCTGCTGGGTGCGCAGAGCGCGTGGGTCACCGGCCAGGTGCTGGGCGTGGACGGCGGACTCGCCACGCTCAAGAGCCGCGCCCGGGCCTGAGGCGGTCGGGCGCCGGGCGCGGGTATGCTCGTGGCAGCCGCTGATGCCGTTCCGCCCCACACCGGCGCCCCGTGATCCAGCGACGCGCGAGCGCGAGTACTCCCCCAGTTCCGTGACCGGCGGCTCGTGGCTGCCGTTCAAGACGCGCTACGAGGACGAGAGCGCGCGGGCGTGGCAGAGCGTGCCCGGCACGCCCGACCTGCGCTACGGCGACGCACCCAGGGCGACGCTGGACTTCTTCCCGGCGCCAGCGGGGGCGGTCGACCCCGGCCTGCTGGTCTACATCCACGGTGGCTACTGGCAGGAGCTGTCCAAGGCGGAGTCGGCCTGGCTGGCGCCGGCATGGCATGCGGCCGGCTTCGCACACGCCGTCGTGGGCTACACGCTGGCGCCGCAGGCGACGGTGCCCGAGATCGTGGCCCAGTGCCGGGCTGCCACCTCGTGGCTCCACAGCCACGCCGGCGCGCTCGGCTTCGACCCCGAGAACGTCGTCATCGCCGGCAGCTCCGCTGGCGGGCATCTCGCGGCCGCTTGCGCCGATCGCTCGGCGGTGCCGACGCGCGGCCTCGTAGCGGTATCGGGCGTCTTCGACGTGGCGCCGCTCATCGGCACCTCCATCAACGACGCGCTCGGACTGGACGCGGCCACCGCGGCCGCCCTCGATCTGTTCGCGCCCGAGCGGCGCTTCGTGCCGGCGGTGGTGGCCTGGGGCGAGATCGAGACCTCGGAGTTCAAGCGGCAGAGCCGCGAGTTCGCGGCGCGTCTTGTCCACGACGGCACGCCGTGCGAGGCGCTCGAGGTGCCCGGCCGCAACCACTTCGACGTGATTCTCGACCTCGGCGATCCGGCCTCGGCGCTCTTTGCAGCGGCACTCCGGCTGTTTGCCCGGTAGGCGCCGACCATCAGACCGGGCGCGGCGAGTGTCACCCAGAGAGTTCCTGCACCCAGTGAAGTGTGACCATGAGCGCCGACGGCGGTGGGAGGAAGTCGGCCCGGGTCATCAGGAAATGCGCGCCGTCGGGCATGACGTCGTAGTTGGCGAGCGTCACGGTGCCCCCGACGTACTTCCCCTCGAACAGCGTCGTCGGAATGCCAGCGCGGTGTGGACCCCGGCTCATGTCGACCCGCATCAGGCGATCGGCGCAGCGGTAAAACAGCTCCGTGCCGTCGGGTGACCACATGGCCTCGGCGCCGCCGTCGGTCGACACTTGACGTTTGCCCGTGGCGTCGGGATACGAGACCACGTGAATTTCAGGACGACCGGATTCGTCGGTTGTATAGGCGACGTGCCGCCCATCGGGTGAACAGACGGGTCCATATTCATTGAACGGGGTGCGGACGAACTCGCGCGCCCGTGTGGCGGGGCGATCGAGAATCCAGACGTCAGCGCCGCTGTCAGGATGATATTCCGTGAACAGAAGACCGGAGCCATCTGGCGTCCATACGCCCGCCACCTTGTCGAACTCGCTCCCCACCAGCAGCTCCGGAGGCGCAGGGCGGTCCGGCCGCACGATGTAGAGATCCGATGGCCCCCGGCCACGGCTCGAGCTGAAGGTGAGCCATCCGGCGTCAGGACCCCAGATTCCGGCGAAGTTCTCGCCCTCGAACGTCGCGCGCGCCAGCGCGCCGCGCGCGAAGTCATAGAGCCACAGGTTCGACTGGCGCTTTCGCAGGCTGACAATCACAGCGCTTCCGTCGCTGGCAACCCGCGGTTCCTCGAGTGTGTCGCCGTGCACGAGTTCCGCCTTTACTGCGCCCTGGCGATCGACCAAGACGAGCGACCGGCGAAGGGTCTGCGCCTCACCGGGCACATGAACGAGCATCCCGGTGGACGCGACGCCGCAGTGGGCTACACCGGTCGCCGCCATGGCGACGCCGCTCTGCACCGGTCGGGCGGCCGCGTGGACGAGCCGCCGGGCGAGATCGAAGCACGCCGCAAACAGCACGCCGCCGCGCGCCCACACGAGATGGCCGGTGTCGACATAACGACCGTCGGCGGCATGATGCACGATGAGCCGGTGCGCGCTCCCATCGAGCTCAGCGGTGGCGATGGATGCGTCGTCGAAGGACTCGGCGCCGGCGTGCCCGACCGTGAACACGAGCCCGCGCCCATCGGGAAGCGCGTGCGGCCATCGGTGTGTTCGCTCACCCGCCTCGTAATCGACGGTTGTCACAGGCCGAGCGGTACCGCCCTCCGCGTCGACCTGCCACAGGCCAGTCGTGGGCCCCGGGGCGAAAATGACCCGCCCCGACGGGCTCCAGGTGGCGCCGCGCAGTTCGGCGATCTCGCACAAGGTCACCGGCGGTCCGCCCGCCAGCGACACCTTCTGAAGTCTGCGGCCAGCCTGGAACCCGATCGAGGCCGCATCCGGGGAGAAGAACGGGCCGGTGGCTCCGTCGGTTCCAGGTATTTCGGAGGCGTGACACTGGTTCAGCGCACGATGGAACAGGCGCGTCGATCCGCCGACCGCTCCGACGTACACGACCCGCGAGCCATCCGGCGAGACGGCGAGCACCCCGGAGGGCCCCAGCGCGAGGGGCGCGGCGTCCAGAGGAATGGCGAGTCGGAGCGGCGCCACTGAAGGGCGAGGAGCGGCCACTGGAGGGGCGGGCGCAACCGTCTCGGTCACCTCCGCGACGAACCGGTAGCCGCGCCGCGGCACTGTCGCGATAATCGGCGTGACATCGAACCGGCCCAGCAGTTTGCGGATAGTGAAGACCTGCTGGCTCAGATTCGCTTCTTCGACGACGGTATTGGGCCACACGCGCTGCAGCAGGTCGTCTTTCTCGACGGTTTCGCCGCGACGCTCGATGAGCGCGAGCAGCACGTCGAAGGCGCGGGCGGTCAGCGGGAGCGGCTGGCCGCCGCGGGTCAGCAGCCGGCGTGCCGGATCGAGCGAATAGGGACCGAAGAGGTAGTGGCGGCTTCCAGTCATCGGTTGAGAACTTTTGAGAAGTCTTCAGCGTCGCTTTGAGGACGCGGCGCCTCGAGCACGACGATGATTGCGCCTCGTCAACCATCAGGAGGATGAAACGATGGCAGTCTACATGGTCGAACGGGATCTGACGGGAATCACGATGCCGCAACTGGCCGGGGCTCAGGAGGCCGCGATCGCCACCGCACATCGCTTCACCGCCGACGGCACGCCAGTGCGCTACATCCGCAGCACGTTTGTGCCCGGCGAGGCGCGCTGCATGTGCCTCTTCGACGCCGCCAACGCCGACGACGTCAAGAAAGTAAACGACGCGGCGCAGCTTCCCTACCTCCGGGTGGTCGAGGCGCTGGACCTCACGCCTCCCGCGTAGGCTGGGCTAGGTCACGGCCGCGCGCACGGCGAAGCGCGCCTCCTGCCATTCGCCCGAGTCGAGCATCTGCAGCAGGCGGTCCACCGCGTCCCACACGTCCACGTAGCGGGTGTAGAGCGGCGTGAACCCGAAGCGCAGGATGTCGGGAGCGCGGAAGTCGCCGATGACGCCGCGGGCGATGAGCGCCTGCATCATGGGATAGCCGCCGCTCTCGTGCGCCAGGCTGACCTGACTGCCACGCATCGCGTGATGACGCGGGGTGACGCTCGACAGACCCCGATCGGCGCAGCGCGCGTCGACCAGCTGCAGGAACAGGTCGGTGAGCGCGAGCGACTTGGCGCGGATGGCCGGCAGACCGCCGAGCGGTTCGGCGGCGAGCACCGTGTCGACGCCGCACTCGAGGGCCGCCAGTGACAGCACCGGCGGGGTGCCACAGACAAAGCGCGTGATGCCGGCGCCGGCCCGGTAGTCGGTCGAGAAGTCGAACGGCGCGGCGTGCCCGAGCCAGCCGGAGAGCGGTTGTCGGAGGCCCTCGGCGTCCATTCGCGCGGTGTGGCGCGGGTGCACCCAGATGAAGGCCGGTGCTCCGGGGCCGCCGTTCAGGTACTTGTAGCCGCAGCCCACTGCCAGGTCGGCGGCACTGCCGCTGGTGCCGTCGCCCATCAGTGCCACCGGGACGGCGCCCGCCGAGTGCGCGAGATCCCAGAGCATCAGCGCGCCGGCGGCATGCGCCTGGCGATTGATCTCCGCCATCTCGTACATGCGCCCGGTGCGGTAGTTCACGTGGGTCAGCATGACGATCGCGGTGCGGGCGTCGATCGCCTGCGGCAACTCGCCGGCATCCGCCAGCTGCAGGGTAAAGCCGCGCTCGCGGGCCACCGTGTCGGCGATGTAAAGGTCGGTCGGGAAGTTCGTGCGTTCGGAGAGGAGGACGCGGCGCTCCGGCGCGGCGTCGGCCACCGCCAGCGCCATCGCCGAAGCCAGCGCCTTGTAGAGATTCACCGAGGTCGAATCCGCAACCACCAGCTCCCCGGCACCCACGCCGACCAGCCGCGAGATCTTATCGCCGATGGCCTGCGAGAGCGTGATCCAGCCAGCGCTGTTCCAGCTGCGGATGAGATCTGCGCCCCACTCGTCGTGCAGCACCTGCTGCACCCGCGCCGCGGTAGTCCGCGGCAGCGGCCCCAGCGAGTTGCCATCGAGATAGATCTCGCCACGCCCGTCAGCGGCATCGAGGTCGAAGCGGGCGCGCAGCGACGCCAGCGGATCGGCGCCGTCCAACGCGGCGCAGGCCGCTCTCGTGGGGAAGGTCATGCCCGTCACGATAGCACCGCGGGGTAAGCTAGCCGCGCATGTCACCTTCCCGCGAAGCGTCCGCGTCGTCTGCCGCCGCACCGGCGGCGCTCGTCCGCGTGATGGGCACCTTCGGTCTCGCGGCCGCCATCATCAACATCACGGTGGGCGGCGGCATCTTCCGCCTGCCGGCCAACGTCGCCGGCGCGCTCGGACCGGCAGCGCCGATCGCGTATCTCGTGTGCGCGGCGGCGATGGCGCTCATCGTGCTCTGCATCGCCGATGCCGGGAGCCGTGTCTCGCTCACCGGCGGGCCCTACGCCTACATCGGCGTGGCGCTCGGTCCGTATGCGGCGTTCCTGGCCGGCGTGATGTTGTGGATGCTCGGAATGTTTGCCACGGCCGCGGTCTCGACCGTGCTCGCGACCAGCGTCGGCCAACTCGTGCCGGCGCTCGGCGGACGCGCGATGGAGACCACGGTGCTGGTGGTCGTCTACGCCTTCTGGGCGCTCGTGAACATGCGTGGCGTGGCGCTTGGGGCGCGCCTCAACTCGATCGCCACCGTGGCGAAGCTGGTGCCGCTGGCGCTCATCGCGATCGGCGGGTTGTTCTTCCTGCGCGCGGAGCACCTCACGGTCACCGCGTGGCCAGCCGCAACCGACGTGGCTCGTACCTCGCTGCTGCTCATCTTCGCCTTCGCGGGCGTGGAGACGGCGCTCGTGCCGAGCGGCGAGGTGCGCGACACGGCGCGCACGGTGCCGCGGGCGATCGCGCTCGCCATGGCTGGCATCACGCTGCTCTATCTGGCGCTCCAGGTGTCGGCGCAGGGCATCCTCGGGCCGGCGCTTCCGGGCGCGGCGACGCCGCTGGCGGATGCCGCCGGCAGCGCGTTTGGCGGCTGGGCCCGCACGCTGCTGCTGGCCGGCGCGGCCGTGTCGATGTTCGGCTACCTCGGCGGCATGACGCTGTCGGTGCCGCGGATCGTGTTTGCGATGGCCGGCGACGGCTACCTGCCGCGTGCACTCGCCGCCGTGCATCCGGTGCACCGCACGCCGCATGTGGCCATCGCGGTGCAGACGCTGGCGGCGCTCGTGCTCGCCGTGACCGGCACCTTCGAACGGCTCGCCATCCTCGCCAACGTCGCCGCCCTGGCGCTCTACCTCGGCTGTGCGCTGGCGTCGTGGCGCCTGCGCGCGGCGGGCGTGACCGGCGCGGCAGACCGCACGGCCGTGCCGTTCGGTGCCGTCGCGCCGTTTCTCGCGATTCCGGTGATCCTGTGGCTGCTCACCGGCCTCGCCCGCGACGAATGGCTCGGCTTGGCGGCGGTAGTGGTGATGAGTTCGCTTGCGTACATGCTGACGCGCACCAAGAGCCGGAAGACGGCCTGACGGCGCAGAGAAGAGAGGCGCAGATGACCACAGGCCCTTCGCTCGCGCTGACCCGGCGCGATTTTCTCGGTGTTGCGGCGGCCGCCGCGGGCAGCACGCTCTCGCCCGTGGCGGAAGGCACTGCGTATGCGCAGGTGTCGGCGCCGGTCGTGACGCGCACCGACCTCATCTACGGACGCGTGGAGGGCTCGGCGCTGCTCGCCAATCTGGCCTACCCCGATGGCCCCGGCCTGCGCCCGGCGATCATCTCGGTGCACGGCGGGCGGTGGCGCGCCGGGCACCGCACCGATGCCAGCAGCATCAAGGTCACCCAGTGGGCCGAGTTCGGTTTCGTTGCCCTGTCGGTCGACTACCGGCTGGTGGGCGGCTCGCCGGCGCCGGCGCCGTACACCGATGTGCGCTGCGCGATCCGCTGGGTGCACGCGCATGCCGGCGACTACGGCATCGACCCCGAGCGCGTCTATCTCATCGGCCAGTCGGCGGGCGGACACATGGTGTCGCTCGCCGCGACGATCGGCGACGGGCCGTATCCGAAGACCGGCGGGTGGGACACCGCACGAAGCGACGTCCGCGCCGTGGTCAGCGTGGCGGCCGCCTACGACCTGCCGTCACTGTCGTGGGGCAACCTGTGGACGCCGGTCACGGGCAACGTGGACGAGGCGCGCCGTCAGGCATCGCCCATGAATCACGTGAGCGCGACGACGAAACCGATCCTGGTCATCCACTCCGACGACGACAAATCGGTGCCCGTGCAGCAGGCGGTGGACTTCGTGGGCCGCCTCAAAGCGGCGAATGTGGCGCACCGGTTCGTGCACCACACCGATCGCGGCCACATGGGCATCACCGACGACGTGATTCGCGAGGCGCGCGCGTTCATCGCGGAGATGGAGCCGAAGAAGTAGCCGCCATCGAAACTCAGTCCTCGAGCGTCGCGGCGATGCCGTGGCGGTACGGCGTCGCCGTCAGATGGAGTGCCTGTTCGGCGCGGGTGCTGTCGAAACGGTAGTCGTCTTCGAACTGATACATCATCTCGGCGTTTTCGCGCAGCACCGGCATGACGAGCCCCATCAGCGAGAGCATCCAGCGCGGCGCCACCTGGAGACGATACGGCCGTCCGGCCAGCTCGGTGGCGAGTCGCACGTAGCGTTCGCCGCTCATCGGTTCCTTGCTCGTGAGCGCGTGCCAGACCTGGCCGTAGGCCTCCGGCATGTTGCCAAGCCGCGCCACCGTGTCGCCTGCATCCGGCGTGTAGGTGAAGCTGTGGGCGGCGGCGGCGTTGCCCACCCACTGCGGGGTCTTTCCGGCCTTGAGCCGTGCGGTCACCGTGGCATGGGCAAGGCTGAGCGTGGCGCCGGGGCCGTAGAAGTCGGCCGCGCGCACGATCATGGCCGTGAGCGTCCCGCGCGCCACCTCGTCCATTAGCATGGTCGCGATGCGGGCTCGCACCTCGCCCTTGCGGCTGCACGGGTTGTAGGGCGTGGATTCGGTCATCGCGCCTGCGACCTTGCCGTAGGCATAGACGTTGTCGAAGAACACCAGCGCGCAGTCGTGCCGCGCACAGGCGTCGATGGCGTTGCGCATGACGATTGGCCACTGCGCCTGCCAGACGCGGGTGTCGTACTTCAACCCGGCCACGAGGTAGGCGACGGTGCAGCCCTCGACGGCGTTGGCCGTGGCGGCCGCGTCGAGGAGATCCGCGCTGACGAGTTCGTCGGTGGCATGCACACGCCTGGGCGTGCGGCCCACCTGGCGTATGCGGTCGGTAAACGCGGGCAGCCGACGTGACAGCTCCCGGCCGATGACGCCATTAGCGCCAAGAATTGCCTGCATCCGAACACGCTACACGCGCCACGGGCCACGCGTCCAGCGGTAGCGGACGACCACGCGGCCGGCGTAACGTGAGCACATGGCGTCCAATGTGTCCGGCCGGGTGACGGCGTTCTTTCTCTTCGACGTCGCCGAAGCGGCCGATCTCGCCGCGGTGAGAACGCTGCTCGGGGGCGCCGGGCAGAGCGCGCGCTTCGCCGCCCGCTCGGCGGTGCCGGCCTACGTCCAGTATCAGGAGCCGCCGGTGCAGGTGGAGGCCGAGGCGCTCGGTGGCCCGCCACTCGACGGCTGGACCGGACGCGTGAAGATTTACGACTACGGCGTCGTCTCGCTGGCGCTGTCGCGGCCCTTCGAGGGCACGTGGGCCGAGTTTCTGACGCTGTCGCAATCGGTTCTGAGCGGCGCGCCGGTCGACCAGACGGCGGAGGCGTACTGCCGGGCCGCCGCCACCAGGCTGCGATCGGCGCTGCAGGAACCGCGCGACACGTTCCTCTCCGAGGACTACTTCGTGTTCGGCGTCACCTCTGCCTACGGCGCTCCCGGGGCCGACGTCCTGCTCGCCTCGCACGGCGACGACATCGCCCGGCTGCTGCGCGGCGAAACCGAGCCCCTGAGCACGCAGGAGCGCGACGAAGTGTTGCGGCATCGGCTGTCGTATCTCGCCTCCGACCTGGTCGTGCCGTCGTGGAACGGCGCCTTCGTGTACGACAGCGACGCCGGCCTCGCCGGCGCCCTGGAGATTCTCGAGTTCGCCAACTCGCAGCTCCTGCAGTTCCGCTACTACGACCAGCGGCTCGACCGCGAACTGCGGAAGATCTACGCCCGGCTGCAGGCGCCGAAGTGGTACGAGCCGTGGATCGGTCGTCGCTACACGGCCGCCGCGCGCGAACTGCACCGCGTGTTCATCGACGTCAACGAGTTGACCGACCGCACCGAAAACGCGCTCAAACTGGTGGGCGATGTCTACGCGGCCCGGTTGCTGGGGCTGGCCACCACCAGGCTCGGCCTCAGCGCGTGGAAAGACGCGGTGAAAGACAAGCTCAAGACCCTCGACGACATCTACCGTTTCGCCGTCGACCAGACGACGATGGACCGCGGCGAGGTGCTCGAAGCGTCGATCGTGCTCATCCTGGTCTTCGAGCTGGTGCTGTTCTTCATGGGGATCATGACGTAGGCACTAGTGGAAGCGGGACGCCTCGGCGAGCAGCGTGGCGCGCTCGCGAACGTTGGTCGTGAGCGCCGCGGCCCGGGTGAACTCGGCACGGGCGTCGTCGTGCCGGCCCAGCTTGCGCAGCAGGTGGGCGCGAACGCTCGCCACATAGTGGTAGCCGCGCAGCGCCGGCTCGTCGGCCAGCGCGTCCCCCAGCGGCAGCGCCACGGCCGGCCCCACGGCCATGCCCACGGCCACCGCGCGGTTGAGCGCCACGACCGGCGACCTCGCCAGCGCGAGGAGGGCCGTGTAGAGCGCCACGATCGACGCCCAGTCCGTGTCTTCCGCGCGTGCCGCCCGGGCATGACAGGCCGCGATGGCCGCCTGCAGCGTGTGGAAGCCGGCATCCGGAGCGAGACGACGCGCAGCGTCGAGGCTCGCGAGCCCCGAGCGGATGAGCGCCGCGTCCCAGCAGCTTCTTCGCCCGCACGAGCCGCTGCGCCATCGTGGCCTCGGGCACCAGGAACGCGCGCGCGATCTCGGCGGTGGTCAGTCCGCCGACGAAGCGGAGGGTCAGGGCGACCCGGGCCTCGGGCGACAGCACCGGATGGCATGCCATGAACACCAGGCGCAGGACGTCGTCCGGCACGGTGTCGTCGAAGGCCGCGTCCGGATCGGGCATCCAGGCGGAGGTCGTCACCTCGGCGCCGAGCGCCTCGAGCTTGCGCGCGATGGTGGCGTGGGTGTCGGACGTGGGCACGCCGTCCGATCACACCATTCTCCCGGGGGCGTCGGCACGCCGCCGGCGCTACTGCTTCCGCTGCGCCGCCATCTCGGCGATGAGCCGCTTCTCCTGCTCGACCGCTTCCGGGGCGTAGTCGAACTCGTCGGTCGCGAAGATCTGGCGAATTTCGAGTTCCGAGTCCTCGGTGTGGGGATTCGGGCACTGCTTGATCCAGTCGATGCACTCCTGCAGCGACTTCGTCTCGAGAATCCAGAAGCCAGCGATGAGCTCCTTGGTCTCGGCAAACGGCCCGTCGACCACCGTGCGCGTCGGGCCCGAGAAGCGCACGCGCGCGCCCTTCGAACTCGGGTGCAGCCCTTCGCCGGCCACCATCACGCCGGCCTTGACCAGCCGCTCGTTGAAGTTGCCCATCTCGGTGAGCATTTCGACGCTGGGCATGACGCCGGCTTCGCTGTCCTTGTTCGCCTTCACGATCACCATGAACTTCATCGTCATCTCTCCTTGAACGTCAGCCGCTTGGCGCCTTGGCCGCGGGCCTGTCCGAGCTCGCGTGCCGCGTCTCTGTGAACACATCGAACGGGCCACTGGCAGATCGACACGGCGCCCGGAATTCCCGAGCCCCGAGCCCCGGGACCCGAGCCCCGCCCCTAGAGTACCTTGCTCAGGAACTGCCTGGTCCGTTCCTCGCGCGGATGCTCGAACACCGCCTCAGGCGGGCCTTCTTCGAGCAGGCGGCCTTCGTCGAGGAACCACACGCGGTCGGCGACCCGGCGCGCGAACGCCATCTCGTGCGTGACAACCGCCATCGTCATGCCTTCGTCGGCCAGCGCCTGCATCACCGCCAGCACCTCGCCTACCATCTCAGGGTCGAGTGACGAGGTGGGTTCGTCGAAGAGCATGATGCGGGGCTGCATCGCCAGCGCCCGCGCGATGGCCACCCGCTGCTGCTGACCACCCGAGAGCTGGTTCGGATACACGTCGCGCTTGTCGAGCACGCCCACCTTCGTGAGCAGCGCCTCGGCGCGGTCGCGCGCCTCGGCCTTCGAGAGGCGGCGCAGCAGGCCCGGCGCCAGCGTGATGTTCTCGAGCACGGTCTTGTGCGGGAACAGGTTGAAGCGCTGGAACACCATCCCGATCTCGCGCCGCACGCCGTCGAGATCGGTGGCGCGGTCGTGCACCGGAACCCCATGCACCAGCACCCGGCCCGAGGTGGCCTCTTCCAGGCCGTTCATGCAGCGCAGCAGCGTGCTCTTCCCCGACCCCGACGGGCCGATGACGCACACGACCTCGCCCTCGGCGACCGCGCACGTGACCTCGCGCAGCACCTCGAGGCGGCCGAAGCGCTTGCTCAGCGCGTCAACGTGAATCGCCGCGTCCATACCGTGCTTCCAGGTGCCTGACGCCCCACGCGAGGCCGAGCGTCAGCATCCAGTACATGACCGAGATCGTGAGATACGGCTCCCAGTAGCGGGAATACGCGCCGGCGACGGTGCGCGCGGCATAGGCGAGCTCGGCCAGGCCCACCGCCGACACGAGCGACGAGTCTTTCAGCAGCGCGATGGCGTTGTTGCCCAGCGGCGGCAGCATCCGCCGGAACGCCTGCGGCAGCACCACGTGATACATCGCCTGCGCGTACGACAGACCCAGTGACCTGGCGGCTTCCATCTGCCCGCGATCGATCGACTGGATGCCGGCGCGGAAGATCTCCGAGATGTAGGCGCCGGAGTTGAGCGTGAGGGCCACGATGCCGGTGATGACGGCGCCGTAGTTCTGCCGCAGGTCGCGCGCGGTGTCGCCGGAGATGAGCCAGCCGTCCGTGGGGTTGAGGAACAGCGGCACCACGGCGAAGTGCATCAGCAGGATCTGCACGAAGAGCGGCGTGCCGCGGAAGAAGCTCACGTAGACGGTGGCCGGCCAGCGCAGCAGGAACCGGCAGGCCATCTTCGCGGCGCCGTGCCGCGCATCGGCCAGGCGGGCGAGGCCGAGCAGCAAGCCGAGCAGCGTGCCCTGCAGGATGCAGACCACGGTCACGCCGATGGTCATCCGCAGGCCGCTCCAGAAGAGGGCCCCGTATTCCTGGATGATGTCGGCGCGGAACCAGCCGAACCAGAGGATCTGCTCGTCCATACGCCGGCGCCGTCGCGCCTACTGTGTCGGGAGCACCGGCGGCTCCGCCTTGAACCAGGTGCGGTAGATCTTCGCGTAGGTGCCGTCGGCGATGATGGCCGCCAGGCCCTTGTTGAGGGAGTCGCGCAGCGCCGCGTTGCCCTGTTTCAGTGCGATCCCGAAGTATTCCTTCGGCAGGCTCGGGTCGTTCACGGTCTTGAGGATCTTGTGTTCCTGCACGCGGTAGGCGATGACGCCGTTGTCGCCGATGGCGGCGTCCACCCCGCCGTTCACCAGTTCGCTGATGATGAGCGGCGTCGTGTCGTAGCGGCGGATGTTGGCGCTGGTCTTCCCGAACGCGCGCGAGGCCACGTCGTCGGCGGTGCTGCCGGTGACGACTGCCACCTTCTTCCCCGCCAGATCCTGCACGGACTTGACGGCGCTGTTCGCCGCTACCGCGATGAGCTGGCGGGCCTCGAAATAGGGCGCCGTGAAGTCGTACGATTGGCGGCGGCGATCGTTGATGGTGACGCCCGAGACGATGAGATCGAGGTCGCCGTTGTTGAGCGACGCGAAGATGCCCACAAACGGCGTGTTGACGATCCGCACCCGCAGGCCGCTCTTCTGCGCGATCGCGCGGATGATGTCCACGTCGAAGCCGACGATCTGCTTCTGCGGGTTCTCGTAGGCGAATGGCGGATAGGTGGCGCTCGACCCGACGACCAGCGGGCGCGACTGGGCGGCGGCGGAGGGCACGCCGGCGGTGGTCACGAAGACCACCGCGGACGCGAGCGCGGCAAGGCGGGAGAGGCTCGTCATCCCCGCAAGGATAGATCACTCGGTCGCGGGTGCGTCGTCGACGCCGAGGAAGCCGCCCGACTGCCGTGCCCACAGCGCCGCGTAGATCCCCTGGCGCTCCAGCAGGGCGCCGTGCGCGCCACGTTCGACCACCTTGCCGCGATCGAGCACCACCAGTTCGTCCATCCGGCGCACCGTCGACAACCGGTGCGCGATGACGATCGCGGTGCGGCCGTCCATCAGTGTCCACAGCGCGTCCTGGATGAGCGCCTCGCTCTCGGAGTCGAGCGCGCTGGTGGCTTCATCGAGCACCAGGATCGGTGCGTCCTTGAGGATGGCGCGGGCGATGGCCACCCGCTGCCGCTGGCCGCCCGAGAGCTTCACGCCGCGCTCACCCACGAGCGTGCCGTAGCCTTCCGGCAGCGCGTCGATGAACTCCGCGGCATGCGCCAGCCGCGCGGCCCGCTGCACCTCGGCGTCGGTGGCGTCGGGACGGCCGAAGCGGATGTTGTCGGCGATGCTGCGGTGGAACATCGACGGGTCCTGCGGCACGTAGGCGATGGCGCGCCGCAGCGCCTCGAGGGGCACGCGATCGATCGGCTGGCCGCCGATGCGGATCTCGCCGGCGTCCGGATCCGAGAAGCGCAGCAGCAGCCGCGTGAGTGTGGTCTTGCCGCCGCCCGAGCGGCCGACGAAGCCCACTTTGGTGCCGGCGGGAATGGTCAGCGTCAGGTCGTCGAAGAGCCGCGGCAGCGTCGGCGCGTAGGCAAACGCCACCTGGCTCAACTCGAGCCCATAGTCACGTGGTGAGAACGTCTCGGGCGCCATCGCATCCACGACCACCGGCGGATCGAGCAGCAGCTCGGCAAATTGCGCGGCATCGGTGAGCGCGCCTTCGAGATTGCGATAGATGCGGTTGAACTCCCACATCACGCGCGTGCTGGCCGCGTAGTAGCTGAAGGTCACGAACACGGCCTCGAGGCTGGCCCCGGTGCCGCCGTGCATCGTCAGGGCGACGACCAGCCCGAGCGTGTTGGTCGCCACGTACAACGGGCCCACGATGGTGTCGATGTGGAGGTTCTGGTAGTCCCAGGTGCGCAGTGTCTTGGCGCCGTAGTCGAAGACGTTCTGCGCGTGGACGTCGGCTTCGTCGCGTTCGCGCGCGAAGGCCCGCACGGCCTCGGCGTTGGCGATCGAGTCCGCAAGGTGCCCGGCCAGGACGTTCGACGCCGCCTCGCGCGCGTGCACGAGCTGCTGCCGCCGGCGGATCCGCGGCAGCACGACGGCCAGGGTCGTCGCTAGCATGCCGAGCAGCGTCAGCACCAGCAGCGGCGAGTACGACCACAACACGACGCCGACGACGATGAGCGCCAGCAGGTGCGCGGTGACGGAGAAGCTGAGGACGTCGAAGACGTCTTCGAACCGTCGCGCGTAGCCGAGCGCGCGCTTGGTCAGCGAGCCGGCGAAGTTGTCGTGGAAGAAGGCGACGTCTTTGGCGAGCAGCTCGTCGAGGGCCTCCACATACAAGGCTTCCATGCTGCGCACCTCGATGCGCGCGATGGTGAAGCCGGCCAGGCGCCAGATGACCTCGCCGGCGAGCCACAGGCCGGCCATGAGCGCCACCGACGGCCACACGCGGGCCAGGGTGAGCGGCTCGTCGGCGGAGACGCTGCCGAGCAGGCGCGCCACCACCAGCGGCGGCGCGTAGAAGATGAGCAGGTTGCCGAGCCCGGGCAGGAGCATGGCGGCGGCCGCCAGCAGCGGCCGGCGGCGCAGCTGGGCCGCGTAGCGCGTGAGCACCAGGCGCAGCGACGCCGCCAGGCGCCGGTCATCGCGTAGGGGCTCACTCTGCGGACTCATGAAACGACACGCCTCGGGCGGGGCCACGGCCCCGGATAGGTCAGAAGACGCGGCGCTGCAGCCGGTCGATGGTGAACTTCGCCGTGGTGGCGATGGCCATCACGGTCATGACGCCGGCCTGCACCGGATCGGTGACGACGAGATCGGCGGCGTCGGGCACGCTGCCCGCCATGTTGAGGCTGACGACCAGCAGGCCCTGGGCGCGCACTTCGCGCACGGCGGTTTCGATGTCGCCGCCCATGATCGAACCGGCGAGCACCAGCGCCTTGGCGCGCGGCAACCGGGCCACGGCGCGCACGGCATCGGCCAGCGGCTGCTCGCCGACCAGCGGGATGGTATCCACCGAGATGCGCTCGCCGCGGATGTTGTGGCGGTCGGCTTCCGAGATCGCGCCGATGGCCACCTGCCCCACCTGCGCGCCGCCGCCCATGATGATGATGCGTTTGCCGTAGATGGTCTGCAGGGTGCCCACCAGCTCGGCCTGCCGCACGATTGGCAGCGCGCGAATCTCGGCCAGCAGCGGTTCAGGCGGGGTCGAGAGGTCCACTTCGAAGTACACGCGCGCCCCGTCGGCGCCGGCACTGACGATCTCGACCGAGGCGATGTCGCCGTTGAAGCGCGCGATGACGCCCGTGAGTTGGAAGAGCACGCCCGGACCGGAGTCGGCGTGCACCATGAGTCCGATGCGTTCAGCCATGTGAGTGGAAGCCGTGGCTGGATTATGCGCGATGCGGACCGCGCGCAGGTTGCGAGTACGTCAACGCGGCCGCGGGAGGGGCGGATACGGGAAGGCGGCCGTGACCAGCAGGGGATCGGGCCGGCCCTCCGGACCCGCCGGCGCGTAGCGCCACTGCGAAGCCGCGGCCAGCACGAGTGCGTCAAGTGGCGGCAGGCTCCGTACGGCGCGGGCGCCGCGCACCGTGCCATCGAGGGCCACGGCGAGTTCCACCAGCACCACCCCGCGCAGCCCCGGATGTGCCGCCGGGTCGGGCCACACCGGCTCCACGCGGCGCAGCAGTTGTGGCCCGGCTGCCGGCGCCGGGACCCCAGGGGGACGCACGACGGTGCTCGGAAACGCCGACGCCAGGCCGGAGGCCGAGCTGAACGACCACTGCGCGTTGCCCGACTGCGCGTACCGCTCGGCCTCGTCGAACGACACCCCGTCGGGCCCGCCACCGGACATCTTGCGGTGCCAGATCACCGTGCCGTCAGGAAGGGGCGCGCGATTGTCTGGCCGCCCGGAAATGAACACCACCGGGCCCGCGGGCATCTCGATGGTGAGCGTGGCGGCCGCCCTCACTGTTTCCCCGCGCAATGACTCGGGCTCGATGATCGTCGCAGCGCCCTGCCACCGGTGGTCGAGCGGCCAGGCACCATCGATGTCGCTGAAGAGCCAGGTGCGGTTCACTCCGCCGTCGGGCTTCACGTCCGTCGGCGTACCCCAGTCGGCGATGACCAGCACGGTGCGCCGTTCCTGATCGAATGCCACGCGCACTTCTGCCGTGCGGCGACGAATCACACTCACGCGGTCGTCGCCCGTGACGACCACGGTATCGCCGTCGGCGGTCTCGATCTGGCGCCCTTCGGGCGGCGGCGGACGCATGGGCTGGATGCGACGCGGCCGCGGCTGCGCGGAGAGCCCGACGGCAAGGCCGATCACAATCGCGCCAGTCAGAACCAGGTGACGACCGATGGCACCGCGCATGGGGCCGACGGTATCATCGAAAGGTTCTCGAAGATCCCGGCCTTGAAGGAGTTCCCGATGACGCGCTCAATCCCGATGCTGGCCCTGGCTGGCGTCCTCGCGGCCACCTCAGCCCTGCAGGCCCGGCAGACGCCGGCACCCGGCTGCGACCCCGGCAACGGCGGTCTCACGCTGCCGCCGGGCTTCTGCGCCCAGGTCATCGCCGACGATCTGGGCGCCGCGCGCAACCTCGCCGTGGCGCCGAACGGTGACATCTACGTGTCGATCCGCACCGGCGTCCGTGCGCCCGGCCAGCCGATGCAGCCCGGGAATCTGATGGCGCTGCGCGACACCAACGGCGACGGCACGATGGACCGCAGGGAACGCTTCGGCGCCGTGGGCGCCACGGGCCTCGTGCTCAGGAACGGCTACCTCTACTTCGCAACGACGCGCTCGGTCGAGCGCTTCAAGCTCACGCCCGGTGAACTGGTGCCGGCCGGCCAGGCCGAAGTCGTCGTTGGCGACTTCCCCGATCAGCGCGGCCACGCCGACAAGGACCTGGCCTTCGACGACAAGGGCAACCTGTTTGTCACCATCGGACTGCCGTCGAATGCCTGCGCGCAGCCGGATCGCCAGCCGGGCGCGAAAGGCGTGGACCCGTGCCCGCAACTCGTGAACGGCGGCGGCGTGTGGAAGTTCAAGGCCGACGAGGTGGGCCAGAAGTACTCGGACGCCGCGCGCTACGCCACGGGCCTCCGCCAGGGTGTCGCGCTCGCGTGGCACGCCGGCAAGCTCTATCTGTCGATGAACAGCCGCGACTCGCTCGACACGCTCTACCCGGATCTGTTCACGCCGGAAGAGAACCAGAACCGCCCGCTCGAGCCGCTGCTCGAGGTCAAGGAAGGGTCGGCGTTCGGCTGGCCCTACTGCTTCCTCGACGGCAAGACCAACCAGATGATTCTGGCGCCCGAATACGGCGGCGATGGCAAGACCACGGGCCGCTGCGCGCAGTTCGAAAAGCCCATCGCCGGCTTCCCCGCGCACTCCGCGCCGGTGGACCTGCAGTTCTTCGATCACCCGGCGCTGCCGGCGAAATACCGCGGCGGCGCCTTCGTGGTGATGCACGGCTCGTGGAACCGTGCGCCGGCGCCGATGCAGGGCTACAACATCCTCTACCAGCCGTTCGCGAAAGGCGTCCCGAGCGGCCCGTTCGAAGTGTTCGCCGACGGCTTTGCCGGCAAGACGCCGTTGATGTCGCCAAGCGACGCGGTCTCGCGCGCCAACGGCATCGCCATCGGTCCGAAGGGCGAGCTCTACATCACGGAGAGCGTCAAGGGAAAGACCTGGCGCGTGACCTATCGCGGCAAGTAGCGCACGACTGATGCCGCACACGGCAGTTGCGCTGGCGCGGGGTTCGGCCGTCGGCTCCGATGAGTCGCATCGGACAGCGGCCGCGATTTCGCCGGAGTTGATCGAACGTCAGCCTTGCGGCTTCCCGTCCTTTGCCGCCTTCTCGGCGTCTTTCACGGCGCGGCTCGTACGCAGGTAATGTGGGCTGAACTGCAGCCCGTAGGCGGATGACACCTTGTGCTCCGCCTTCTCGCGGAAGAACGTCGCAATCGACGTCTTGAACGCCGTTTCCTCCGCCGGCGTGCCGTCGACGAGGGTGATTTCCTCACGCGGCACGAACGTCACCTGCCCGATCGGCAGCGTGTGGCTGAGGCTCATGCCTTCACCCGGCTGCAGCACGTAGCGGAACTCTGTCTGGTGCGCGAACCAGTCGGTTTCCACGCGCACGACCAGCATCGGCGCCACCGGCCGCTCGATCATGTTGAAGATCGGCGTGTAGACCGAATCCCAGCCAGGCGGGGTCTGGAAGTTGGTGGCGCCGCACAGCGAGATGGCGCCGGGCGGTGTGCCCAGATCTTCCGGCACGATGAACGCCTTGGCCATGTTGATGGCGTTCTGATCGGTGAGCTCCGGCTTCTTGAACTCCGCGGCCTCGCTGATCGCGCCGATGGCGCCCATCGCCAGTTGGAAGGCCACGGTGAACACCTTGTCCCACTTGCCGCCGGGCTGCGCGAGGAAGAAGCTGACCAGATACCGGCCCTCGCCTTCGTAGGCGATGTGCGCGGCTTCGCTCGGCTCGAGCGGCGGAAAGACCAGGAAGCCGAGCGCGCTGCCGGCTTCGAGCACCGGGCAATGACGCGCGTGCTGCGGCAAGAGCGGTCGCTGGCCCTCGCGACGTGGGCGCTGGCCCACGCCCGGGCGGCCCGAATTGGAATAGATGCGGACGTCCATGGCTGGTGTCGTCAGTCTCTCACGGCGCACGGCACGCCGAAGTTGCGTGAACGCTTCGAGCGCGCGCTCGAAGGCGGTGCGGGCGCGCGTGTCGGTGCGGGTGTCAAGCCCGAGGCGGGCGTCGTAGCTCTTCATGAGCGCCGGCACGCGCGGGGCGGTCGACGTCGGCGAGCGTCAGGGCCCGGGTGCGTAACGCCCGCGCCCATGCGGCACCGGGATAGTCCTGCGCCTGCACGGCACCCAGCCAGGCCACGACCTCGCGCGCGGATGTGCGTGGCGTGCCGGTGAGGCCCTGGTGACGGAGGCGTGTCTCGATCAGGCCGGGCATCCGGGAATCGTAGCCGTGTTCCGCGGCAAGGGATGGCCGTCGCCGGCCGCCGGGCGGTATCCTGAGTGGTCGCTCATGACCGTTTCCGGCCCGTCTACTCCCCGCGTCCGCTTCGCGCCCTCTCCCACCGGCTACCTGCACGTGGGCGGCGCGCGCACGGCCCTCTTCAACTGGCTCTTCGCCCGGCGCATGGGCGGCGTGTTCGTGCTGCGCATCGAAGACACCGACGTCGAACGCTCCTCCACCGACATGGTGACCGGCATCCTCGACGGGCTGACGTGGCTCGGCCTCGACTGGGATGAAGGTCCGGGCGTGGGCGGACCGCATGCGCCGTATTTCCAGAGTGAACGGCTGGAGGGCTACCGCGCGGCGGCCCAAACACTAGTGGCCACCGGACGTGCCTACTACGACTTCGGCGGCCCGTCGAAGCGTGGCGACGCAGCCGCGGAGGACGACGGCACCTACGAACGGCGCTACGACCGCGACGCCTGCCTGGCCGTGCCGGCGGACGAGGTCGCCCGCCGCCTCGCGGCCGGGGAGAGCCACGCCATCCGCTTCCTGGTGCCCCCCGGCGAGACCGTCTTCGCGGATCTGGTGCACGGCGAGGTGCGCTTCGACAACGCCCACATCGAAGACTTCGTGGTGCTGCGCTCGGATGGCCATCCCACCTATCACCTGTCGGTGGTGGTGGACGACATCGCGATGGCAATTACCCACGTCGTGCGCGGCGACGACCACATCTCGAACACGCCCAAGCAGGTGTTGCTCTATCACGCGTTCGGGGCGCCGGTGCCGCACTTCGCGCACGTGCCGCTCATCATGGGCGCCGACAAGAAGCGCCTCAGCAAACGGCACGGCGCGACCTCGGTCATGGAATACGAGCGGCAGGGCTATCTGCCCGAGGCGATGGTGAACTTCCTGGCCCTGCTCGGCTGGTCGCCGGGGCAGAACCTGGAGCTGCTCACGACAGACGCGCTCGTGCAGCACTTCTCGCTCGAGGGCATCAGCACCGGCAACGCCGTCTTCAACACCGACAAGCTCGATTGGTTCAACCACCAGTACCTGCTGCAGCGCTCCGACGACGACCTGGTCGGCCTGCTCAGATCGAGGTTTCAAGGGGCCAATCTGTGGAATGACGATTTGGTCGGTGCCAGGCGCGCCTGGTTCCATGAGGTGCTGGTGCTGCTGCGGCCCCGGGCCAAGCGCCTCGGTGAGTTCGTCGAGGGCGCCCGGCCGTTTTTGGAGGCGCCGGAGGGCTACGACCCGGACGGCGCAGCCAAACACCTGACGGCGCCTGGCCTCACCGAGCACCTGACGGCACTCCGCGACGCTGTCGCGGCTGTGGAGCCGTTCGCGGAAGTCCAGCTCGAGCAGACACTTCGAGCCGTCGCCGAGACCCTCGGCATCAAGGCCGGCGCGCTCATCCACGCGACGCGGCTGGCGATGACCGGACGCACCATCAGCCCCGGCCTCTTCGAGATGCTGCGGCTGCTGGGCCGCGACGAAGTGGTCGCGCGGCTCGAACAAGTCATCCGAACTCTGTAACCTTCGCCTGTGCTCTGGCTCCACCCAGACTTCCTGACGCCGAATGGCAGCCTCAGGTGGTCCGGTTGTGACGCCTCTTGCGCGTATCTACATGGAGAGCGACACATTCACCCCGTAAGTCTCGTTGGCTCGTTCCTTGCTCCATTGGCCTGTATGAAGAGCACCGTCCGTATCGCCGCCGCGCTGGTCGTCATGGCGCTGGGGGTGGCTCTTACATCGAGTCCGCTGTCGGCGCGCGAGGTGCAGGGGCTCAGTGGCTCCGCGCTACGCGTCGTGTCCGGCCTGACCGAACCCGGGTCCCTGCTCGTGTGGGGCACGATGCTGGCCGGCTTGGCGCGCGCGTTCAGGCGCCGGACCCCCTCGAACTAGCAAACCGGGCTCCCCCCGGCGTGCGGCACGCCGCGTCGGCCACGACGCGGCGTGTTTTCTGTACGGCGCCCGTGGCGGCGCCGCTACACGGGCTCGGGCGGCGGCGCGTGTTCGGCCCGGCCGCGCAGCGGCAGCTCAGGCAGCAGCAGGTTCAGCACGATCGACAGGCCCATCACCATCGAGGCCAGCACGAACACGCGCTGCATGCCGGCGGAGAGGCTGGCGCGGACGCTCGCCTGCACGGCCGGCGAGATCTCGGGTCGGGGCGCGCTGTGCGCCACCACCACGCCGTGCTCGCCGTTCATCTGCAGCGGGTTGTCGACGATGAGGCGGACGTCGGCGGGCGTGTCGGCCGGCAGCGACGCCGCCAGCCGATCGTGGTACATCCCGAGCAGGATGGTGCCAAAGACGGCGACGCCGATGGTGCTGCCGATGGAGCGGAAGAACTGGCTGGTGGCGGTGGCGGCGCCAAGCTGCGCGCGCGGGGCCGCGTTCTGCACGACCAGCGCGTAGACCGGCTGCGCGGCGCCGAAGCCGAAGCCGGCCACCACCAGGCACCACAGAATGGCGTTGGCGTTCGCGTCCGGGCCGAGCCGTGCCAATAGCGCCATGCCGGTCGTGGCCAGCACGGCGCCGGCCACCGCGAGAAACTTGTAGCGGCCCGTGCGCGACACGATCTGCCCCGACGTCATGCTGGCGAAGATCATCGCGAAGATCATCGGCACGAAGAGCATTCCCGACGACGCCGCCGTCATGCCGAGCACGCCCTGCAGGTAGAGCGGCAGGTAGACGAACATCCCGAACATCGACATGCCGAGCACGAAGACGCCGCACGAGGCGAGCGCGATGGTGCGGATGGCGAAGAGCGACGGCGGCATCAGCGGCTCGGCGGCGTTGCGCTCGGCCCAGACGAAGACGGCAAACGACACGATCGCCGCGCCGAGCAGCAGGCGCACGGTGGGATTGGTCCAGCCAAGTGCCGTGACGCGGCTCAAAGCCAGCAGCAGCGGCACGATCCAGCCGGTCAGCGACACCAGGCCGAGCCAGTCGATGCGGCGGCTGCTGGGGTGCGGCGCCACGTACGGGAAGGTGCGATAGAGCACCACCGCGGCCAGGATGCCGAGCGGGGCGTTCACGTAGAACGCCCAGCGCCACGACAGGTGATCGGTGATCCAGCCGCCGGCCAGAGGCCCCACCACCGAGGCCAGGCCGAACACGGCCCCGAACATGCCCTGGTAACGTCCGCGCTCGGCCGGCGCGAAGAGGTCGCCGATGATCGTGAAGGTCAGCCCCATCACGGCGCCGCCGCCCACGCCCTGAACGCCGCGAAAGAAGATCAGCTGGTTCATACCGTCGAGCGGGATCGGCACGTTGCCGGCCGCGCCGCACAGCCACGACGACAGCACGAAGATGACGAGGCCAATCATGTAGAGCCACTTGCGGCCGTACATGTCGGAGAGCTTGGCGAACACCGGCACCGAGATGGTGGAGGTAAGCAGGTAGGCGGTCGTCACCCACGGGTAGCGGTCGAAGCCGTCGAGGTTCGACACGATGCGGGGCATGGCGGTGCCGACGATGGTCTGGTCCATCGCGGCAAGGAGCAGGGTGAGCATCAGCCCTGCGACGGTGGCGAGTCGTTGACGCGCGTCGAGGTGCGCGTAGCTGGTGACCTCGCCCGCGGCAGCAGGGCGAGAGGGCGCGGAATCAGGCATCCGGTGCAAGCATCATAGCCGGTCGCGCGGCCGGCTCGGCCATCGACGAGGCCGGAATGCGCGCTGAGGCGCCGTGGGGCGCGACGGTTGCCGCGGAGCCCGGCGTCCGGTATACTTTGACGTTCTTCCTTCCTACTGGGACGTCGTTCAACGGTAGGACACCACGCTCTGGACGTGGTTATCGGGGTTCGAATCCCTGCGTCCCAGCCAACCGCTTAAGTGCATCTCCTGCAATGCCTTACCCTCGTCTGAGGGGCGCTCGCGCAGCGTGCGTGATCGCGTGGCCACAGGCCGATCTTGAAAAAATCTTGAAACTTTGACCACGGGCGGCGCGAAGATCTGCCCGCGTTCGAGCTTCGCCGCCGCGATCTGCAGGTTGGCCACGGTCTGGTTGTCGTAGCGTTCCGTGGTCGTGATCGACGCGTGGCCGAGCAGGTCGCGCACCTGCGCCAGCGGCACCCCGTGCTCGACCAGCCGCGACGCGTACTCGTGCCGCAGGTCGTGCCAGCGCAGGTTGATGGCCCGGAACGCCTGTTGCGAGTCGTCCGACAGGCCCTGGTAGTTGAGTCGGGCGCCCCACGTGGGCGTGTGGCCGTGGGCACGCAGCACGAGCGTCTGCCACTGCCGGTGGAACACCCGGCGCGGCTGGCCCACTTCGTTGCTGAACACCAACGCGCCGTCGGCCTTGGGCTCGCCGTCGGCGTCGAGCCGCAGCCACTCCAGCACGGCACGCAGGCGCGCGGTTGAGATCGGCACCACGCGCGTCTTGCGGCTCTTCGTGGTTTCGCCCCGGAGGGTGAGCAGGCCGCGCTCAAGGTCCATGTCCGCGAAGCGCAGGGCGAGCATCTCGCCCTGGCGCATGCCGGTGTCGAGGGCCGCGATGATGAGCGCGCGCAGATGGGCGGTGGGGGCGGCCGCGAGCAGCGCCGCCTCCTCGGCGTCG
>JANNIB010000297.1:0-24861 GCA_031404695.1 Acidobacteriota bacterium
GGAGAGAGATCGGCGGCCTGCACGTGGATGTCCGCGGGGCTAGACGACGTTGTGTTCGCCCGACGTCGCGCCGGAGGCGAACCGCGTGAAGGTGAACGGCGCCAGGTCGAAGTGCGGATCGCGGCCGAGCATCACATCCGCTAGGATGCGTCCCGCGGCCGGCGCCTGCTGGAACCCGTGGCCGCTGAAGCCGGCGACGGCGTAGAAGCCGTCGAGGCCGAGCGGCCCGATGACCGGGTTGTGGTCGGGCGTCATCTCGTAGAGCCCGGCCCACGCGTGGGTGACGGCTGCATCAGCCAGCGCCGGCAGCCGTCGCACCGCCACCTCGGTCACCTCGGGCAGGAAGTCCCACTTCACGGAGATGTCGAACCCGGGCTGCTCGGTGGGATCGCCCATGCCGAAGAGGAGGCCGGCGCCTTCGCGGTGAAAGTAGAACGTGGTGTCGAAGTCGATGACCATCAGCCGCGAGGCCGGCGTGCGGCCGGTAAAGCGCGGATCGTCCCAGCTCGCGCCGGCCTCCGGATGCGCGATGAAGATGTGCCGGCGCTCCGGCGTCACCGGCAGCGCCACGCCCGCCATCGCCGCCACCTGGCCCGCCCACGGACCGGCGGCGTCCACGACGGCGCCGGTTGCGATGTCGCCTGCCGAGGTCCGCACCCGCGTGATGCGTCCGCCGGCGACATCGAGACCCGTCACCTCGGTATCGCGCAGGATCGTCAGGCCGCGCGCCTGCGCCGCGCGGGCAAAACCCATCGTGACGCCGTTCGGGTCGGTGATGCCGTCCTGGGCACAGAAGGTCGCGGCGACGACGCCGCTGGCGTCGAGGCCCGGCGTCATCCGCGCCGCCTCGTCGCCGCTCAGCCACTGCACGTCGAGGCCGAGCGAGCGCTGCAGCGTCACGCTCTGGCGGAAGCGCTGCGTGCTGGCCTCGGACGACAGCAGGAAGAGATAGCCGTCCTGCCAGAAGTCGATCGGGCTGCCGATTTCCGACTCGAAGCGGGCGAAGAGCGCAATCGACTCGCGGGACAGCGCGATGTTGGCCGGGTCAGAGAACTGATGCCGCACGCCGCCGGCGTTCCTGCCGGTCGAGGCGGTGCCAAGCTGCGTCTCGCGCTCGACGAGGACGACCCGGCCGGCGCCGTGCAGGGTGAGGTAATACGCCGTGGCCGCGCCCATGCAGCCGCCGCCCACGATCACGATATCCGCCGCGTCCATCGCCCGGCATCGTACCATCGCCGCCGCGTTATGCTTGTCGCGCCTGCATCGGCGCGTGTGCCGCCGGCCTGGCAAGGAGACCGTGCATGTCCCGTGGCCGTTTTGTCGTGTTCGTCCTGCTGAGCGTGCTCGCTGTGGTCCCCGGGCACGCGCAGACACCTGCGGCCGCGCCCGCCGCGGTGCGGCTGCTGCAGCCGGCCCGCGTCTACGACGGCGTGACGATGCATGAGGGCTGGGCGGTGGTCGTTCGCGGAAAGACCATCGAGGCGGCCGGACCGCTGGCGGGTCTCAGCGTGCCGGCCGGCGCCGAACGCGTGGCGCTCCCGGGCCTGACGCTTTTGCCGGGCCTCATCGAGGGCCACTCACACCTGCTGCTGCATCCCTACAACGAGACCACCTGGAACGATCAGGTGCTGCGCGAATCGGTGGCCTACCGCGTGGCCCGGGCCACGGTGAGCGCGCGTGACACGTTGATGGCTGGCATCACGACGGTGCGCGATCTGGGCACCGAAGGCGCCGGCTACGCCGACGTCGGTCTCAAGAAGTCGATCGACGACGGCATCATCCCCGGCCCGCGCATGCTCGTCAGCGGCCCGGCGATGGTTGCCACCGGCACCTACGGCCCGAAGGGCTTCGCCCCGGAGTTCACCGTGCCGCAGGGGGCCGAAGAGGCCGACGGCATCGAAGGCGTCACGCGCGTGGCCCGCAACCAGATCGGCCACGGCATCGACTTCGTGAAGATCTACGCCGACTACCGCTGGGGGCCCAACGGCGAGGCACGGCCGACCTTCACCGTGGAAGAGATCGCCGCCATCGTGGCCGTGGCAAAGAGCAGCGGCCGCTATGTCGCCGCGCACGCCGGCACACCCGAGGGCATGCGGCGGGCCGTGCTCGGCGGCGTCGAGACCATCGATCACGGCGATGCCGGCACCCCGGAGATCTGGGCGCTGATGGTGGAGAAGGGCGTCACCTACTGTCCGACGCTTGCCGCGCCCGACGCCACCGCGCAGTACGCGGGCTGGAAGAAAGGGCAGGAACCCGAGCCGGCGCGGCTGCAGGAGAAGCGTCGCACCTTCCAGGCGGCCATGAGGGCCGGCGTGAAGCTGTGCTTCGGCGGCGACGTCGGCGTCTACCCCCACGGCGACAACCTGCGCGAGCTCGAACTGATGGTGGCGGCCGGCGTCACCCCGTCCGACGCCACGCGTATCGCCACTTCGGGCAACGCCACCACCTTCCACGTCAACGACAAGGTCGGCGCCGTCAAGTCCGGGCTGCTGGCGGATCTCATCGCGGTCGAGGGCGACCCGACGCGCGATCTCGCGGCGCTGCGTCAGGTCCGCTTCGTGATGAAAGACGGCCGGATCTACAAGCAGCCGTAACATCCTCCCCGCGGACTCCCCATGCCCGACCTCAAGGCCGCCCCCCTTGTGGAGCCCGAACGGCAGCAGGAAACCGCGTGGTCCGTCGGCGAACAGCGTGCCTGGATCGGTCGTGGGCTGCCCGTCGGCGTCGACGAGCATGCCGGCGTCCGCGCACTGCTCGCCGTACGCGCCGATGCGGCCGAGGTGACCGGCGCAGGGCCACCGCAGCGATGACCGAAGTCGCCGTCCACGACCACGACGGCGGTGCGGTCGTGAATCACCCGCGCGTGCCGGTTCGGAAACAACCGCCCCGGGCGATCCACCGGAGGTAGGCCGGGAGGAGGCTGACGCCGTGCGAATCGTAACCCCGGCAGGTTCGACTCGACCAGGTGGCTGGCGCACAGCAGGGCGGTGGCCGGCCCGGCCCCGGCGGATTCGAGGAGCGAACTCGCCAGACGCGTGAGCGGGCCGACCGCAATCCGCCGTGCCATGTCTGGAAGGGCGGTCAGCGGCCGACGGCGGCAGGGTGGCCGGCCTTCCATGCCCTGAACGCGCCGAGACAGGCCCGGCACCACGGCAGCCGGGCGATGGCGTAGGCACCCGCAACCAGCTCATGCGCCCACCAGCACAAATGGTTGGCCACCCGCTCGCGGACGGTGTTGCGCGCCACCTTCTCGCCCCACGCCAGCGAGCCCGCAAACCGGATACGCCGGAACTGACGCGAACGGACGAGGTGATCGCGCACGACCCGACGCGGCCCGGGGTAGCCGATGGTGTCGTGGAACGCCATCACGCCGCCGTCGGCTACCAGCGGACACCAGGCCAGGAAATCCTCGAGGACCGACTGGTGGTCGTGCGCGCCGTCGATGTAGAGCAGCTCGACCGGCTGCTCGAAGGTCCGCGCCGCTTCTGCGGACGTGCAGACGCGCGGCGCCACGAGGTCGGCGACCCCGGCGGCAGCGAGATTGTCGCGGAACATCGACAGGCTCGATCCGTCGCCGTGCCCCGGCAGCCCACGATGCGGATCCACGGCGTGCACGATGGTCCGCGACGACGCCTTCGACGCCGTCGCCAGCACGATCGTCGAGCGGCCGTGCCAGGAGCCGATCTCGACGATTGCGCCGCGGCCCCGGCATGCCTCCGCCCGCCGGAAGAGCGCCATGCCCTCGCACGGTGTGAGCCAGCCGTCCACGCCGTCGACGACGGCCATGATTTCGTGTCGCGTCACTCGAGGAGAACGATACTCTAGTCATGCACCCAGCAAGACTGCTCGTTCTCGGGCTGAGCGAGCCCACGCTCACGATGATTCTCGACAACCTCGAGTCGTGCGAGCAGTTCCCTGACGTCCACATCGTGAACAACCTGGCGCGCAGCGGTCTGCAGCCCTTCGCCAATCCCCGTTTCCGGATCACCGTGAGCCAGGAAGAGGGTCACCCCGGCGGGCCGGCCGAGGCCTTCCTCGGCGTCAACAAGCCTGACAACAAGCGCGCCGTCTTCGAGCATTTCGCGGCCCTGGGCTTCTCGTTCACGACCATCGTGCATCGATCGGCGGCGGTGTCGTCGACGTCGTCGCTCGGCCACGGCGTGCACGTGAACAGCCTCGTGTCCGTGGCGGCGCATACGACCCTCGGCCGCTTCGTCTCGTTGAACCGCAACGTTTCGCTTGGCCACCACGTGCAGCTCGACGAATTCGTCACGGTGAATCCCGGCGCCAACATCTCCGGCTTCGTGAAAATCGGGGCCGGCGCGCTCATCGGGATGGGCGTGAACGTCGTGGACGGCGTGACGATTGGCGCCGGGGCGGTCATCGGCGCCGCGTCGCTGGTGACCCGCGACATCCCGCCAGGAGTCGTCGCCTACGGGCAGCCGTGCCGGGTCGTCCGCGCGGCCGCGACGGCGTAGCGGTGCTGCACATCGTCACGCCGCTCTTTCGCTACGACCTGCTCGAGCGCGTCTACCAGTCGATCCCGCCGCACGACGACGTCGTCTGGCACCTGGCGAAGACCTCCCGCCGGCCGCCCCTGGACCACGGCTTCGTCGCCCGCGACCCGCGCATCCGGCTCTACGAGATCGACTGCGACGACACCGACATCGTGACCAAACGCAACGCCATGTTTGCGGCGATCACCGACGGCTACTTCTATCTCCTCGACGACGACACCATCTGCCTCGACGAGATGTATCAGCTTTACCGCGAGCAATGCGATGCCGGGTTCGAGGGGATGATCGTCGGCGGCAGCAATCTGAACCGCGCCCGGCAGCCGTCCACCGACCCGGCGCTGAATCGCCTCGACACCGGCGCTGCGATCTGTTTCCATGTGGTGCTGCGGCACATCAGCTGGGCGTGGAGCGCGGAGTACGCGCGCGACCGCCTGTTCTGGAGCCGCTGCTTCGCGTTTTACGGGCCGGAGCGTACGGTCGTCGTCGACCGGACCATCGCCGCCTACAACCACCTCGGACCGCTCGTGCGCGTGCGCAAGCGGATCCTGGGCCGCGCCCTTGCGTGGGACATCCGCCACCCGTGGATCGCCCGCGCCTACCTGCTGGCCGCCGAAGCGCGGCATCACGCCCGTCGCTGGGCGAAGAGGTCATGAGATGGTACCGGCGTCCGACTTCATCAACCTCGACGGCGTGACCCACCTGGCCGCGGGCGGGCAGTCGCCGGTGCTCACCTCGACCCTGGCCGCGCTCGACCGCGCCGCCCGGGCCAAGGGCACCGGTCTGGCCGGCCAGCGGCTGAACGAGGCGGTGCGCGCGCGGGTGGCCTCGAAGGTGGCCGCGCTCATCCATGCCGAGCCCGGCGACATCGGCTTTCCGTCGAGCGTCGCCCACGGCGTCGGGCTGCTGGCCGACTCGATCGACTGGCAACCCGGCGACAACGTGGTGATGGAGCGCTGGGAGTTCCCATCGCTCATGAACCCGTTCCTCGCCCAGGCACGCCACGGCGTCGAGGTGCGCACGGTGGCGGCCACTGGCTGGCAGGCGCCGCTGGCGCGCTTCGCTGACGCCATCGACGGGCGCACGCGCGTCGTCGCCGTGAGTCACGTCTCGTATCTCACGGGCGAGCGACACGATCTCGAGGCGTATGCCGCGCTCGCCCGCAAGGCCGGCGCGCTCTTCGTCGTGGACGCCTCGCATGCGATTGGCTCGGTGCGGGTGGACGCGTCGGTGGCCGACGTACTCTTCGGCTGCTGCTACAAGTTCCTGCTCGGCGTGCACGGCGTGGCGATTGCGAGCTGGAACCGGCAGCGCATTCCCGAGTGGCGGCCGCGGCTCACCGGCTGGCACTCGGCGGAGTGGCGCGCGCCGTTCGAGGAGCCGGGGCCAGTGCACGTGAAGTCCACCGGGCAGGTGTTCGAGCCCGGCAACCCCGCGTATCCCGCCCTGCACGTGCTCGACGGCTCGCTCGACTACCTGGCCGCGATTGGCATGGAGCGGATCGAGGCCCATACGCTGGCGATGTCCGGCGAGCTGCGCCGGCGCCTGGTGGGCCTGGGCCTGCCGGTGATGACGCCGGCGGCGGCCGGTGCGCGGGCCGGCAGCATCGCCTTCGAGCATCCGGATCCGCTGGCGGTGCGCGAGGCGCTCGAAGCGATGGACGTGCTCGTGACCGGCGAACTGGGACGCGTGCGCGCCTCGGTGCATGCCTACACGACCGCCGACGATCTGACGGCGGCCACTGACGCCCTCGCCGACGCGTCCCGTTAGTTGAAGCGCACGCGGGCGTCGACGCGAATCTGGCGCGGCGCGCCGAAGTGCGTGCCGCTGAACGGATTGCCGAAGTTGAAGGCGTAGGCGCGGTCGAAGGCGTTCAGCACGCTGGCGGCCAGGCCAACCTCGCCCCAGGCCGTGCGGCGCAGCCGCACCGCGGCCGAGAAGTCGGCGACCAGGCGCGGCTTGACGCGTCCGCGATCGAAGTCGGCGCGGTCGGCGCCGGGTCGCTCGGCCAGTTCCTCGCGATCGTCGTCGTCGAGTTCGCCTACCTCCACCGGCGTGCCGCTGGCGTAGCGGGCCTGCGCGCTGGCCGACCAGCGTCCCACCGGCTGCACCCAGGTCAGCGTCGCTGACGCCGTGTGACGTTGATCGTGGTCGGGGGTGAAGGTGACGCCCGGGCCAATCTGATCGATCTCGTCTTCGAGGAAGAGACCGCCGTTGATCGGACCGACTTGTTCGACCTTCGACAGCGTGTAGGCGGCCGAGGCCGTCCAGCCGCCCAGCGACGGCATCTCGACGCGAACGTCGAGGCCGCGCGCCGTGCCGCGAGCGACGCTGTTCGGGAACACGATGGTGGTGGCGAAGAACACATTCGGGTCGGTGTAGTTCTCGACACTGCGGCGCCAGCCGGCGACGTCGAGCGTCACGCGGCCCAGACGCTGCTCCCAACCGGCCTCCCAGGCGGTCTGCCGCTCTGGCAACAGCTCGGCGCCGCCGCCTTCGTCGCCATCCACCAACGGCGAGAGCGCACGCGCCGCTTCAGAGGACGAGAGCAGCAGATGCTCGGCCTGCGGCGGTTGGAAGAAGCGGTTGAAGGAGCCGCGCATGGTGGCGTTGAGGCGCGGCACGGCGAGCGCGAGCCCGAGGCGCGGACTCCAGGCCGTGGTCGGCGTGAGCAGCTCCGTGTGATCCACGCGCAGGCCGAGGTCCAGGGTCAGTGGAGCGCCGAGCGTCACGCGGTCACTCACGTAGGCCGACCACTGCGGTCGCGCCACGTCGCCCGTGAACACGAAGGGCCTCGACGGCGTGAACGCTGCGGCCTCTTCAGACAGATCGTCGGCGTCCGGATCGGTGATGGCGAAGCGGAAGTCTTCGGTGAGCGCCACCCGCGACACCTCGCCGCCCACGGTGAGTGAATGACGGGTGACAAAGGAGGAGGCGGATGCGAGCGCCCCGAGGCGTTCGTGCCGCCGGGTCGAGGACGCCGCGACCGGCGTGTCGTTGGCCGAGCCGCGCAGGCGCGCATCGACGCGGCGGTGATAGCCGGCGAGGTGCAGGTTGGTGGCGCCGGCCGGCTGCTGCCACGCGAGCGACTGGCTCGACTGCGTGGTGCGCTGGCGCTGGTCCTGCCCGGCCTCCTCTGCCGCGTCGGCGTGGGGCACGTCGAAGCGCGACTGACCCAGACGCAGATTCAGGGCCACGCGTCCGTTGCCCGGCGCCGCGATCGAGCTGCGCAGCGACGCGCCAGCGACTCCGCCCGTGTTGTGGAGGTTGTCGGGATGCACGGGGTCCAGGAACCGCGAGGAACGCTCGGCCGCCACCGCACCGAACAGGTCGAGGGCTGAGGCGGCAGGGCCGCCGGCCGACATGGCCGTGCTGCCCAGATCGCTGCTGCCGCCACCGAGCTGCACCTGCCCGCGCCACTGGTCTGACGCCGGCGGCGTGAAGATCTGCACGACCGCGCCGGCCTTGAGCCCGAAGGCCGCCGGCGTGTGGCCGGTCGTGACCGCGATGGTGCCGATATCAGCGAGTGCCGGCGGAATGCCGAACGTCACGTCGAGACGGTCGTAGATGGGGATGCCGTCTTCCACGTAGAGCACGCCGTCGTCGACGCCGCGAACGTGGAGCAGCCCGTTGTCTTCTTCCGCCCAGCCGGGCATGGCGGCGAGGGCCTGGGGTAGCGCGCGGGTCTGCAGGCGGGCCGGCAGATCGCGCAGCACCTCGCCGCTGGTGGCCGCTTGGGCGCGCGCGAAGGCGTCGAACTGCCCGACCACTTCGAGCGGCGCGTCGTTCGGGACGCTGAGGCGCAGAGCGATATCGACGACCAACGCCGCATCCACCACGACCCCACGGCGCGCCTGCAGTGTGCCGCTCTCGGCAACGACCACATAGGCGCCAGGGGCGACGTCCCGAATCTCGAAGCGCCCGTCGTCGCCTGTCGTGGCTGTCGCCAGCACGGCGCCCCCGTCGGTCGTCAGGGTGACAGTGAGTGCGGGGACGGCGGCGCCTCCAAGGAGCGCCACGTCGCCGCGAATGGCGGCCCGGCGTGGCTGCGCCTGCAGGCTGGTCGCTGCCGCGACGACCAGCGCGACGACGAAGACGGCGGAGACGTGGCGTGCTGGCATCCTGTCCCCGGCTACGGCCGTTCGTGCTTGTAGACCCTGCCGCCGCGCATCACGAAGCGCACCCGCTGCAGGGCGGTGATGTCGGTGAGCGGATTGCCTTCGACTGCCACCAGGTCGGCGGCGAGTCCGGGGTAGATCGCGCCGACGTCGTGGTGCAGGTTCATCGACTCAGCGGCGAGTGAGGTCAGCGACCGGATCGCCTCCATTGGCGCCTGGCCTGACTTCACCCGTTCCAGGATCTCGCGCATGTTCTGCCCGTGCGCGCCGGCCACGGCATCCGTGCCCATCACCATCTTCAGGTTCTTCGTCTTGAGCGCCGCCGAGAACATCGCGTCCTTGAAACCGAGCGCCTTTTCCATCGACGCGAAGCCCTCATCGGTGTAGTTGCCGATGCCGAGGAACTTGGCACGGTTCTCGAGGTAGTTCTGCGTCACGAGGCCGATGTTCGGGTCGAACCACACGCCCTTGTCAGCCAGCAGCGCCAGCGCTTCGGCATTGGCGAGCCCGCCGTGTTCGACCACGGTGCAGCCGGCGCGGGCGGCGCGCATCATCGCTTCCGGCGCGTGCGCGTGCACCATCGAGCGCAGGCCCTGGGCCTTCGCCTCGCCGCACACGGCATCGAGCTGCGCCTGCGACAGCGTCGGCACGCCGCCGTCGCGGATGCTGGCCGAGGCGAAGATCTTGACGAGGTCAGCGCCGTCGGCCTTGAACTTGCGCACCAGGCCGCGCATCTCATCGGGCGTCAGCTTCGGGTTGGAAATCTGGCCGAGCGAGCTGAGGACACGCGGGCCGGGCAGCACGCCGCGGTTGATGGCGTCACGCAGCGCCTTGTCTCCGGGCGAGCCGACACTCTGGATGGTCGTGAAGCCGGCCATCATCGTGACCCAGGCGTTCTCGGCCGCGTAGAGCACCGCCTGATCGGCGGGTTCGGGGCCGGTGGCGTAGCGGCCATTGGCGTCGAAGTGCCAGCCGATGTGCACGTGCGTGTCGATGAAGCCGGGCAGCAGCGTCAGTCCCGTCAGGTCGTAGGTGGCGGGCCCGGTGGCCGGTCCGATCACCCGGATCTTCCCGTCTTTCACCGTGACGAGGGCCTCGCCCCGTTCCCCACCGCGGCCGTCGAGCAGGCGCGGCGCGCGAATCGTGATCGCATCGGTCTGCGCGTTCAGCGTCGGGCCGGCGGCGAGCCCGACGAGGGCGAGTATTGCCGTGAAGATGAGGCGGCGAGTCATGGCGGCTCCTGCCGCGCATTCTACGCGAAGGCGCGCCGCGGGCCGGTTGGCGCGCGGTCGGCTTTCCGACGTTACCGCCGTCGGTAGCGCAGAGTCAGCGACGGCGCCGCGTCGACCACGAGCGGGGCGACGAAGCGTAGCGCGCGGCCGGCGCGCGGCACGTCCACCCGGATGGGCAAGACCCCGGCCACCCGCTGTTGCAGTTCGAGCACGTGATCGGGGGTCGGCTCAGACCGGCTCACGTCGATGAGCGGCGCTTCGCCGGTCACGGTCACCGTCTCCTGGAGGTGGCCGACGGCGAGGACGACGTCCACGGCCACCGGCTGTCCGTCGAAATCGAAGCCGATGAGACCGGCCGAGAAACCGGTAAGGGTGGCCTCGAGTGACACGCGGCCCGCCGGCACCCCGGAGACGACGTAGTCGCCGTGCTCGTTGGTGACGACCCGGGCGACGTACGAGCCGCTTCGCACCATCACCGTCACCCCGGGCAGCGGCCCGCCGCCGACTTCGGTTGCGCGTCCCCGCACCTGTCCGGCCGGTCCGCCCTGCAGCGCCGAGATGCGGATGCGCGGCGGTTGGTGCACCGAGATGACGCCGGCGGTGCCCACCGGCATCCACGGCGCGGGCCGCCGCCGATCGTCGAAGCGGCCGGCGTCGATCGCCGTGCCCTCGACGCGCCGGGCCCGGATGTCGTCGGGCACGAACACCTCCCAGTGCACGACGCCGATCGGCAGGTCCATCGTGGGCAGGAGAATCTGCACCTCGCCCTTGCGGACCAACGGCGTGCCGTCGTGCAGGTAGACGTAGCGGAGCTCGCGCGCCGCGCCGCCGCGTTCGGCGTGGAGGAGCGGCAGGCGCAGGCCATCCGCGCCGGTTACCGGCTTGGCTGCCTCCTCGTCAAGCGTGACCGAGACGATGCGGCCGCCAGCAGGCAGGCCCACGCGCACGAACGGCTGCCGCTCGTTTTCGAGCCGCAGGCGGACTTCGGTCAGCGCCCGGCCGTCGGTGGTGACCAGCGTCGTGGCCGCGGCCGCACTCACGATCGCCGGCGCCACGTCGGCATCGGCGAACCGGGCGACGCCGAGGGCCACGCGCGGACCGGCGCCGCCGCTGGCGCGTTGATAGCGGTAGGCGGCGAGCAGCGGCCAGCGCGCCAGCGCCCGGACGCCCGCTCCCATCTCGCGCACATCGACCCTGTCGGCGCGCTCGGCCGTGCTTTCGGTGACCACCGTCGTGCCCGGACTCTCCACCGCGAGATCGCCGCGCTCGCGCTGCGCGTCGACGACGCCGATGGTCACCGCGTCCACCGTGGCCGCGCCGCCCGGCCACGGCCGTTCAAGCTCGGCAAGCAGCACATGGCGAGGGGCATCGGGCGTCAGGAACGTGACGACGACCGCATCAGGCGTCGTCTCGACGCGGTCAACCGTGGCGCCATGGATGGCCGCGACGCGGTAGCCGGCGGGCACCGTCAGCGTGCAGGCCGGCAAGCGGCCGCGCGAGACGTCGAGGGTGACCACCGCCGACACGCGGACGTCGGTGTCGCTCAGCGTCACCACCGTGGCGACATCGCTCACGACCCGGGCCGGACCGGCGGGCGCCTCGGTCGCGACGTCGCGCGCGATCCACGACACCTCGGCCGCGGCCGCCGGAACCAGCGTGATATCCAGCGCCGTCGCCCCGGCGGGCGTCCGGCGACGCGAACTTACGGTGCCGCCGCGAACGCGCAGGTCGCCCGGCTCACCGGGGACCTCCACGACCGCCCGCGCGGTACCGGTGCGCGGGGCCGGAAGGGTCAGCGTCGTGCGGCCCGCGTCGGTGCGGACCTCGGCGCTCCAGCCGAGCGTCACGGTGAACGGACCGGGGGCTGGAACCACGGCAGCGATGGCGTCGCCCACGGTCACCAGCGGCGTCGCGGCGGCAGAGGCCGGCACCTCGAGCACCGCGGTGGCCGCCACGAGCGCCACGCGGCTGGGACCCGGCCGCACGGCCGTACCGGTGACGATCATCGTGCCCCGCGCGGTCGCGCCGTTGACGCGCACGTCGAACACGGCCGAGGCCGCCGCGGTCACCGGCGCCGCCGCCGCGCCGTCGGCCCGGGCGGCCAGATCCATGAGGCGGTTGTATTCGGGCAAGGCCAGCGTGACCGACCCGGCGCCCCCGGCGACAGGGGCGGGGGCCTGCGCCAGTGATGCCGACGACCAGGCGAGGCAGATGACGGGGACGAATGCGATGAGCGGACGACGGAACGTCATGGCGCACCTACCGGGATGGACGGAGCACGAGATCGAGGGCGAGCGACTCGCGGTCGGGCGTGAGTTCGCTGCGCAGGAACACCGCTGGACCGACGGTCGGGAACCAGAACCCGTCGTCGCGCACCAGGGCTGCGGCGGCCGGCTGTTCGCGCCGCAGCCGGGCCACGAGGGCCGTCACCTCGGCCCCCGAGCGCGTGTCGTCGACCGCCGGCGAGGCCGACCGCGGCCGGGGCGGCGTCATCGGCGCCGCGAACGGACCGAGATCGTCGGTGACGCGAAGTGGCCCTTCCTCGATCGCGAGCCGGACCGACGGTGGGTGGTGCAACAACAGGCCGGTGCGGGCGACCGGCAGATCGAGCGCCGGTAGCACGAGGCGCACGCGCGCGCCGCCGGTCCACGCGGGTTGCCGATCGAGATAGACCAGCGAGACGAGGGCCGCCGTGGGTTCGCTGCCGGAGGGCGCCGTATCGAGCGGCAGCAGCACGCGGGCGCCGTCGACCGCCCCGGGGCGCAACCGCCGTCCGTCGACCCGCGCCCGCCACAACCGGGCCGCCGCCGGCAGGGTGATCGTGAGCGCACTGCGCTGGTTGTTGCGCACGAGATACTGCGCTTCAACCAGCAGCGCCCCCGAGGTCGACGCCAGCACCCGGTACCGCGCCTCGTCGACGGTGGCCACCGGCACCGCCGCGGGAGCATAGCGCGCGATCGTCAGCGCCAGACGTCGGTCGGACGTGCCGGCCAGCGGCGTCAACTGAAAGGCCCGCGCGCGCGGTGAGGCCGTGGTGCCGGCGCCGTCGAGCGCCTCGAGTCCCTGCACGGCCACGCCAACGACTTCGGCCTCGTCCCCCACATCGACGCTGACGCGGCCGGTCTCGCGTTGAGCGAGTGGCACCCGCAACATCGGCAGCGACACCTCGGCACCGGCCGGCAGCCGCGACTCGGATCGGATGACGCAGGCGATGGCGCTCGCCACCGCTTCGAGAAAGGTGATCCGGAGCCGTGCGCCGTCGACCCGCCAGTCGTCCACCAGGGCGCCCGTGACCGCGGTGACGGTGACGTCTGATGGCACCGCCAGCACCAGGTCACGCGTGACCCCCTGCAGCACCTCGAGTTCGATGGTCGTCGCCACCTGCAGCAGCGTGTCGCGTAGCGCTGCCGCCGCGTCGAGCCGCGCCCGCAGCCGCAACGGCTCGCCGGCCCGCGAGTCGTCGCGCCGCCGGGCCCACGACAAGGTCAGCGGCGTCGCCGGCCGACCGTGGACGGTCCATTGGGTCGCCTCGGCTCCAGCGGCGCGTTCGACCACGACGCCGCCGGAGGCCGAGACCACGTGGGACGTGCCCGGCACGCTGAGCGCGACGCGGGTGACGGCGGCGCTCGACGCCGGCAGCGCGATCGTGTCGACGCCAGCCGCGGTGCCCGGGGTGAAGACGACGTCGAGTTCGAGCGTGGTGCGTCCCGCGCGCGACAGGTGCACGGCCGGTGGCGGACCGGCGTGGAGGACCAGCGGCTGGCCGTCGAGGCGAGCCTCGCGCACGGCCAGGCCCGCCGGCAGCGGCACTGCCGCCCAGCCCGCGCCGAGCACGTCGATGACGAGCGCCGCGCGTCCGCGCACCACGTCGCCCTCGACGGCGAGCGTGTAGTCGATGCGTGTGAGGGTGGCGTCGGTGGCCGCGGCGGCCGGCGGCGACTGACCGGCGCGCGTGCGCAGGTCGCGATATTCGTCCACCCGCAGTACCACCCAGCCGCCGGGTGGGGTCTGGGCGCGGCTCACCGCGGGTCCTGCGAGAAGACACACTGCCGTCATGACCGCAAACGTTGGCGTGCGCATCGGGCCTCCTCGTTGGCGCCGCGTCGCCCGGTACGGGGGACGCCACCGGCGTGCCTCGCCCCAGTGCAAAGGTCCGGCCGTCGGTGGGCCGGCCGCCACTTGGCGAATTCCAAGGGAATTCCGCGATCACGAGGCTGTGATCCATCGGCGTGCGCCGCCGCCACCAAAAAGGCGTGACCGTCGCGCCTTGCAGGAATGCCGCCCGGCCGACTACCATCGCCCGGCCGATGGAACGGTTGGCCATCGGCGGATTTGTCTGGAGGTAGCGGTGAGACGTCTTGTACTAGCAATCGTCCTCGTTGGTGTCGCGGTGGCGCCGGTCGCCACTCAGCAGCCGGCCGCGCCCGAGCTGCCGTTCGAGTCGGTGCCGAATCCGCTGACGATGCCCAACGACATCCACTTCGGCGAGATCGCCGGCGTGGCCGTCAACTCGAAGAAGCACGTCTTCGTCTTCTCGCGCGGCAACCTGACCGGCCCTGCCTACATGAACCAGGCGGCGCAGCTGCTCGAGTTCGATGCCGCCGGCAAGTACGTGCGCGAGGTCGGCAAGAACACCTTCGGCATGTCGTACGCGCACGCCGTGCGCATCGACAAGCAGGACAACATCTGGATCGTCGACAAGGGCTCGAACATGATCGTCAAGTTCAACCCGCAGGGCCGGGTCGAATGGGTGTTCGGGCGCAAGGGCGAGTCGTCGCACCTCGACGTGCCGCCCGACTTCGCCTCGCAGATGGGCCAGCTCCTGAAGCGCGCCGGCCTGCCGGTGGAGCTCCCGGCCAACAACAACCCGCGAAACCCCGTGCCGGTGCACCGCGACAACAACTTCAACCAGCCCACGGACGTGGCGTGGGATTCGAAGGGCAACTCGTACTTCAGCGACGGTTACATCAACTCGCGCGTCGCCAAGGTCAACGCGAAAGGCGAGTGGGTGGCAAGCTGGGGCTCGCTCGGCAACGGCCCGGGGCAGTTCGACACCCCGCACGGCATCGCGGTGTCGCCGGCCGATGAGATCTACGTGGCCGACCGCGGCAACCGCCGCATCCAGGTGTTCACCCCCGAGGGCAAGTACATCCGCGAGTTCACGATCGACGTGCCTGTCGACACCTCGAAAGGCAAGATCACCTACGGCGCCGAGACGCCGAACGCCAAGACCGGCTCGCAGGCGCCCGGTGCGCCCGATGCGCTCTGCATGACACCCGGTCCGAACCCGGTGCTCTTCGTGGGCGACCTCTACCCGAGCCGCATCTACAAGGTGTCGCTCGAGGGCAAGCTGCTCGGCGTCTACGGACAGCCCGGGCGCAACCTCGGCGAGTTCGGCTGGATCCACGCCATCGCGTGCCCGTCGGAAGATGAGATCTGGGTGGGCGAACTCATCAACTGGCGGGTCCAGAAGCTGGTCACGAAGAAGGGCGCCGGCACCCGCCGCTAGGCGTCGACTCGCCGCATCGCTTGCACGCACGCCGGAGGCGGTCACCCCGTCTCCGGCGTTGTTGTTTCTGCGATGTGGCGTCAGACCTCATTCAAGCTCCCGCAGGTACTAAGGTCTGGGCCTGGCCAGAATGGGGACAGTCCCCACGCCGGGACCCTACGGCGCGCTGGTGCTGGCGGCCTCGCGCCGATCCCTCAGAAGCCGGCCTGGAAGGCCCCGGCGTCGTTCACGCTGCTTGGCACCCGCGTCGCCGGCGTCGACACCGATCAGATCGTCCACGGGCGGCCGCTCTACGGCATCGACGTGCGCCTGCCGGGGATGCGCTATGCCGCCATCGCGGTGTCCAACGGCCAGGTCGCCGAGGTGGACGACGCGGCGGCGCTCGCCGTGCCGGGCGTCCGCCAGGTGGTGCGCATCGCCGGGCACGACAACCCGACGTTCCTGATGCCGGGGGTGGCGGTGGTCGCCGACACGACGTGGGCTGCCTTCAAAGGACGCGACGCCCTGCGCGTGCAGTGGCGGGAGGGCGCGTTTGCGGGCGAGACATCGGCGACCATCAGCGCGCAGTGTGCCGAGCTGGCGCGGGGCGCGGGCACGACGGTGCGCGCGGTGGGCGACGTGGACGCGGCGCTGGCCTCCGCGTCTCGCGTCGTGGAGGCGTATTACGAGTCGCCGTTTCTGGCGCACGCCACACTCGAGCCCCACAACTGCACGGCCGATGTCCGCGACGGGCACTGCTACATCACCGGGCCGCTGCAGATGCAGACCTCGGGCGCCCGCGTGGTCGCCGCCGCCATCGACCTGCCGGTCGAGCGCGTGCACGTGCAGGCCACCCGCCTGGGCGGGGGCTTCGGCCGTCGTCTGCTCTCCGACTACGCCGCCGAAGCGGCGGTGGTGTCGAAGGCCATTGGCGCGCCGGTGCAGGTGGTCGGCACCCGCGAAGACGATCTGCGCCACGACTACTATCGGCCGGCGGGCGCCCGGCGCCTGCGAGTGGGTGTCGACGGCGCCGGCCGCATCATCGCGTGGGATTGTCACCTCGTGAACATCTCGCGCAACGCCGGCGGCATTGGCCAGCGCCCGCCGGAAGGCCGCGTGCGGGGAGTCGCCGCCCACTACACGATCGGTTCGTACTGCGCGCAGGTGGTGGAGCTGTCGGTGGCCGCGGCCTCCGAGCCCGCCACCGGCGGCATGGCGCCGCGTCGTGTGACGGTGCACAAGGTCACGTGTGCGCTCGACTGCGGCATCGTCGTGAACCGCTCCGGCGTCGAGGCGCAGGCCCAGGGCGGCATCATCGACGGGCTCGGCACGGCGTTTTTCGGCGCCATCTCGATCGATCGCGGGCGCGCGGTGGAAGGGAACGTCGACCGCTACCGGCTGATTCGCCACCGCGAGGCGCCGCGGGCGATCGACGTACACATCGTGCCCTCGACGATGCGGCCCACCGGCTTTGGCGAAATCGCCGTGCCGGTCATCGCGCCGGCCATCGCCAATGCGATCACGTAGGCGACCGGCCAGCGGCTGCGCCGCACGCCGTTCGTGCGGGAAGGCTACACGCTCGGCTGAGGGTGGGGTCTCAGCGGCCGACGCCGCCGTCGCGCTCGAGTCCCACCGTGGTCCACCGGCCGCCGTCGCGGCGGAACCAGGCGTGCACCGGGCGCGCCCAGGCGGGGAAGTCCGCGTGGATGGTGCGGATGGTGACCGCGATGAAGGCGGCGTCGGCGAGCAGCACGGCTGGTGCCGTGGCTCGGGCGGCCGTCACGCGGTCGGTGGCGACCTCGGTGCGGGCGCCGGTCGCGTTGTCGAACCGCGCCCAGGCGATCTCGTAGGCGCCGTGCGAGGCCACCCCCGCGTCGACGGCGGCGTTGGCGAAGGTCAGCGTGCCGTCGGCCGCTAACGTCGGGCCGGTCACCGGGTTGAGCGGCGTCAGCCACGCCCGGGCCACCTTGTCGCGCCGGCGGGCCAGTGCGCCGGCGAGGTAGGTGGCTGCGGCGGCGTCGTAGTCGGCGGCGTCGACGATCGCTCGCAGTGCCTCGTCGGAGAAGCGCGACACCAGGCGCGCGCCCCAGAACGCATCCTCGGGCTGCAGGTTGGCGAAGGCGGCATTCGGGTAGTTGGCCTTCCAGCGTGGCGGATCGAATGTCTCGCTCTCGAAGCCGCCAATGCCGGGCGCGATGTCCGCCGGCACCGGCACCCGCAACGGTCGCGGCGTGCGCAGCCCCAGCGTGAGCAGGGCCATCAGGCTGGAGCGGCCCTCCACGTAGTACTGGTGGTTGCTGATCGGCGCGTCGGGGAACCGCGTGGCGCTGCCGAGCAGGGCGCCGAAGTCGTGCATGAAGTGCTCGATGTAGCGGCGCTCGCCGTCGCGCTTGCGGATGTTGCGGGTGTTGACCGCGCGCGAGTCGTCGTGCGCCAGCCAGGCGCCGAAGACGCGGTTGGCGCGCAGCTCGCGTCGATGCTCGTGCGGGTAGAGGTCGTTGGGGTCGTCGGTGCGCACGCCGTAGTAAGCGAAGTTCCCGAGGTCGTCGCCTTCCTCATAGCGGGTGGCGGAGAGATACACGCGGCCGTCGCGATCCCGCGCGGCGACACGCAGGATGCCGTCGAGGTCGTGCTGCGTGAACTGGCGCCGGCCGGCGGCGTCACGCACGGTGGCCGACGGCGCGACACGGATCTTCGACGGGTGCACGCGCACGGGGTAGACGTCCTGCACGTGGTAGCCGAGCGCGTGGTAGATGAGCGTGCCGACCATCTCGGCGCCGGTCGCCAGGCGCGGATGTCCGACGGGATCGATCTCGAGCTGATAGACCTGTCCGGGATCGCCCGGACGCTCGCCACGGAAGCCGGGATGGAAGCCGCCAGGCCCCTTGCCCTGGGTGACCGTCCAGGTGTCCCAGGTCAGGGCCTCCGCGGTGTCGAACCTGTTGGGCCCGCGCCGCAGTTCGGCGGCATCCATGTCGCGGACGCCGATACGGTTGGTGAACCAGCTCGAATCCGGCACCTCGCCCAGGGTGTTCACGTTCACGGCGCGAATGGCGCGGCGATCGCCGGGCTCGGTGAAGGTGTTGCGGAGAAAGTCGAACGTCTCCGAGAACTCGATCTCCTTCACCTGACGCGCATCATGGCGGGTGTCGAGGTCCACGCGCCTCGGGTCGTCGGGTTTGAAACGGGGCCGCGTGTCCTGGGCGATGAGGGCGGTCGCCCCGGCCAGCGCCAGCAGGGCCGTGAGCACGCGCGTGACGCGCCCGTGCCTAGAAGACATCGTCGAACCTCATCAGGATGCGGCGCCCCTCACGGCTGCCGAACGCGACGTCGAGCCGGAGGGCCGATCCCATGCGCCCGCCCACGCGCAGGCCGGCGCCGTAGCTGTCGTCGAGGCGTCCCAGCGTGCCGAGGGTGCGCACGACCGCGCCGGTGTCGTAGAAGAGCGCCCCGGTGACGAGTTCGTTGATCCGCCAGCGATATTCCGCCTGCAGGAGCAGCGCGCTGCGATCGCGGAAGCGGAAGGTGCGATAGCCGCGCACCGACTGCGCGCCGCCGAGCCACGGCTGCAGGTAGAACGGCACCTCGTGCCCGTCGCGCGGGGTGGCCGCGGCCGCCCATGCGCGCAGCGCCACCGTGCGCGTGCGTCGCCCGAAACCGACGTACTGGCGCAGGTCGACGTCCCAGCGGTCGAACGAGAACGCGCCCTCGCGGTCGTGGTAGTTGGTCCACGTCGCGCGGTATTCGCCGCCGTCGTGATCGTTGGCGGCACGGTCGCGGGTCTGGAACCGCACGAACGGCGCGACGGTCACGAACCGTGGCCGGCCAGTCAGGCCGGGCACGTCTTCGGAGCGGAACGTGTCGGTGGAGGACGGCATGCGCGTGTCGGTGCCGCCGCGCACCGACGTGGCCTGATGGCCGGCCGTGAGCCCCACCGTGAGATTGCGTCGCGCCAGGCCGCCGGTGAGCGCCGCCGTGGTCTCGCGCAGCGCGTAGTTCGAGCGCGCCTCGTAGGCGCTGTCGGGCCCGAGCCCGAAGAAATCTTCCTGCGGCGCGTCGCGATGGCGGGCGCTCAGCTCCACGTACGGCCCCTCGGGCCGGATGTACTCGTTGTAGCCGCGGGTGCCAGGGACACGCAGCGCCCCCTCGATGATCGTGTACTTCTTGAGCGACGCAGCGGCCGAGGCGCGCACGTCGAAGGCCGGCAGGTTGAAGCGGAAAGCCGGCCCCGCGCCGAAACCGCCCCCCTCGCCGATACCGCCGAGGCGGACGAAAAATCCGCGCGGCGGTGCGAGCCAGCGTTCGATGAGCAGGTCGTTCTCGATGGCGTACAGCACACGCTCGAGCATCGATCGGTGCTGCGGCGCGGCGGCCGCGGCCTTCTCGTCGCGGGCGCCTTCGACCTCGGCTTCCCGCGTGTCCTGCGCCCGAGCTGGAATGCCGACCGACAACGCCATCGCCGCACCCGCAGCGAGGAAACGGCGCCGCCACGCGCCGGCCCGGCGAGTCGTCATTGGCCGCCGGCTCCGGCCGCGCGAAAGAGTTCGTCGGCCGATTGCAGCACGATGGCGCGCAGCCGCGGCGGGTAGTTCGCCGGCAGCGTGGCGAGGAAGCGGCGGACGTCGCCGGCCGCATCAGCACTCGCGTAGCCGCCGAGGGTCGCGTCCATCCAGCGTTTCGGGAAGAAGATGTCGCCGGTCTTCTGGATCTCCCACAACATGTCGAGGCTTGGACGCACGAAGGGCGCCGATTGTTTCGCCCGCAGCGGATGGTGCAGGTAGTCGAGCCCGTCGAGGACCCAGGGCTCGCGCCGGCGGTTGGCGACGTCCTTGAGCGCCAGGAACCAGCGCTCACGCACCGACGCGTCGCCCGAGAGCGCCGGCATGATGAAGGCGAAGCGGGCCTTGCGATCCGGGTTCTCGATGCGGGCCAGCTGGGCCGTGAGGATCTCGGCCGCGCGCGGTACGTCGCGTACGGCCAGTTCCAGGGCGAGCGTCGAGTAGTCGGCTTCGGCCAGGGTGAGGCCGGGCACGGCCTCGGCCTTCTCCCACACGCGCGTCAGCCAGGCGAGCGTGTCGGGTGTGGCGGCGATGCGACGCAGGGCTCCGAACCAGGTGGCCTTCTGGCCGCCGGTGGTCGCACGAACCAGACCGGCGCGCAGCGCCGCCTCTGTCGAGGCGGAGCGCGAGGCGCGATCGGAGGGCGTGAGAAACCTCCACCACGCGGCGCCCATGTAGCCGAGCACGCGCGCGCGGCTCTGCTCGTCGGGCTCGACAGCCACCGCCGCGACCGCCGTGTCCACGAAGGTCGTAGCCGGCACGGTGCGGTCGAGCAGCGCGTCCCAGAGCGACACCCACACCGCGCCGCGCGTCAGCACGCCGGGAATGGCGCTGACGTTCTTCGCCAGGTAGTCGCGCGACGCCGCATCGAGCACGAAACCGCCGTAGCCCCAGCCGCCGCCGTTGGGCAGCACGTAGAGCGGCGTCGGCAGGCCGGCAGCCTCGGTGACCACGGTGCGGGCGCCGTTGAGCTCGACCGCGATCGTGCGTGGCCCGTCGGCCAACCCGATGGTGACCCGCAGTTGCTGCGGCCACACCAGGCCGCGCTTCTGCGGGTCGCTCTGCGCGAAGGCGAGCGTCTCGATGCGTCCGTCCTTGAGCGTGAGCTCGGTGGTGATCGTGGGCCGTCCGGCCGACTCGACCCACACCTTGCTCCAGGTCACCAGATCCACCGGCGTGCGTCTATCGAGTACGTCGATGAGGTCGCTCCAGGTGGCGTTGGCGAACTTGTGCGCCGCCAGGTACTCGCGCAGGCCGTCGCGAAACGAGTCGACGCCGAGCAGAGCCTCCAGGTGCCGCATGATGACCGGCGCCTTCTGGTAGATGATGGCGCCGTAGAGACTGCCGGCCTCATTCAGGTTGTCGAGCGGCTGACGGATCGGGTTGGCGCCGGGCGTGCGGTCTACCTCATAGGCCGAGGGGTAGTGCGCCAGCAGGAAGCGCAGATCGTGGTTGACCTCGGGGAACGACGGGTTCACGATCTTCGCCGCCATGAAGTTGGCGAAGACCTCTTTCATCCACACGTCGTTGAACCACTGCATCGTCACGAGGTCGCCGAACCACATGTGCGCGGTCTCGTGCGAGATGACAGCAGCGCGGCCCAGGAACTGGTTCTGGGTGGCCGACTCGTTGAGCAGCAGGCTCGAGGCGTTGTAGAGCACCTTGCCGGCGTGTTCCATGCCGCCGAACTGAAAGGCCGGGATGGCCACGAAGTCGAATTTTCCGAACGCGTAGGGGATGGCCGTGTAGTCCTCCATGAAGGCCAGCGCGCGGGCGTGCAGGTCGAACAGGGCATCCTTGTTGCGCGCCACCTTCACGGCGTCGGTTTCGCGGTGATAGAAGCGGAAGGTGCGGCCGTTGCGCTCGGCGGTCTCCACCTGGAAGTCGCCGACGACGAATGAGAAGAGGTAGGTCGAGAGCGGCTCGGTCTCGGCGAAACGGGCGGTGACGGCGCTGCCGCTGCCGGCGTCGCCGCCCCACAGGTCGATGCTGCCGGCCTGGCTCGGCGCGCCGTTGCTGACGGCGATCCAGTCGCCGGGGTACTTCAGCTCGAGCGTCCACCGGGCCTTCAGGTCCGGCTGGTCGAACACCGGAACGGCGAGATGCGCGCGCGCCGGCACGAACAGCGCGTAGAGGAAGTCGGGATTGCGGTTGAGCGAAGCGTCGCCGGCGGTGAACTCGATGCGGATCTGGTTGGCGCCCACCTTCAGTGCCGCGGCCGGCACCACGATGTGATCGGTGACGTAGGTATGCGCCACGGTCGCGCCGGCCACCGCCACCGCCTTCACCTTGTCGGCGCCGGGCGCGAAGTCGACGACCAGCGGCTGCGAGGCGTCGCTCAACTGGAAGCGCGCGGTCATGGTGCCGGTGAGGGGCTGCTTCTGATCGCGCGGCACCGTGAGCGCGAGCTCGTAGCGCAGGTCTGAGATGACGGCGGCTCGTCTGGTGGCCACCTCGAGCGGAATCCCAGGCCCCGGCGTCGCCGTCTGCGCTCCGCCGGGCACCGCTGTGAGCATGCAGATTCCCAGCGCCGCCGCAGTGACCTCGGTCTTCGACATGCCCGAATTGTAACGGGGTCTGTCACCATCATGGGTTGTAACGGTGCCTGTCACGGTCACCGGCATGACTCGCCGCGGCAGCTCGCGGCGGCAGGGCTGTGACCGTGACAGGCACCGTTACAAACGTTGACCGTGACAGACCCCGTTACAAGTCACTCCATGCGCAGCGCCAGCGTCGGGCTGACGCGCACGGCCCGCAGGGCCGGCAGCAGGCTGGCGAGTGCGGCCACCGTCAGCAGCGTCCGCGGCACGGCGATGAAGGTCAGCGGATCGTTGGGCTGCACGTCGTAGAGCAGTCCGCTCATGACGCGCGCGACCGCGAGCGACGCCATCAGCCCGAGCGCGATGCCGGCCGACGCCAGCGTGAGCCCGTGGCGCATCACCATCGTGAGCACATGGCGCTGCGGCGCGCCCATCGCCAGGCGGATGCCGATCTCGTGCGTGCGGCGCGCGACCACGTAGGACAGCACGCCGTAGAGGCCCACCACCGCCAGCGCCAGGGCGATGGCGGCAAACGCACCGAGCAGGAAGCCGGTCAGGCGAGGTGTCGCCAGCGCGGTGGCCACGACGTCGTCCATCGTGCGAACGCCCGACACCGGCAGGGTCGGGTCGATCCGCCGCAACACCTCGCGCACCGGACCGGCGGCGGCCAGAGGGTCGCCGCTGGTGCGCACGACGATGAACGCGTTGCGGATGAGACTGCCATTCGTGACCACGTGCCACTGGCTGTGCGGCACGAAGAACTTCTCCTTGGCGGCGGCGATGACGCCGTTGTGCCGCTCGTCGGCGACGATGCCGACGACGACCGCCTTCGGGCGCTTCATGTCGCCGCCCACCCGCACCTGTCCGCCGATGGCCCGGCCGTCGGGCCAGTAGGTGTGGGCCATCGTCTCGTTGACCACCATCACCGGCTGGCTGGCGGTGGTGTCGGCGGGCCAGAACCACCGGCCGCTCACCAGGCGTGCCCCCATCGCTTCGAAGGCGCCGTCGCTCACGATCTGCCAGTCACCCTTGGCGTTGCTGCCCGGTGTTTCTTCGAAGCCGTCGATGTCCAGGCCGTAGTCGCCGATGGTCGTCGCCAGCGGCAGCGCCCGCACGACCCCGGCGGCGCTCACACCGGTCAGCGCGCGGGTGTCGTCGAGCACCCGCCGGTAGAAGTCCACCACCTTCGCGGGCGAGTCGTAGCGCGAGGCCGGCAGCGAGACCCGCATGGTGAGCACGCGGTCGGGATTGAAGCCGAGCGGTACGCGGCCGAGCGCGCCGAGGCTGCGCGCCATCAGCCTGGCGCCGATGACCAGCACCACCGCCAGCGTCACCTCCGCCACCACCAGCGCGCCGCGCAGGCGCTGGCGGCTGCCGCTCGCGGTGGCCTGTTGTGAGCCTTCGCGCAGCGACTCCACCAGGTTGATGCGCAGCCGGGGTGACGCCGAGGGCCTCGAAGGCGTTGCCCGAGAGCAGCTCGGCCGACACCCGTTCGCCGTCGCCGTCGATGCGCACGATCACGCTGGCCGGGGCGCGGGCGATGAGCATGGCCGTCGCCTCGGTGCCGGTGCCGAGGTCGCGGAACATCGGGTAGGAGAAGGCGCGGTCCAACTCCGTCCGCCCGCTGAAGGCGCCCGGTCCATCGAGCTGCACGAGTGCCGTGGCCGCGGGCACCGGCAGCCGGCGCAGCACCACCTGATCGAGCAAGGTGAAGATGGCCGTATTGGCGCCGATACCGAGGGCCAGCGTCAGCACCACCACGGCAGCGAAGCCCGGCGATCGGCGGAGGGAACGAAGCGCCGTGCGAAGGTCGCAGGTCAGGTGGTCCATGTCGGGAAGCTCCCCGCCGCGTCTTGCCAGTTCCGGGCTAGCGCCGGTTCCGGCCGTGAGGACGCCAATTCCGTCCAAAATCGCGAGATGCGGTAGAACGTAGCGGCGGCGCGCGGGCCTGGCGATGTCCGGATGCGGGATCGCCGTGTGCGATGGCAGTCAGCCCCCTCAGGAGACGGACGATGATCACAAGGCGCGTGCTGTTGGGCGGGAGCGTCTTTGGCGCGGCGGCGCCAGGCGCGACGGGCGGGACCGTGGAGACGGGCGCGACGGGCGAGCAGGTGGTGCCGCTCGATCCGCGGATTGTCCGCGACATCGAGACCCGGCTGGAGGAGATCGGCACCCAGCTCGAGTTCGCCAACGCCGGCACCTTCACCGGGACCAACCCGTTCGGCGACAAGATCCGCGATGCGATGACGCTGTTCCTGCGCAGCAGCCAGAAGTACCCGGACTTCATGGAGGTGGGATACCTCGTCTTCCACGCCATGTACGACTGGCACATCCACAACCGCGTGCCGCTCAGCGTCGGCCGCAGCGCCGACGGGCGCTACGGCCTGGTGTTCATGTTCACGCGGCTCAT
>JANNIB010000298.1:0-7398 GCA_031404695.1 Acidobacteriota bacterium
TGCCCGGCGCCGAGGTGGCGAGGGTTGTCGGATCGATGACGATGGTGCCGCCCGGCGTGAGCGTCACGTGGTCGGCGGGCGTGAGGAACGACAGGTCGGCCTGCTGGCCGATCGCCAGCACGCAGGCATCGGCCTCGATGATCTCGAGGTCGTCGTCGTTGTATTGGGGCGAGAAGCGTCCGTGTTCGTCGAACACCCTGGTCACGCCGCGCAGCTCGAGGGCGCTCACGTGGCCGTTGCCGATGAGGCGGCGGGGGCCTTTGCGGGTGATGAAACGCACCCCTTCCTTGGCGGCCTCCTCGAACTCCTCGTGGCCCTGCGTCGTACGCAGCACCGGCATCTCGTCGAGGCTTTCGAGCGACACGACCGTGACCTCGGCGGCGCCGCCGCGCAGGGCCGCCCGCGCCGAGTCCATCGCTTCCTTGAGGCGGGCATCAGTTTCGGCGCCGAGGTCGGCGGCCGTGGCGTCGGGCTCGGCCTCGCGTCCGGCGCGCAGGGCCGTGCGGGCCGCGTCGAAGGCCACGAAGCCGCCGCCGATCACCACGACCCGGCGTCCCAGGTTGAGGCGGTAGCCGCGATTCACGTTGAGCAGGTAGTCGACGGCCTTGACGACGCCGTCCATCTCCACGCCCGGGATCTGCAGATCGCGTCCACGGGAAACGCCGACGGAGAGGAACACCGCCTCGAAGCCGGCCTCGCGCAGCTGCCGCAGCCCGAACGACGACGACAGCGGCGCGTTCAGCTTCAACTCGACGCCGAGCGACACGATGCGATCGATCTCGGCCCGGAGCAGCGTGCGCGGCAGCCGGTACTCGGGGATGCCGAAGCGCATCATGCCGCCGGGTTCAGCGGCCGCTTCGAAGATCGTCACCTCGTAATTCAGCAGCGCCAGATCGTGCGCGGCGGCCAGCCCGGCGGGGCCGGCGCCGATGACGGCCACCTTGCGGCGGGGCCCTGTCACGGGCGCAGGGGCCGTGCGATGAAAGGCCATCGGCAGATGACCGCGGTAGCGGTTGCCTTCGGCGATCCCGGTCTCGCGCAGGCGGTCCTGCGTATCCGGCCGCACCGATTCCACCCCGTACTGCTCGGTCACGTGCCGCTTGAGGGCGCGGATCGAGACCGGCGCATCGATGGCGCCGCGGCGGCAGGCGTCTTCACACGGGGCCGCGCAGACGCGGCCGCAGACCGAGGCGAGCGGGTTGGGCGCGCGGGCCACCAGATAGGCGTCTTCGAGGCGGCCTTCGGCGATGAGCTGCACGTAGCGGCCGGCATCGGTCGACACCGGGCACCCAGTCTGGCACTTGACTTGTGCCTTCCAGTGGTCGAGATCCGGCAGCGCGACGCGGATGCCCATGAACGACTCCGAGGGCATGCTGCGGCGGATCGCTGCGGCAGGGTATGACCTCCGTCATACGGCCTGCGGACCCGTCGTTGCTACTGTGGGTCGCGACTGCTAGACTGCGGCACCCACAGGAGGGCGGCGCGGTTCATCCGATGACTCTTCCTCCCGACCACGACGAATCGCCCCGCGGCACGCTCTACATCGTGAGCGCCTTCGGTTTCCTTGTCGCCCTGGGCTGGCTGCTCCTCTACTTCGGCCTGTTCCTTCCGCGAGCCACGCCCTAGGTCTGCCGATGCATGTCGACCGCTACGAACGCTACTGGATGTGGGCGGCCTCCGCCATGCTCGCGCTCTTCACGGGCGCGATCGTCGTGACCGCGGTGACCAGCTCGGCGCATCCTCCGAGCCACACCGAAGTCATCAACCCCGAGACCGTCACGATCGGCGGGGAGTTCGCCTCGCCAGGCGTCGTGACCGCGGCCGACGGTCGCGTCACGGTGTCGTTACGGGCCGAGTTCTACGTCTTCCGTCCCGAGCAGGTTCGAGTGCCGGCCGGCGTGCCGGTCACGTTCCGGATCACCAGTCCGGACGTGCTGCACGGTTTCCAGATCGTCGGCACGAACGTCAACCTGACCGTGGCGCCAGGCTATGTCAGCGAGGCCACGACCACGTTCGAGACTCCAGGCGAATATCTGGTCGTGTGCAACGAATACTGCGGCCTCGGGCATCACCTGATGCAGGGCAAGGTCCTCGTCGAGGCGGCGCGTTGACGCCGGCGAACCGTCTCATTCTCGCCAACATCTGGGTTGCGATCATCGCCTTCGCCCTCGGGGCGATGATGGCCGTGATGCAGGCGCTGGCCCGGGCAGGCATCGAGCTGCCGTTCGGCACCGCGCGTCTCTACTACCTGTCGGTCACGGCGCACGGCGTGCTCGAAGCGCTGGTCTTCACCACCTTCTTCATCATGGCGCTCGGCTACGTCGTGGCCGATACGACGCTCGGGCGCATTCGTGGCATGGGGTGGGCGTGGGGCGGCTTCTGGGTCGCGGTCATCGGCACGGTGATGACGACGCTCGCCATCCTCTCGGGCACGAGCACGGTGCTCTACACCTTCTATCCGCCGCTCGAGGCGCACCCGACGTTCTACATCGGCGCCACGCTGCTCATCATCGGCTCGTGGGTGTGGTGCGGCGTGATGATCGGCAGCTTCCGCGCCTGGCGGGCGTCGCATCGGGGAGATCGGGTGCCGCTGGCGATGCACGGCATGCTCACGACGGTGGCGATCTGGATCCTGGCCACCGCCGGTCTGGCCGTCGAGGTGCTGGTCTTCATCCTGCCGTGGTCGCTCGGCGCCGTCGATCGCATCGACCCGATCGTCGCCCGCACCTACTTCTGGTGGTTCGGTCATCCGCTGACCTACTTCTGGCTGGTGCCGGCCTACGTGCTCTGGTACACGGTGATTCCGAAGATCGCCGGTGGCAAGCTCTTCAGCGACGCGGTGACGCGTGTAGTGTTCGTGCAGTTCGTGCTGTTCTCGACGCCCGTCGGCCTGCACCATCAGTTCACCGATCCGGGCATCGCGAGCGGCTGGAAGCTGGTGCACACCTTCACCACCTACGCGATCATGTTTCCGAGCCTGGTTACGGCCTTCACCGTGATCGCCTCGCTCGAACTGGCCGGGCGGGCCCGCGGCGGCACCGGCACGTTCGGGTGGATTCGCGTGCTGCCGTGGGGCGATCCGTTCTTCTCGGGCGTCGCCCTGGCGATGGTCACCTTCGCGCTCGGCGGGTTCGGCGGCGCCATTAACGCCGCCTATGCGATGAACGCGATGATTCACAACACGGCGTGGATCCAGGGGCACTTCCATCTCACCGTGGGGACGGCCGTCGCCCTCACCTTCATGGGCGCCACCTACTGGCTGATGCCGCGTCTCACCGGACGCGCCATCGCGTTTCCGCGGGTGGCCGCGGTGCAGCCCTACCTGTGGTTCGTCGGCATGCAGTGTTTCAGCATCCCGAGCCACATCGCCGGCCTGATGGGGATGCCGCGGCGGATCTACACCGGCGAGTTCCAGGGCGTCGAGGCGGCGCAGGCCTGGATTCCGCTGGTGAACCTGTCGGCAGTGGGCGGCGTGATCCTGTTCGTCTCGGCCATGTGTTACGTGGGGGTCATCGTGGGCACGATGCTGGTGGCGCCGCGTGGCGCGCTTCTGCCGATTGAATACGCCGAGTCGCTGGTGGCGCCCACGCCTGGTCCGTCGCTGTGGGACCGGCTAGGATTCTGGAGCGCCGTGGCGGTCGTGCTCATCGTCATTGCCTACGGGCCGCCGCTCTACCACCTCCACACCATGACGCGCTTCCCGTCGCAGGGATTCTCGCCGTTCTGAGATGACGTCGATGTCCCACCATGTCCCGCCACCCCCGCTCGACGACGCCGTCCCCGAGGCGCCACTGACGCGCCGCACCGCGCTGTGGCTGACCTCGCGCTTGGCCATGGTGGCCGGCCTGCTCGGCGGCTACGGCCTCTTCGCATGGGTCGGCGGCCGGTTCATGCTGCCCGCCCACACGGGGCAACTGCACCAGCTCTTCGTGACGCGCGTGTCTGATGTGCCCGATGGCGGCACGCTGCTCTACCGCACCCCCGACGGCCGCACCGTCAACGTGACGCGTCGCGGACAGACCGGCGCTGCCAATGACTTCATCGCGCTCTCGAGCACCTGCCCGCACCTCGGCTGCCAGGTGCGATGGGAAGGGCAGAACGACCGCTACTTCTGCCCCTGCCACAACGGCACCTTCAACACCGAGGGCATCGCGACCGGCGGACCGCCGGGAGATGCCGGACAGGCCCTGCCGCGCTATGGCCTGATGGTGGACAAAGGGCTGCTCTACATCATGGTGCCGGCCGAGCAGCTGTCGATGGGCGACGTCGCCGGCGTGGTGGAGGTGACGAGCCCGGTCGGCCCTGGCCACGACCCCTGCCTCACGTGCGTCCAGGTGCGCGAAGCGCGCACCAGCCTCAGCCCCGAGCCCCGAGTCCCGAGCGCCGGCTCTTCGGGGAGGCCCGCATGAGCGACGTCCGGGGCTGGATCGGCGAACGCGTGCCCGTCTCGATCGAGGGCATCGCGGCGATGTCGAACGAGCCGGTGCCCTATCACCTCAAGCGGTGGTGGTTCGCGCTCGGCGGCACGCCCGCGTATCTCTTCGTCGTGCAGATCGTCACCGGCGTGCTGCTGGCGTTCTACTACCAGCCGTCGCCGGCCACGGCCTACGAATCGGTGCGCTACATCACCGAGGAGGCGTCGTTCGGCTGGTATTTGCGCGGCCTGCACCGGTGGGGCGCCACGCTCATGATTGCGGCGGTCGTGCTGCACCAGATGCGCGTCTTCTTCACCGGCGCCTACCGCAAGCCGCGCGAGCTCAACTGGATGATCGGCATGACGCTGCTCACCTGCACGCTCATGCTCGGCTTCACCGGCTACAGCCTGGTGTTCGAGCAGCTCAGCTACTGGGGTGCGACCGTCGCCGCCAACATCAGCGACACGGTGCCGGTCGCGGGCCCGCTCATGAAGCAGGTGCTGCTCGGCGGCGAGACCTACAACGACCGCACGCTGTCGCGCTTCTTCATCCTGCACGGCGCCGTGCTGCCGGTGCTGCTCATCCTGGTGCTGATGATGCACATCGGCCTGGTGCGCCTGCTCGGCGTGACCGAAATGACCTTCGAGGGCGAAGACCCCGCGGCCAAGAAGCAGTTCAACTTCTTCCCGGAGCACTTCTACACCGAGCTCATCATCGGCCTCACCCTGATGATCCTGCTGAGTGCGCTCGCCACGCTCGTGCCGGCCGAGATGGGGCCGCGCGCCGACCCGCAGATCACTCCCGACGTGATCAAGCCCGAGTGGTACTTCTACGTGGCCTTCCGGTGGCTCAAGCTGTTCTCCGGCACGACGGCCATGCTCACGCAGGGCTTCATCGTGTTCGTGATGTTTTTCTGGCCGTTCATCGACGCCTGGCTGGTGCGACGGTTCAAATACGCGGACATCAGTGTCTGGATAGGCGTGGTGGGCGCGCTCACCATCATGGGATTCACGATGTGGGAAGCGCTGGTCGCGCACTGAGGATGACGGTATGACACTCGATCAGAAACGCTGGGTCATCGGCGGCCTGGGCTTCCTGTTCCTGCTCTCGCTGGTGGCGGTGCAGTGGCTCGAAGTGGCACGGCGGCAGCACGAGTCGGGGGCCGCGCGGGCCTCGGTCTCGACGCCGGCGGCCTCGCGGCAGTGCGTCGACTGCCACTCGCAGGTCTCGACCGGCATCGTCGAGCACTGGACCGGCTCGACCCACGCCGAGAAGGGCGTGGCGTGCGTGGACTGCCACAAGGCGGAGGCGAAAGACGCCGACGTCTTCAGCCACTACGGCCAGCAGATCGCCACCATCGTCACCCCGCGCGACTGTGCCCGGTGCCATCCGACCGAAGCGGCGGAGTTCTCGGCCAGCCATCACTCGAAGGCCGGCAACATTCTGGCGTCGCTCGACAACTTCCTGGCGGAGACGGTGGAGGGCTCGCGCGTGGCATTCAACCCGCATTCGCCCACGCCGGGCCGGGCCGTGCAGGCCGTGAACGGGCTGGCGCCGGCCAACTCCGGCTGCCAGCAGTGCCACGGCTCGCTCGTGGCCTTCCAGGGCAGCGACGGCGGCCTCGTGACCATGCGCGAACTCAAGCCGGACGACAAAGGCCAGCCCACCAACATGGATGCGGTGGGCCGCATCGTGCGCAACGAGAGCGGCAAGCCGCTCTTCAGCAGCACCAGCTGGCCCAACACCGGCATCGGCCGCCTCAACCTCGACGGCTCGAGCGGGTCGTGCGCCGCCTGCCACAGCCGCCACGACTTCTCGTCGCGGCGGGCGCGCCAGCCCGAGAACTGCGGCAAGTGCCACCTCGGGCCCGACCACCCGCAGAAGGAGATCTACGACGAGTCGAAGCACGGCGTCGCCTTCCGCGACCTCATCGGGGAGATGAACCTCGATGCGAAACCGTGGGTGGTGGGGAAGGACTACAGCGCCGCGCCCACCTGCGCCACCTGCCACATGAGCGCGAACATGCGGAACGGCATGAAGATCACGCACGACCCGGGCGAACGCATCTCGTGGACCAACCGGCCGCCCGTGAGCCTGGTCATGGACACCGACGCCAATCACGCGGTGGTGACCGAGACCGATCCGGAGAAGCGGCGGGCCGCCATCGCCGACACGGCCGAGGCCAAGCGCAACCGGATGAAGCAGGTGTGCTCGACCTGCCATACGCCCGACCACATCAACCTGTTCTACCGGCAGTACGACGACGTCGTCATCAACTTCAACGAGAAGTTCGCCAAGCCGGGCCAGGCCATCCTGAGCGCGCTGGCGACCAACGGCATGCTCACCAAGACCCAGTACGACGAGAAGATCGAGTGGACCTGGTACTACCTCTGGCACCACGAAGGGCGGCGCGCCCGCATGGGCGCCTCGATGATGGCGCCCGACTACACGCAGTGGCACGGCATGTTCGAGGTGGCCGAGCGCTTCTACATGGAACTCATTCCCGAGGCGCGCGAGATCACCGACAAGGCCCTGCGCGCCGGTCGCGGCGAGCAGGCGCGGCGCGCCGTCCAGGTGATCGACGAGATCCTGAACCGGCCGGAGCATCAGTGGCTGCTCAAGGGTGCCGAGGAACAGGCCGACGCCATCAACCGAGAGATGCAGCGCAAGTACGGTCAGACGAGGCAGGAACGATGACAACGCGAGTCGGCCGTCGCACGTTCCTGAAGATGGCCGGTGTGGCCGCGCCGGTGGTGGCGGCGTACTCCTGCGCCGACAAGGACGAAGCGGCGCGCCTCGGTAACTCTGCGCCGGTCGATCGGGCATCGGTGGCGTGGGACAAGGCGCCGTGCCGCTTCTGCGGCACGGGTTGCTCGGTGCTGGTGGGTGTGCAAGACGGCCGTGTTGTCGCCACACAAGGCGACCCGCAAGCGCCTGTGAACCGCGGCCTGAACTGCGTGAAAGGCTACTTCCTCTCCAAGAT
>JANNIB010000299.1:0-2018 GCA_031404695.1 Acidobacteriota bacterium
GACGCCGTGCAGGTGTTCCGGCCGACGCCCGAGGGGAGGCTGGCCCGCGTGGTGGAGCTGACTGCCGAGGACGGAGACGTGCTGACCACGCCGCTGCTGCCTGGTTGCCAGATCGACCTGCGCGAGCTGTTCCGCAAACACCTCTAGTTCGTCGATGCGCTCGCAACTGGCGAACAGCGGATTCGACGTACCGCCCTTGGCCACCGCTACTCCGAATGTGCGTACCGCGGACTCCGTCCGCGCGGTCGTGAAGCCCTGGTGCGCGTGAATCCTGAATAGGCCGGCATCTGCCGGATTCGGCATGCGGGATGTATTCGTCGAGGCGGCGGAGACGATTGCCGAGGTGCTCCGCCACGGGGGCAACTTATATGTTGACTACTGCGGCCAATGGCTCTACTGTCGAATGACGCCGCGCGAGTTCACGCCATGTTCTACGCAGTGAAGCTGTCGAAAGACACCGACGGGTCATGGCTCGTGGACGTGCCCGCCTTGCCCTTCGTGCATACGCACGGCCGTACGCGTGAGGCTGCACTGGCTCGCGCCGTGGAGGCCGTGCTGACCGGCCTCGAGATGCTGGTGGACGACAAGGTGGAGATTCCCCGGCCGCTGCAGGCAGCGCCAGTCAGGGGAGACGCCGTGCGTTTGTCGGCGCTGGTGGCCGCCAAGATCGAGCTGCACAACGCGATGTTGGCGCAGCGCGTGGGCAAGTACCGACTGGGGAAGCTGCTCGATTGGCATCTCCCGCAGGTGGATCGGCTGGTCGACTTTCGCCATCAGTCGAAGCTGGACCAGATCGAGCAGGCGCTCTCCGCCCTCGGACGCCGGTTGGTCGTGACGAGCGCGGCGTAGAGACGCGTTCAAGACGACGATGGCTCGCGTCCGGCGCCTACGAGGACGCCGCCTTCGCGAGGGCGTCTGCCAGACGCACCTTGATGAACGCCTGCCTGGTCACGCCGAGGCGCCGGGCTTTCCGATCGATGTCGCGCAGCAGGTCCACCGGGAAGTCCACGTTGACGCGTTGCACCGCGCGGCCCGCTTTGACCGAGATTAGCTTATTTATGTCGTAGAGATAAACTGCCAAATATGCGTATAATCACGGCGTGGACCCCGTAGCGAACCCCTACGCCCCCGGTGCCGGAACACCCCCGCCTGAGCTCGCCGGACGCGACGAGCTTCGGGAAACGGCCAGGATCGCCCTGGAACGGGTGAAACGAGGGCTGCCATCCAGGAGCTTGCTGATGGTGGGGCTCCGTGGGGTCGGAAAGACGGTCTTGCTGGACAGCATCCGCGAGGCCGCCGAGGGAAGCGGTATCCAGACGGTTCGCATGGAAGCGCCCGAGAACCGGTCCCTCCCGGCCCTGCTCGCGCCTGAGCTCAGAGGTGCGTTGCTCAGGCTCAGCCGCAACCAGCAGGCCAAGGACCTCGGCCAGCGAGGCCTTCGCGCGCTTGCAGGCTTTGCCAAGGGTCTCAAGATCAAGTACGCCGACATCCAGGTTGGGTTCGATTTCGAACCGGAGGCAGGCCTCGCCGACAACGGCGATCTCGAGCAAGACCTTCCTCCGCTCCTCGAAGCCGTCGCCCAAAGCGCGCAGAGTGCCGGTACGGCGTTGGCGATGTTCATCGACGAACTCCAGTATGTAGACGAGGCGGAGTTGGCGGCGCTCATCACGGCGCTGCATCGCTGCGCGCAGCGTCAGCTCCCGGTCGTGCTCGTCGGCGCGGGTTTGCCGCAACTGCGAGGGCGGATGGGGAAAGCCAAATCGTACGCGGAGAGACTGTTCGAGTTCCCGGAGGTTGGCCCGCTGCCACCGGATGCCGCGGCGCTCGCGATTACCCGGCCAGCGGAGAAGGAAGGCATCCGATTCACCCCGGATGCGGTCCACGAGATCGTGCGCCAGACCAATGGGTATCCCTACTTCCTTCAGGAATGGGGCAAGCACGCATGGGACGTCGCCACAGCGTCGCCAATCACCTTCGCCGATGTCACGGTTGGAGCGGTGTCGGCGATTGCCGCCCTG
>JANNIB010000300.1:0-3381 GCA_031404695.1 Acidobacteriota bacterium
GGTAGAGCCGGACTGGACCACGCTCCCCACCGACACGCCCCAGGCGATTCGACGCCTGTTGCGGCGCTGCCTGGAGAAGGACCGCAAGCGACGGCTCGATTCAGCCGCGGGTGCGCGGCTGGAGATCGACGACGCGCTGACAGCGTCGCCGACCGCGGATGGTGCTGTCGCGTCTGGCACGTCTGCCGCGGCGCCACGTGGACGGCTGGCATGGATGGTTGCAGCGGCTGCGCTGCTCGTGGCGGCCGCACTCGCCGTGCCCGCCGTGCGGTATCTGCTCGAAACGCCGACGCCTGCACCACCCGAAACGCGGCTCGAGATCGCGACGCCGGCCACGTCGGATGTGATGTCGTTCGCCGTGTCCCCCGACGGGCGGCAGATTGTGTTCGTGGCGTCGGGCGACGGCGCGTCGCGCCTGTGGGTGCGGCCGCTGGACACGACCGCCGCGCAGCCGCTGGCCGGCACCGACGGCGCGAGTTATCCGTTCTGGTCGCCCGACAGCCGGTCGATTGGCTTCTTTGCTGATAGCCAGTTGAAGCGGCTCGATCTGTCGGGGGGCGCCCCGCAGACGCTGGCGCCGGCCAGCCTTGGTCGCGGCGGGACGTGGAGTGCGGACGGCGTCATCCTCTTCGCACCCAGCAGCGTAGGGCCCCTCTCTCGTGTGCCCGCCGGGGGCGGCGACGTGGTCCCCGTGACGACGCTTGGTGAAGTCCAGCGCGGCCACCGGTTTCCGCAGTTCTTGCCGGGCGGCCGGCAGTTCCTGTACTACGCCACTGGGACGACAGCCGAGACCGCCGGCATCTATCTCGGCGCGCTCGACGCCACCGCCGTCACGCGCGTGACCGCGGCCGACACCGCCGGGGCCTACGCGCCGCCCGGCCCTGGTTCCGCGGACGCGTCCCGCGACGGCGGCTGGCTGCTGTTTGGGCAACAGGGGAGGCTGGTGGCCCGGCGCTTCGATGTCGCGCGCGGCGCCCTGAGCGGCGATCCCGTGACCGTGGCCGACGCGCTCGCCATCAACGCGACCGCGACCGTGGGTCCGTTCTCGGTCTCGGCGGCGGGCCTCGTGACCTATCGGGCAGGTGACGTCGGTCGAAATCAACTGACGTGGTTCGATCGAGCGGGCCAGGCGCTCGGGACGCTGGGGGCCCCCGATGCCACGCAGGTCGATCCCGCCCTGTCGCCCGATGGCCGCCAGGTCGCGGTGTCGCGGCGGGTGCAGGGCAACCCCGACCTCTGGTTGATCGATGCGACGCGGACCACGCGCTTCACCTTTGATCCCGCCACAGACCGGTTCCCGGTGTGGTCGCCCGACGGCAGCCGGCTCGTGTTCAGCCGGCGCCGTGCGGGCATCGACGATCTCTACCAGAAGCCCGCGAACGGGGGCGGCGCCGAGGCGCTCCTGCTGGCCTCGCCGGAGGCGAAAGCGGCGTGGAGTTGGTCGGCGGACGGCCGGTCGCTGCTGTATACGAGCACCTCTCCCACGACGTCCCGCGACGTGTGGGTGCTGCCGATGGCCGGCGACCCGAAGCCGTTTCCCTTTCTGAACTCCACTTTCTATGAAAGCGGCGGCACGTACTCGCCCGACGGGCACTGGGTCGCGTACCACTCCGACGAATCGGGGCGCCGGGAGATTTACGTGCGGCCATTTCCGGGTCCCGGCGGGCAGTGGCAGGTGTCGACGGCGGGCGGGAAAGACCCGCGGTGGCGGCCCGACGGCAAGGAGCTGTATTACATCGCTCCCGACAGCCGCCTGATGGCCGCGCCCATCGCGTCCTCGGGGACGGCGCTCCAGCCGGGCCTGCCCACCGCCCTCTTCCAACCGCGGATCGCGTTGGGCGGCACGCCGGTGGTTGGGTTCCGGCAGCAATACGACGTGGCGCCGGACGGCCGCTTCCTGATCAACGTCAACGTGGACGAGGGCACCGCCGCGCCGATCACGGTGATCACCAACTGGAACCCCGACGCCAAGAAGTAGCGCGTGTCTCTCGCGCCCGGACCAAAGAAATATTCTTGCGCACCTCGTTTTTTGCTTGACGCGTTTCTGGAGGCACCCGCGTCGAGATTGGCGACCGCGCGCAGGTGGTCGGTGTCACGCCTTGCGGTCGCGCTGACGCCGCGAACGCGGGCTGCTCATGCGCGACGATGGATCGCGTCGCGATCGCCTCTCTGGCGTCATTCTCCGATGGCAAATACTGCCACGCTACGATGGGACATGATCTCCGCATCCCGCGTCGAATCTCTCGTCAATCACGCCTCGCCACACGCGTTCGTGCTTGCGCGTCGAGCCGACACCGACGCCCTCGGCGAGACGATCGCGGCGCTGGCCGCGCGCCTGCACGCCGCCACCCATGAACTGCTCGTGCTGCTGCACGAGTTCGACGAGCGCACGGGCTGGAACAACGGCTGCCTCTCGTGCGCCCATTGGTTACACTGGCGCACCAGCATCGATCTCGGCGCCGCGCGCGAGAAGGTGCGGGTGGCCAAGGCGCTGCCGGCCCTGCCGCGTATCAGCGCGCCCATGCAGCGCGGGCAGATCTCCTACGCCAAGGTGCGCGTGCTCACCCGCGTGGCCACCGCCGACAACGAGGCGTCGCTGCTTGATCTGGCGCTCGCCGGGAACTGCACGCACGTCGAACGCGTCGTGCGGGCGTGGCGGCGTGTGGACCGCGTGCAGGCCGCGCGGGAGACTGCGACGAGGCATCTGCAGCGCCAGCTCTCCGCCTGGGTGGACGACGACGGCATGGTCGTGATTCGCGGACGCCTCACCCCGAGGTCGGCGCCGTGGTGCAGCGGGCGCTCGAGGCCGCGGCCGACCGGCTGTTTCGTGAGACGGCGCACGCTTCGACCGGCGACGCGATGGCCGAGGCGCTGACGCCCGCCCAGCGCTGCGCCGACGCCCTTGCGCTGCTCGCCGAGTCGGTCGTCAGCCGGGACGCGTCCGCGGCAGCGCCTGTGGTCGCCGCCACCTCCGACGCCTTCGACGGCGCCCTCGAAGTCGATCACGGCGCGGTGTACGTTTCCATGGAAACGTCGCAGCGCCTCGCGTGCGACGCGTCGCTGGTGTCCATGCGCCACGACGCCGACGGCGCGGTGCTCGCCGTGAGCCGCAAGACGCGCACGATTCCGCCATCGATTCGCCGAGCCCTGGCTGCGAGAGACCACGGATGCCGCTTCCCGGGCTGCACGTCCCGTCGATGCGATGCCCACCACGTTGAACACTGGGCCGACGGCGGCGCCACGCGCCTCGACAACCTCGTGTTGCTGTGCCGACGTCATCACCGCGCGGTGCACGAAGGCGGATTCACCGTCATGCGTGGCCGCGATGGCGGTCTGACCTTCCGCCGTCCAGACGGCGCACCCCTTCAGGTCGCCCCCGCC
>JANNIB010000301.1:0-21892 GCA_031404695.1 Acidobacteriota bacterium
CCTTCCCGGGTAAGACGCGCTTCTCGATCGAGGGGCTCGACCTGATGATCCCGGTGCTCGACGAGATCATCGCCGATGCCGCGGCGGCGGGCGTGAAACACGTGCTCATCGCCATGGCGCACCGCGGCCGCCTCAACGTGCTCGCGCATGTGATGCGCAAGCCCTACGCCCAGATCCTGGCCGAATTCAAGGACCCGCTCTTCGCCCGCAGCAGCCGCATCGACCTCGGCTGGATGGGCGATGTGAAGTACCACGCCGGCGCGCGCGTGGTGGATCCGGATCGGCCCACCACCCTCGTCGTCACGATGCCGCCGAACCCGAGCCACCTCGAAGCCGTCGATCCGCTGCTGGTGGGCATGGCCCGCGCCGCGGCCACGTCGGTGGACGCGCCCGGCGCGCCGGTGTTCAAGCCGCACGAGGTGCTCGGCATCCTCATCCACGGCGACGCCGCGTTCCCCGGCCAGGGCATCGTCGCGGAAACGCTGAACCTCTCGCGCCTCACCGGCTGGAACGTCGGCGGCACCATCCACATCATCGCCAACAACCAGCTCGGGTTCACGGCCGATCCGCACGAGGCGTTCTCGACCAGTTACGCCAGCGGCCTGGCGCGCGGCTTCAAGGTGCCGATCGTGCACGTCAACGCCGACGATCCGGTGGCGTGCATCGAGGCGGCGCGGCTGTCGTGGGCCTATCGCCAGCGCTTCCAGCTCGACTTCCTCATCGATCTCGTGGGCTACCGCCGGCACGGTCACAACGAAGGCGACGAACCGGCGTTCACGCAGCCGCTGCTCTATCAGAAGGTGGCGAGCCATCCGACCGTGCGCCAGCAGTACGCCGAGGCGCTGGTGGCATCCGGCGCCGCGACAGCGTCGCTGCCCGACGAACTGAGCGCGAAACATGCGGCCACGATGGAGGCCGCCTACGCCGGGCTCAAGCCGGAGGAACACTACATCCCCGAAGTGCCGGTGGTGCCGCCAAGCGGCGCCGCCGCGCGCGTGCAGACGGCCGTGCCACTCGATCGCCTCACCGCCCTCAACGACGCACTGGCGCAGGTGCCGGCGGGCTTCACCGTGCACAAGAAGCTCGAGCGCGGCCGCGAACGCAAGAAGCTGATGCTGGCGACGCCCGACGAGCCGACCATCGACTGGGCGGCGGCCGAGGAACTGGCGCTCGCCTCGGTACTGGCCGACGGCATCTCGATCCGCTTCACCGGGGAAGACGTCGAACGCGGCACCTTCAGTCATCGCCACGCGGTGCTGCACGATGCGGTGAGCGGCGACAAACACGTGCCGCTGCAGACCCTGCCGCAGGCGAAGGCGGCCTTCGAGATCCACAACAGCGCTTTGTCGGAACTGGCCGTGGTCGGCTTCGAGCTGGGCTACAACCTGCAGGAGCCGAAACGGCTGGTGCTCTGGGAAGCGCAGTACGGCGACTTCATCAACGGCGCGCAGACCATCCTCGACGAGTACCTGATGTCGGGCCGCGCCAAGTGGGGCATGGCGCCGTCGCTGGTGCTGCTGCTGCCGCACGGCTACGAAGGCCAGGGGCCGGATCATTCGAGCGCCCGCGTCGAACGCTTCCTGCAGCTGGCCGCCGACACCAACGTGCGGATCGTCAACTGCACGACCGCGGCGCAGTACTTCCACGTGCTGCGGCGCCAGGCGCTGCTGCTCGAGACCGACCCGCTGCCGCTGGTCATCCTCACCCCCAAGAGCCTGCTGCGGCACCCGATGGTGGCCTCGCCGGCACGTGAGCTCGCCGAGGGCCGTTTCCAGAAGGTGATCGACGACGCCGTCACGGCCCGGACGCCGGCCAAGGTGAAGCGCCTCGTGCTGTGCAGCGGCAAGGTCTACGTGGATCTGGTGTCGAGCGAGGCGCGCAAGACCAGCAACAGCGTCGCCATCGCCCGCATCGAGCAGCTCTATCCCTTCCCGGCTGATCAGGTGCGCGGGCTCTTCGAGCGCTACTCGAAGCTCAGGGAAGTCTGCTGGGTGCAGGAAGAGCCGGAGAACATGGGCGGCTGGGACTCGGTGCGGCCCGAACTCGAAGGGCTCGTCGACGGCCGGTGGCCGCTGCGCTACGTGGGCCGCGCGCGCAATTCGAGCCCGTCGGAAGGCTCGTCGGCGTGGCACCAGGTGAACCAGCGGGCGCTGGTCGCCCAGGCCTTCGAAGACCAGGCCGAGGTGCCCGACGCCACCCGCGTCGTGGCGAAACAGGTCTGACTGGGGGCTGGGGGCTGGGGGCTGAAGGACTGGGTGCTGGGTGCTGGGTGCTGGGGCGTGCGGCTGTCACGCTGTCGGGGAGAATGCGTCTCGTCGCAGCGAGACTTCTGCCCGCCCCAGCCCCTAGCACCCAGCACCCAGTCCTTCAGCCCCCAGCACCCAGCCCCGTGAGGAACGATAGTGACGAACATAGTGGTTCCGGAACTGGGCGAGTCGGTGGTGGAAGCGCGCGTCGCGCGCTGGCTCAAGAAGGAAGGCGACCAGGTCGCCCTGGGTGAGGCGCTGGTCGAACTCGAGACCGAGAAGATCGATCTCGAAGTGAGTGCCGATCGCGCCGGCGTGCTCACCGCCATCAAGCACGCCGAAGGGGCCGACGTGAAGGTCGGGGTAGTGCTGGCCGAGCTCGATCGGTCGAAGGCGGCGGCCGCTGCCACCGCACCGCCAGCCCCGGCCGCGCCGGCGCCGGCCACCGAGAGCGCGGCGCCGAAGGCGACGCCGGCCGCGAAGAACGTCGCGAAGCAACACGCCGTGAGCCTGGCGGCCGTGCCGGCCTCCGGCCCGCGCGTCACCAAGCAGGACGTCCGCGAGTTCGTGGCCGCCGCCGCAACGCCCACGCCCGCCCCGGCGGCTTCGCCCGCTCCAGCCACTGCCCGCCCCGCGCCGAAGCCGGTCGCCACCGGCGAACGGGTCGAAGAACGCGTGCGCATGACCAAACGCCGCGCCACCATCGCCCGCCGCCTGGTCGAGGCGCAGCGCACCGCCGCAATGCTCACGACCTTCAACGAGGTCGACATGACCGCGGTCATGGACGTCCGGGCGCGTCGCAAGGACGCGTTCACGAAGAAACACGGCGTGAACCTCGGCCTCACGTCGTTCTTCGTGAAGGCGGCCGTCGGGGCGCTGAAGGCGTTCCCCGCCATCAACGCCGAGATCCAGGGCGACGAGATCGTCTACAAGCGCTACTACGACATCGGCATGGCCGTGGGCGCCGAGGGCGGCCTCGTGGTGCCGGTGCTGCGCGACGCCGACCGGCTGTGTTTTGCCGACATCGAACTGGCCGTCCGCGATTTCGCGGCGCGGGCCGGCAACGGCTCGCTGACCCTCGAAGACCTCAAGGGCGGCACCTTCACCATCACCAACGGCGGCGTGTTCGGCTCGATGATGAGCACGCCCATCCTCAATCCGCCGCAGGTGGGCATCCTCGGCCTCCACAAGATCGCCGATCGCGCGGTGGCGGTGAACGGCCAGGTCGTCATCCGGCCGATGATGTACCTGGCCCTCAGCTACGACCACCGCATCGTCGACGGCCGCGAGGCGGTGCAGTTCCTGGTGAAGGTCAAGGACTACATCGAAGATCCGGCCTGGCTGCTCATCGAGGGCTGACGGGATTGCAGTAGAATCGCCCGGACCTTCCCAGAGGATCCGGACCCGTGGAACCAAGCGCGACGATACTGCTCCATGCATGGCGGGGTGGTGAGGCGACGGCACTCGACCGCCTCCTGCCGCTCGTCTACGACGAGCTCGCCCGTATCGCGCGCGGCGCCCTGCGCTCGGAGCGCGCCGACCACACGCTGCAGACGCGGGCCCTGGTCCATGAAGCCTACCTGCGGCTCATCGACGCCGACGTGTCGTGGCAGGACAAGGCGCACTTCATGGCCGTGGCCGCCCGCACGATGCGCCGGGTGCTGGTGGACCACGCCCGCAGCCGGCGGCGCCAGAAACGCGGCGGCGGCGCGGTGAAGGTCGAACTCGAGGACGCCGCCGCCATCGTCGCGGCGCCGTCGCTCGACGTGCTCGATCTGCACGACGTGCTCGAGCGCCTGGCGGCCTTCGACGCCCGCAAGGCCAGCATCGTCGAACTCCACTTCTTCGGCGGCCTGAGTTACGACGAGACGGCGGAAGCCGTGGGTGTCTCGGCCGCCACCGTCGATCGCGAGCTGCGCATGGCCAAGGCGTGGCTGCGGCACGAGCTGACGGCGAAGGGCGCCGCGGCTCCCGAGTGACCGGAGACGCCGGGGAGCGTCGATGACACCGGAACGGTGGGCGGCGGCGCAGGAGCTGTTCGAAGCCGCGCTGGCGCTGCCTGACGCGGCGCGCGCTGCCTACGTCGACAGCGCCGCCGCCGACAGCGACCTCGCCGCTCTGGTCCACGGCCTGCTGGCCGCCGATGCGCAGGAGCACTCCGGCGACGGGCTGGGCGCGGTCGTGCAGCATGCCATGGTCGAGGCCGCCGGCACGCCGCGCCCGCCCCCCGAGCGGCTCGGCCCCTACAAGATCGTGCGGATGATCGGCGAAGGCGGCATGGGCGCCGTCTACCTCGCCGAACGTGACGACGACGAGTTCCTGCAACAGGTCGCCATCAAGATGGCGCGCGGCCTGCTCGATCCCGAACGCGTGCGCCAGTTCCGCACCGAACGCCAGATTCTGGCGTGGCTCGAGCATAAGAACATCGCGCGCCTGCTCGACGGCGGCACCACCGCCGACGGCCTGCCGTACCTGGTGATGGAGCACGTCGAGGGCCTGCCGATCGACAAGTTCTGCGACCAGGCGCGCCTCGACGTGGCGGGCCGCCTGCGTCTCTTCCTCGACGTCTGCGACGCCGTGAGCCACGCGCACCGCAGCCTGATCGTGCACCGCGACATCAAGCCCGGCAACATCATGGTCACCAGCGACGGCGTGCCGAAGCTGCTCGACTTCGGCATCGCGCGGCTGGCCCTCGACGGCAGGGCCGACCACGGGCCGGGACCGCACCGGATGATGACGCCGTTCTACGCCAGTCCCGAGGTGGTGCGCGGCGGACAGGTGACGACCTCGGCCGACGTCTACGCACTCGGCGTGCTGCTGCACGAGCTGCTGACGGGCACGCGGCCGCTGCGCTTCCGCACGATGGCGAGCGAAGAAGTCGAGCGCGTCGTCTGTCACGTCGTTCCGCGGCCGCCGAGCCTCGCGGCGCGCGACACCGATGGCGGCGGGCCCCCGCCCGGGGAGCGGGCCGCCCAGCGGCGAACGACGCCGGCGGCGCTGTCCGCCGCGCTGGCCGGCGACCTCGATGCGATGGTCGCCCGGGCGCTGCACAAAGACCCGGCGAGCCGCTACGCGTCGGTCGAGGCGCTGGCCGGCGACGTCCGCTCGGCGCTCGAGGCGCGGCCGGTGTCGGCGCGGCCGCCGACCTGGCGCTATGTCATGGGCCGCTTCGTGGCGCGGCATCGCTGGGCGACGGCCGCGGCGGTCACCGCGGCGGTGGCCGTCAGCGCCGCCGCCGTCGTCTTCTCGGTGCAGGCGGCGCGGCTCGCCGAGGAGCGCGATCGCACGGCCCGCGAACGCGATACCGCGCGGCAGGTGTCGCGCTTCCTGACCGAGCTCTTCGAGGTCTCGAATCCCGACGTCACCGGCCGCAGCGCCGAGGTCACCGCGCGCCAGCTGCTCGACCGCGGCGCCGAACGCATCGATGCCGACCTGGCCGGCCAGCCGGTCGTGCAGGCGCGGTTGCTCGCCACCATGGGCATGGCCTACACCGCGCAGGGCGCCTATCGGCGTTCGCTGGCGCTGTTCCAGCGCGCGCTCGAGTTGCGACGCGCGACCCTTGGCCCCGACGACCTCGACACCGTCTCCTCGATGGACGACATGGGCGAGGCCTATCGCGAGCTGAGCCTCTTCCACGAAGCCGAGTCGATGCATCGCGAGGCGCTCGCCGCCAAACGCCGGCTGGGCGCACCGCCGTCGTCGATCGCGTTGTCGCTCAACAACGTCGGCCTCACGCTCAGCGAGCGCGGCCGCTTCGCCGATGCCGAGCCGCTGCTGCGCCAGGCGATCGACATCTGGCGGCAGCACGACGGCACGGCCGCCGACGTCGTCGCCGCGGGCCTCAACAACCTCGCCGACGTGTTGCGCCAGCAGGCCCGGCTCTCCGACGCGGTGCCGCTGCTGCAGGAGGCGATCGAGATCCGACGCCAGACCGTGGGCAGCACCCACCCGTCGCTGGCGCTGGTCGTCGGGCACCTCGGCCGGGTGTTCAGCCAACAGGGCGAGCTGACGAAGGCCGAGCCGCTGCTGCGCGAGGCGCTCAGCATCCGGCAGCGCGTCTACGGCGACGATCACCCCGACACGGTCAACACCCGCAACGATCTCACGTCGCTGCTGCACGACCAGGGGGATCTGGCCGGCGCCGAGCCGCTCTACCGCGCGGCGGTCAGCAGCCTCGACGCCCGCCTCGGCCGCGACCACGTCGACTATGCGGTGCAGATCAACAACCTCGCCTCGGTGCTCGAGGATCTGCGGCGCTTCGACGAAGCCGAACGCCTCTACCGGGAGTCCCTGGCGATCCGCCTGCGCCACTACGATCCCGGGCACCAGTCGATCGCGCGGGCGCGGCACAACCTGGCGCGGACGCTGCTGCCGCTCGGCCGGGTGGCCGAGGCGGAAGAGCTGGTTCGCGCGGCGCTGGCCGCCAGACAGCAGGTGCTACCGGCGGGACACTTCGAAACCGCGCTCAGCAAAGCGCTGCTCGGGAAGGTGCTCGCCGCCCGCGGACGTGGCGGCGAGGCCGAGCCGCTCCTCGTCGGGGCGGTGGCCGACTTGCGCGCCGCGGCCGACCAGGACCCGAAGTTTGCCGTCTACGGGTTGATGACGCTCTCCGATTTCTACCGGAGCACCGGGCATCCCGAGCAGGCGGAGCCGGTCGCCCGCGACGCCGCCGCGCGCGCGGCGACGCTGTCGGCCGGGCACTGGCAGCGGGCCGTCGCGGACGTCGAGCTGGCCTCGGCGCTTGCCGACCTTCAGCGCCGGAAAGAGGCCGCCCAGCTGCTTCGACCCGCCATCGACGTGCTGTCGCGCCGTTTCGGCGAGGGGGACGCCCGTGTTCGCGAGGCCCGGGGGCTGCTCGCCAGCCTCGGTCCGTGACGTCGCGGCCGAGGACCATTGTCTGGATTCGGCGCTAGGTAGTAAGGACGAACGGGCAAGAAAATACTCGTTCAGACTGACTATTGTTCGATCCACGGTGCCCAATTTCGTGAGCGACGCCGGACCGCGCGGTGGTCAGGACGCGCCCGGCACGAGACTGGCCAGTGAATGCGGCGCAATTCCTGAGAAAACATGGACCTTGAGGGCTCGGCTTCAATCTTGCTTAAGGCGTGTGGGGGCCCGACAATTTACCTGCTGGTGCAGGTTATCCCCGCTCCGATCCGGGACAATTAGGGACGGGGTATCCCGGGGCGCCCCGTGAGGACGAAACCAACGATGCTGGCCGCTGCCGTCGAATCACAACTAATCGGAGAAAGCCCAGCCGTCGCCGACCTGCGCGCGGACATCGAGCGCACGGCGCGATCCGACGCCAAGGTCCTCATCACGGGCGAAAGCGGCGTCGGGAAGGAACTCGTGGCGCGTGCGGTGCACGCCCACAGCACGCGCGCCGCGCGGCCGTTCGTGGCCGTCAACTGCGCCGGCCTGCCCGAGTCGCTGCTCGAGTCCGAGCTCTTCGGTCACGTGAAGGGCAGCTTCACCGGCGCCTACCGCGACAAGCAGGGCAAGCTCGAGATGGCCGACGGCGGCACCCTGTTCCTCGACGAAGTGGGGGAGATGACGCTGCGCATGCAGGGGCTGCTGCTCCGCTTCCTCGAGACCGGCGAGCTGCAGAAGGTGGGCGCCGATCGGTCGCGGACGACCGTCAACATCCGCGTCATCGCCGCCACCAACCGCAACCTGCGCGAACTCATCGCGCAACAGGCCTTCCGCGAGGATTTGTTCTACCGGCTGAACGTCATCCACCTGCTGGTGCCGCCGCTGCGCGAGCGCCGCACCGACATCCCGGATCTGGTGCTGCGCTTCCTGCAGCGCAGCACCGCCAGCGGGCATTACGCGCTGCGTTCGGTGTCGCCCGAAGCCATGGACGCGCTGACGAAGTACTCGTGGCCGGGCAACGTGCGCGAGCTGCAGAACCTGGTCGAACGCCTGGTCGTGACCTGCCAGCGCGAGGTCGCGCAGCCCGATGACCTGCCGCCGGAGATCCGGCTGCTGCCCTTCGGCGCCTACCGCCCGCGCCGCGAGCGGCGGCGCACGGTGTCGGACGAGCTGTATCAGAAGCTCGTCGATACCGGCGAGTCGTTCTGGACGCTGGTCTATCCGCTTTACATGCAGCGCGAGATCACGCGCGGCAACCTGCGCGATCTGATCCGCAAAGGCCTCCAGGAGGCCCGCGGCAATTACCGGATCGTGGTCCGCCTGTTCAACATGGCGCCCGGCGACTACAAGCGCTTCCTCAACTTCCTGCGCACGCACGAATGCCAGGTTTCCTTCAAGGAGTTCCGGTGACGACGCCTCTCCTGCTCGCGCTGTCCCTCGCGTTCGTGATCGCGGCGACCCCGTCCGCCCAGACCCCGCGTCCGGCGCCGCAGCCGCCGCCGAAGACGCGGCCGGCCGCACCGGCCACCCCTGCACAGGTGCCGGCGGTGCCGCCGGCGGCCGCGCCGGCCGGGATGACACCGCCCGCCGACTACACGATCGGCGCCGACGACGTGCTGGAAGTGATTGTCTGGCGCGAGAAGGATCTGTCGGCCGAGGTGAAGGTGCGTCCCGACGGCAAGGTGTCGCTGCCGCTCGTGAACGACATCCAGGCGGGCGGGCTGACGCCGGAGGCGTTCCGCACCGCCGTCACCACGGCGGTCACCAAGTTCGTCGAGGCGCCGAGCGTCACCGTGATCGTCAAGCAGATCAACAGCCGCCTGGTGTTCGTGATGGGCGAGGTAGTCAAGCCCGGCATCTATCCGCTGACGGCGCCGACCACCGTGCTGCAGCTGCTCGCCCAGGCCGGCGGACCGACGCCGTTCGCAAAGACCGATGAAATCGGCGTGATGCGCACGGTAGACGGCAAGACCACGCGCCACCTGTTCAACTACAAGGAAGTGGCGCGCGGCCGCAAGATCGAACAGAACATCGTTCTGCGGCCGGGTGATACGGTGATCATTCCATGAGCATCGTCCGCGCGCTGGCGCAGGTGGTGACGTTGGGCGGCTGCCTGACGGCGGTGAGCGTGGCGGCACAGCCGTCGCGGATGGCCCTGCCACCCGTGCGCGGCCCGGTGCTGTCGGCCAGCATCTACGGCGGCTACGACGCCCCGCTCTTCACGACCACGACGGCGCCGAACCCGACCAATCCGACAAACCCGACGCTGCAGCCGGCCACGCAGAGCTACGGCGGCGCCGATGCGAACATCAACTACACCAAGGCCGGGCGCCGGGTGTCGATGTCGCTCCAGGCCACTGCGTCCAACCGCTACTACCCGCAGTTCACGCCGTCGTCGGCGCCGTCGTATGGCGCCAGCGTCTCACTGTCGTCGTCGTCTCCCAGCCGCTGGGGCTGGGGCTTGTCGCAGTTTGCGCACTACGCGCCGATCTCGGGCACCAGCCTGTTTGCCGGGGCCGGGACCAGCTTGGCCAATTCGCAGACGGTGGCGCTCACGAGCGCCACCGCGTTCCAGGTGTCGACGGTGCGGCAGGTGGACCTCAACACCTCGGGCAGTCTGTCGTACGGACTGACGCGCCGCACCAATATCAGCCTGAGCGGGGACGTCGGCCGCATCGTGCCGATCGACTCGCAGATCACCGGCGCCACCCGGCTGAACGGACGCCTGCGGCTCGACCGCGAGATCTCGCGCGCGTTCCGCGCCTATGTCGGCTACGGCATCACTCAGAACCGCGTCGCCGCCTCGAACGGCTCACCGGCCGCCACCTTCGAGATCTCAGGCTTCGACTTCGGGATCGACTTCTCCAGGCCGTTCCAGCTCACGCGCAGCACCACGCTCGGTTTCTCGACCGGCCTGGTGCGGGTGCCCGAATCGACCAGTCAGTCGTACCAGTTGACCGGCGCCGCCACGCTCGACTACCAGGTCCGCAACTCGTCGTGGTCGGCGACAGCCGCCTTCACGCGCGATGCCCGCTTCGTGCAGGCCTACCGCAACGCCGTCGTGTTCCTGGGCGGGTCCGGCGCGGTTTCGGGCCGGCTGGTCGGCCGCCTCGGCACGATCCTGTCGGTCAACTACTCGAAGGGCGACATCAACACCACCACCGGCAAGTCGGCCTTCCGCTCGTATTCCGCCGCCGCGCAGCTGCGCTACGACCTGCGGCGGCTGGTCGCGACCTTCATCGAGTACTCGGCGTTCCGCTCCGAAATCGATGACACCGCTGCGCTCGCCGGCTTTCCCACCGGCGCGTTCGGCCGCCACGGCGTTCGCGGCGGCCTCTCGTTCGGCCTCAGTCCCTTCGTTCGCTAGCAACACGGAGATACGGTCACCATGCTCCCCGGAAAGCGTTACACCATCGACGACGTCACGCGCATCGTCTGGCGCGGCAAGTGGATCATCCTGGCGCCGGCCATCGTCACCTCGGTGCTCGCCGCCACCTATCTGCGCTTCGTGCCCGATACCTTCCGCGCCGAGACGACCATTCTCGTCGTCGCCCAGCGGATCCCCGGCGACATCGTGCGCTCGACGGTGACGTCGAACGTGCAGGACCGGCTGCGTTCCATCTCCCAGCAGATCCTGAGCCGCACCCGGCTCGAGCCGATCGTGCTCGACCTCGATCTCTACCCGGAACGGCGCCTCAACGAGCCGATGGAAGACACCATTGCTTACATGCGCAGCCAGGTGGACGTGAAGGTAGCCCGCGGCGACGCCTTCTCGGTGGGCTTCTATTCGGAGAGTCCGGTACTGGCGCAGCAGGTGGCCGAACGCCTGGCGTCACTGTTCATCGACGAGAACCTGCGCGACCGCGCCGTGCAGGCCGAGGGCACCAGCCAGTTCCTGGAATCCGAGCTGAACGAGTCGCGCCAGAAGCTCATCGAGCACGAGAAGCGCCTCGAGGCTTACCGCCTGCGCCACGCCGGCGAACTGCCGACGCAGGCCGCCAGCAACTTCCAGGCGGTGCAAACGCTGCAGATGGAAGCGCAGGGCCTGAACGACTCGATCGAGCGCGATCGCGATCGACGTCTGGTGCTGGAGCGGGCGCTGGCCGACCTGTCGGCCACCGGCACCACCGACACCGTCGCGACGGCCACACGCCCCGATGCCGCGCCGGCCGATGCCGGCGCGCAGGGCCCGGCGGCCGCCGAACTGGCCACGGCGCGCGAAACGCTGCGCGCGCTGAAGACGCGCCTGACGCCGGAACATCCCGACGTGCAGCGCGGCGAGCGGATCGTCGTCGAACTCGAGCGCAAGGCGAAGACCGAGCAGGAGGCGATGGCCGCCGCCGCCGGGTCCAGGGGTCCGGCGCCGCCGGTGATTTCTGCGGGCGAACGCCGCGCCCGCGACCTGCGGGCCGAACTCACCACCGTCACCACGGCGATCAAGACCAAGGAGACGCGTCTGGCGCAGGTGCAGGACAATCTGGCCGGCTATCGCAGCCGCCTCGACGCGGTGCCGGTGCGCGAGTCGGAAATGACCGAGCTGATGCGCGACTACGACACGCTCCAGACCGGCTACAAGAGCCTGCTCGCCAGGCGGCAGGAGGCGCAGATCGCCTCGAACGTGGAGCGCCGCCAGATCGGCGAGCAGTTCCGGGTGCTCGATCCGGCGCGCCGCCCGGAGCGCCCGTATTCACCGAACCGTCCGCTGGTGCAGGCAATCGGCACGCTGGCCGGATTTGCCATCGGCATCGGCATCATCCTGCTCACCGAAGTCCGCGACCGCACGCTCCACAAGGAATCCGACGTGCTCGAAGCGCTGAACCTGCCAGTGCTCGCCACCGTGCCGCGGATGCGCAACGCCGACGAGCGCCGCCGCCACCTGCGACAGGTCCTCGGCTTGTCCAGCGCCGCCGTCGGCGGCATCGCGGTGGCCGTCGCCATCGCCTGGAGCTGGCTGCAGTAGCGCCGCCGCCATGTATCACGAGTATTACGGGCTGACCGAACGGCCCTTCGACCTGACCCCGAACACGCGATATCTCTATCTCACGCCGATGCACCGTGAGGCGCTGGCGGCGGTGCAGTACGGCATCACGTCGCGCCGCGGCATCATCGTCGTGACCGGCGAAGCTGGCACCGGCAAAACCACGATCGTGCGGGCCGCCCTGCGGGCGCTGCGCGGCGAGAACGTGCGCCAGACCTATCTGAACAACCCGGCGCTCACGCGCGTCGAGTTCCTGCAGTTCCTCACGAAGGCCTACCGGCTGGGGCCGGAAGCTGCGGTGTCGAAGACTGACATGCTGTCTCGTCTCACCGCGACGCTGGCCCGCAACCACGCGCAGAGCCAGATCACGACCCTGGTCGTGGACGAAGCCCAGAGCCTGCCGCACGAGCTGCTGGAAGAGATCCGGCTGCTCGCGAACATCGAGACCTCGACCGCCAAGCTGCTCCAGGTGGTGCTGGTCGGGCAGCCGGAGCTGGCTGACCGCCTGAACGATCCGTCGCTGCGTCAGTTGAAGCAGCGCGTCGCCATCCGCGCAACGCTGAAGCCGCTCGACCTCAGGGCCACCGCCGCCCTCATCGCCGGCCGCATCCGGGTGGCCGGCGGCAATCCGCCTGAGGTGTTCACGCCTGCAGCCGTTGAGCTGGTGTACCGATACTCCGGAGGCGTGGCCCGTACGATCAACGTCATCTGCGACAACTCGCTGCTGAGCGGCTTTGCCGCCGAGCAGAAGCCGGTCGGCCCGGCGATCGTGGAAGAGGTGTGCAGGGACTTCGACCTCACCCCGCGCGAATCGCAGCCGGCGCGGTCGGCCCCGCGCGGCGGCGCCGCCACCGACGCGCCACGCGCCTCGCTCGGCACCCGCCCGGGCGGCAATGGCGCCGTGGCACGCGTGACGGAGGCCGCCACCGTTGGTGCGGCCGCCGACACCGGCACGAGCACGGCGGCGACGCCGGTTGCCACCGAGGCACCCGCGGACGCCGACGGCCCGCAGGACTTGTTCAACAACTTCCGGCAGCGCCGGTGGTTCCCGTTCAGGAAGAAGTCATGAGTCGTTTTGGTAAGGCCATCGAACGCGCCAATGCCGGCCCCCTCGAGGCGCCGACGGCGGCCCTCGCGCCTGTCGAAGCGCCTGACGCCGGGGTGTTCGAAGGCGCCTGGGACGTCAAGGATCTGCCGGTGGACGAACGACCGGCCGAGCGTCCGTCGGATCGTCCCGCGGCGCCGCGGCAGCTGTCGGTGCATCCGGCGCTCGTCGAGAAGGTCGCCACCCCCACCGGCGCCCCGACGGTCGCGCTCGAACAGTACCGGAAGCTGGCCGCGAAGCTGCACCAGTGGCAGCTCGATCACGACGGCAAGGTCATCATGCTCGTGAGCGCGGTCGCCGGGGAGGGCAAGACGCTCACCGCGGTGAACCTGGCGCTCACGCTGAGCGGCTCCTACAAGCGCCGCGTGCTCCTCGTCGACTGCGACCTGCGCCGGCCCACCGTCCATGCGGCGTTCCAGATCCCGGGCACGCCCGGCGTCTCCGACATCATGGACCGTCCGGAGATCCCGGTCTCGCGCATCACCGACCGGCTGTCGGTCATCCCCGCCGGCCGCCTCGAGGGCGACCCGATGGGCGTGTTGACGTCGGCGGCGATGACCTCGCTGCTCGAGCACGCCCGCCGCGAATACGACTGGGTGTTGATCGACACCGCCCCCCTGGCAGTGCTGCCCGACGCCAACCTGCTGGCCGACCACATCGACGGCGCGGTGCTGGTCGTGTCGGCCGGCGAGACCACCTTCGAACTCGTCGATACGGCCATCCGCGTCATCGGCAAGGACCGCATCCTCGGCGTCGTCCTGAACGGCGTCGATCCGCGGGACATGAGCACGGCCAACTACCACGCCGACTACTACGGGAGGCGGTAGCTCCGCGGCCGCGGGCGCTGACGCATGGCAGGCCAACTGAGCACCAGGACGCCGCTCCTGATGCTGCTCGAAACCGTGATGATCGTGCTCGCCGTGACCGCGGCGGCCGCGGTTCGTCTCGGCCCGGCCGAGGGGTTGAGCGTCGTGACGACGCTTGGCGGCCTCGCGAAGGCGGGCGTGGTGGCCAGCATCTGCCAGTTGTGCCTGTTCTTCGCCGACATGTACGACCTGCGGGTGGTCGCCGACCGCCGCGAGCTGTTCGTCCGCCTGCTGCGCTCGCTGGCCGCCACCACGATCATCCTCGCCGTCATCTACTTCTGGTTCCCGATCCTGATCGTCGGCCGCGGCGTCTTCCTGCTCACGACGGCGTTCGTCATCGTTGCCATCCTGCTGTCGCGCCTGCTGTTCGAATTCGCCACTTCGCAGGTGCAGCCCGGCGAGCGGCTGCTGCTCATCGGTACCACCCCGGCCGCGGTGGCCCTGGCCCAGGAGATCCACGAGCGGCAGGCCGAGCTCGGCGTCGAGATCGTCGGCTTCATCGATCCCGATCCGGAGCGGGTCGGCGCGGCGCTCTTCAACCCCGGCGTCATCGGCACCATCGACGACATCCCGACCATCGTCCGCACCCGCAGCGTCGATCGGGTGGTGGTGAGCCTGGCCGATGCGCGCGGGCGTCTCGACATGTTCAAGCTGCTCGAGATCAAGCTGAGCGGCGTCACCTTCGACCATCTGGCCACGGTCTACGAGGAGTACACCGGCAAGATCGCGGTCGAGAACCTGCGCCCGAGCTGGATGATCTTCTCGGAGGGTTTCCGCAAGTCGAAGACGCAGATCCTGACCAAACGCCTCCTCGACATCATCGTGGCCTCGCTCGGTCTGCTGCTGGCCGCCCCGATCGCGCTCATCGTGATGGCGCTCATCAGGCTGACCTCGCCGGGGCCGATCTTCTACCGCCAGGAGCGTGTGGGTCAGGACGGCCGCCCGTTCATGGTGGTGAAGTTCCGCTCGATGCGGGTCGATGCGGAAGTGGACACCGGCCCGGTGTGGGCGCAGAAGAACGACAGCCGCGTCACGCCGGTCGGCCTGTTCCTGCGCCGCACCCGCCTTGACGAGATCCCGCAGTTGTGGAACGCGCTGCGCGGCGACATGAGCATGGTGGGCCCGCGGCCCGAGCGTCCCGGCTTCGTCGCCGATCTGACCAGGCAGATTCCCTTCTACGGCCAGCGCCACGTCGTGAAGCCGGGCGTCACCGGCTGGGCGCAGGTGCGCTACACCTACGGCGCCAGCGTCGAAGACGCCCTCCAGAAGCTGCAGTACGACCTGTACTACATCAAGAACATGTCGGTCGCGCTCGACATCTTCGTCATGCTTCAGACCGTGAAGACGGTGCTGCTGCGCCGGGGCGCCTCATGACGACGCCGGCGGCCGGGCGCGTGACCAACGCGATGACGATCGACGTGGAAGACTACTTTCACGTCAGCAACTTCGAGCACCTGGTCGCGCGCGACTCGTGGGGGGGCCGGGAGAGCCGCGTCGAGGCCAACACCGATCGCCTGCTGGCGATGTTCGACCAGGCCGGCGTGCCGGCGACGTTCTTCGTGCTGGCGTGGGTGGCCGAGCGCGTCCCCGGCCTGGTGCGGCGGATCGCGGCGGCGGGTCACGAGGTGGCCTCGCATGGCTTCGGCCATCGGCTCATCTACGACCAGACGCCGGAGGCGTTCCGCGACGACGTGCGGCGCGCCAAGCATCTGCTCGAAGACGTGTCGGGCCAGAGCGTGGACGGCTACCGCGCGCCGAGCTTCTCGATAACGGCGCGGTCGCTGTGGGCGCTCGACGTGCTGATCGAAGAGGGCTACACCTACGACTCGAGCGTGTTCCCGGTGCATCACGATCGCTACGGCATTCCGGACGCCGAGCGGCACCCTGGCATCGTGCACCGTCCGGCCGGCACCATCGTCGAGGTGCCGGCTTCGACGGTGCGCATGGGCGGGGTCAACTGGCCGATCGGCGGCGGCGGCTACTTCCGCCTGCTGCCCTACGGCTGGACCCGCTGGGGGATGCGGCGCGTGAACGCCGTCGAAGGCGCGCCGGCCGTGTTCTACCTGCACCCGTGGGAGATCGATCCGGGCCAGCCGCGCCTCGCGGCGCCGGCGCTGTCGCGCTACCGGCACTATCACAATCTGCGGGAAACCGAGGGACGCCTGGAGCGTCTCATGCGCGAGTTCCCGTTCGGCACGATGCGATCGCTCATCGCGTCGGTGCCGCTGCCACCGCTGAGGCTCGGCGCCGCGGCGACAGCCCAGGCAGCGAGGTGATGCGGTGAGTGACGTGGTATCGACCGGCGCCCCGCCGGTCGTCGTGGAGCCGTGCACCGACGCGGCCGCCTGGGACGCCTACGTCGAGGCCCAGCCAGACGCCTCCGGCTACCACTTGTGGGCGTGGAAGGCCATCTTCGAGCAGGTCTTCGCCCATCGTACCGTGTATCTGGCGGCGCGGCGCGACGGCCGCATCAGCGGCGTCCTGCCGCTGGTGCTGTTCGAATCGGCGATCTTCGGGCGCTTCGTCGTGTCGGTGCCGTTCCTGAATTACGGCGGCGTGGTCGCCGACGACACGGTGGCGGCCGACGCGCTGGTCGCCCGCGCCGGCCAGGTGACGCGCGAACACCGCGCGACGCACCTCGAGCTGCGGCACGATCGCCGGCGCTTCCCGCACCTCGTGCCGAAGAAACACAAGGTGGCGATGACGCTGGCGTTGCCGGCCGACGCCGACACCCTGTGGAACGCGCTCGATCGCAAGGTGCGCAACCAGGTGCGCAAGGCCGAGAAGAGCCATCTGGTGGCGACGACCGCCGGGCGCGAGGGCCTCGACGAGTTCTATGCCGTGTTCACGCGCAACATGCGCGACCTGGGCACGCCGGTCTACTCGCGGGCGCTCTTCGACGCCGTGCTCACGACCTTTCCGGATCGGGCGCGGCTCATCATCGTGCGGCTCGGCGCCACGCCGGTGGCGGCCGGCCTCACGTGGCGGTGGCGCGGGCGCACCGAGGTGCCGTGGGCGTCGTCGCTGCGCGAACACAACGCGCTGTCGCCGAACAACCTGCTCTACTGGACCATCCTGAAGGAGGCCATCGCGGCCGGCAGCACCACGCTCGACTTCGGCCGATCGACGCCGAACGAGGGGACGTTCCACTTCAAGAAGCAATGGGGCGCCGGACCCTCGCCGCTGTGCTGGGAATACGACGTGGTGCAGGGCACGCTGCCGGATCAGAGTCCGAAGAACCCGAAGTTCCGGCTGGCGATCCAGGCATGGCAGAAGCTGCCGGTGCCGGTGGCGAATGCGATCGGGCCGCGGATCGTGCGCTCGATCCCCTGACGCGACGGAGACAACGCCGACGGTTACGGCACGACCAGACGGATCTCGTTGCTGACCGGACTGACACCGCCGCCGTTGGCGGCGCGCACGCGCACGTAGTAAACACCGGGCGGCACGCCGCCAAAGGTCGCCTGCTCGTCAAACGGCAGGGCGACGCCGGCAATCAGATCGGCGGCGCCGGGGCGCGACCCGGCCTCGAGCACGATGGCGTCGGCCGCCGGGCCGTGGTCGGAAGTCCACCAGTTGAGCGACACCGTGCGGCCGGCGCCAACCGAGACTCGCAGGTTGAACGGAGCCTCGGGCGGCGACACGCCCTGCACCGAGCCCACGACCACATTGACTTCGTTCGACGCGGTGCTGGTGCCGCCAGGACCGACTGCGCGCAGCCGGATGTAGTAGGTGCCGCTCGGCAGGACCGGCGTCATGAACGAGCCGCTGCGGCCAATCGACAGGCCGGCGACGATGTCCGACAGTCCCGAGGTGGTGCCGGCCTCGATCACGACGTCGCTGACCGCCGTCCCCACTGCTCCCTGCCATGTCAGGACCACCGTCGCCCCGGTCGTCACCGCGCTGAGGTTGGTCGGCGTCGGCGTCGGCGGCGCGCCGATGGCTCCGCCCGAGAGCTTCAGTTCGCTCGAACCCGCATGGACGCCATCCGGATACAACGCGCGAAGGCGCACGAAGAAGGTGCCGGCGGCCTGCGGAATCGAGATCGACGAGGCGGTGGCCGGCAGCGGCACGGCGCCGATATCAGTGGCGCCGGATGACCATCCGCCTTCCAGGCTGTAGGACGTCCACCCGGACTGCGGCGGCGGCAGCCACGAGAAGGTCCACGCCCCGGGATCGTTGCGCACCGAGAAGTTCTGCGGCCCGAGGCGCGGCGACTGCAGGAGGGCGTTCGTGATTTCGTAGACGTGCACTTCGGGCCGGGCGGCGCCGGTATCCTGCACGACGTACCAGCGGCGCGTGGCCGGGTCGTAGGTGGCACTGCGGATCGAGGCCGTGCCGTTCCCGCCGTCCATGTCCGTCAGCGGCCAGGTCGCGTAGGGCACGAGGTCCCACGGTTGCTTCACGCCCTGGCGCACTGCCACCAGGTCGTTGGCGTCGTAGGCCCAGACCTGATGGCGGTACGGATAGCCATGCGTGCCCTTGTTGGGATCGGTGGGGTCGTAGCAGAGGTTGCCGCCGTTCTGACCCGTCGTGTTGTGCAGCGCCGGATTGTTCGTGCCTTCCCCGTAGCAGAAGGTCGTCCCGTGGCGGCCGACAAACAGCACCGACCGCGTGCCGGCGGGAAACGCCACGCCGCCCAGCCGCGTCGCGCCGGTGTAGTACGGCCCGACCGCGTCGTAGCGGCCGAGCGTCTGGTGGGCATCGGGATACCCGATGAGCATCCGGCTCGCAATCGCACCGGCGCCGACCTGATCCGGATCGAACACGCTCACCGACGGGCCGTAGCTCGACCGCGAGATGATCGACAGGCAGCACTGCCCGGTGAGCGCCGGGCCGCCGAGCAGCGCCCGCCACTCCAGCGGCACCACGCCCATGTAGCCGGCGACCATGCCCGGAAAGTCGGCACCGACGCGGTACGGCCCGCCGAGCGACGAGGTGTCAGACCCGACGAAGTGCGTCGCGACGGCGGTGTTGCCGCCGTCGTAGAAGGAGTAGCCCGACACGACGAGGCGGCCGTTCCATGACAGCGAGCCACCGAGCTTCTGGCCGTTGGGATCGACGGGGTTGATGGCCCCGAGGCTGGCGATGCGCCCGCAGGGCTCGACCACCGACGCCACCCCGCCGATCGGGGGAATGGTCACTCGAGCAAGGCGGGAGCCCTGGTCGTGGCACCCGTAGTAGAGCGACTGGCCATCAGGGCCGATGCCCAGAGCGAAGCCGCCGAAGGTGAGGGAGAAACCCGCCGAGGGATTTCCCGAGCCATCATCCGACGGCAGGAAGAACTTGCCGAGGTAGACGACGTTGCCGGCCTGCACGAGGTGCTGGCTCGGGCCGGACTGTGCGCTCGTCTGCTCCCCGCCCGACAATAGCAGAAAGATCGACACCGCAAGGGAGGCAAGACGGCGCATGGATATGATTGGAAGACCTCAGAGGAAGGAGAAGGCGGGTTGGGTTTCGGCCCCCGCACAGCAAAGACGGTGCCGCGATCGCATGCCTGCCGATATCCGCCAGAAGATACCCGATTTCAGGGAGGAATCCGCGGGTATGGGTACAAACGGTTCGCGCCGCTGTCCGTAACGTAACAGGACAGCGGCGCGAAGATTATTCACGATCGAGCGGGTCGACGCGTGCCTATCGCACTACCAGCCTGGCTTCGTTCGAGGCCCGGCCGCCGCCGCACGCATTCCCGGCGCGCACGCGGACGTAGTAAGTGCCAGGCGGCACGTCGGTGATGAACTGCGAGGCGCGGCCCATCGGCACGACGCCGATGTCGGTGACGCCCGGCGCCGTGCCGGCCTCGAGCACGTAGCTCACCGGCGCGACGGCGTCATCGGCGGCCGCCACATCCGGATCGAGCGGCGACCAGAACAGACCGACGCGCCGTGCGGCCACCACCGGACGCAGCGTGAGGTGCATCCGGGGCGTCGCGCAGACGCTGCTGCCGACCGTGAACTGGAGGTCCGTCGGGTCGCTGACGCCGTGCTCCGAGCGCGTCGTCACGCGTGCGGTGTAGGTGCCGGCCGCCAGCAGCGTCGTGGCTTCCGGCGTGTCGGTGGCCATCACGCGGGCGCCGTCGGCCGTGCCCTGGGCCACGGTCACCTGGTAGCTCGTGCCACTGCAACCATCGGGATCGGTCCACTTCAGCGAGACCAGTCCGCCCTCGCTCGTGGCCGTCAGGGCCGAGACCTTGCGCGGCCGGGTGTAGCAGCCGACCGAGACGGTGACTTCGTTCGACGGGACGCTGGTGCCGTTGGCGTTGCGAGCGCGGACGCGGACGTAGTAGCGGCCGGTTCCGACGTTCGGGACCGACAGACTGGTCGCGAGGCCGACGGTGGTGGAGAAGAAGCTGTGGCCGGGCGCGAGGCCGGCCTCGAGAATGTAATCGGCGGGTTTGCCGCCGGTGATCGGCGCCGACCACTTGAAGTTCACCGTGCTGCCTGAGACCGAGCTGAACAGCCGGCGCGGCGCGCCGGGCGTCGCAATCGGCGTATCGCAGCCTTCGTCGATGAGGCCGTCCTTGTCGTTGTCGATGCCGTCATCGCAGATCTCGACGGGCGGCACGGGCTCGCCGCAGCCCTCGTCCACCAGACCGTCCTTGTCGTTGTCGATGCCGTCGCCGCAGATCTCGACGCAGCCCTCGTCCACCAAGCCGTCGCCGTCGTTGTCGATGCCGTCGCCGCAGATTTCCACCGGCCCCGGCGGCTGGATCACGGCGTTGGTGACTTCGTAGACGTGCACGACCGGCGCGCCGCCGGCCAGGCCCGCGGTGATGAACCAGCGGCGCGTGCCGGGGTCGTAGACGGCGCTCGACATGTCGGCGGTGCCGTCGTTCTTCATCTCGGGCAGCGTCCACTGCGTGTACGGCAGCACTTCCCAGTGCTTCTTGGTGCCCTGTTTGACCGCGAGCAGGTCGTTGGCGTCGTAGGCCATGACCACGTGCCGGTACGGATACCCATGCGTGCCCTTGTCGGGGTCGCTCGGGTCGCTGCACTGCGCGCCATCACCGTAGCAGAAGGTCTCGCCGCGTCGCGCCACGAACAGCAGCGAGCGCGTGCCGGCCGGAAACGCCAGGCCACCCACGCGCATCGTGCCAGTGTAGTACTGACTCACCCCGTCCCACGGGCCGAGCGTCTGGTGCGCGTCCGTGTAGCCGACCAGCATCGTGCTCGGAATGCTGGCCTGCGTGCCGACGTGGTCGGGGTTGAACACGCTGGCCGCCGGGCCGTAGCTCGAGCGCCAGATGATCGACGTGCAGCACTTGCCGGTCAGGGCCGGGCCGCCGAGCAGCCCGGTCCATTCCTTCGGAATCACGCCCATGTAGCCGCCGACGGCCGCCGGCATGTCCGTACCGACGCGATACGGGCCCGTGAGGCTGCTGACGCCGGCCGCTCCGGCGAAGTGGGAAAAAGCCGTCGAGCCCGAGCCGTCGTAGAACGTGTAAGCCGACACGATCAGGCGCCCGTTCCACGACAGCGATCCACCGAGCTTGATGCCGTTGGTGTCGGTCGGCTTGATCCCCATCAGGTTGGGCACGGCCCGGCACGGCTCCACGACCGAGGCCACGCCACCAACCGCCGGAATGGTCACGCGCGCCAGGTTGCCGGTGCCGTCGAGGCAACCGAAATACAGCGACTTCGCGTCGGGGCCGAGGCCGAGCGCGGCGCCGCCGTAGGTCAGATTGCCGCCCGCGCCGTCGGCCTGAGGCAACGTGAACTTGCCGAGGTACACCAGGTTCCCGGCCTGCACCAGCGGTTGCGTTTGTGGCGTTTGCGCGCCGGCCGTGGCGACCGCACACAGAACGAAAGCAGCGACGAGTTTGAGA
>JANNIB010000302.1:0-1861 GCA_031404695.1 Acidobacteriota bacterium
AGCACGCAGCGCCTGAAACCCAGCTGGACGGCTTCGCGCACCCGCAGGCCGGCCTGCGAAATCCCGCGCACCTCGCCCGCCAGGCCCACTTCGCCGAAGACAGCCGTGGACGGCTCGATCACCCGGTTGCGCAGGCTGGAGGCCACGGCCGCGACGACGCTGAGGTCGGCGGCCGGCTCCTCGATGGTCATGCCGCCTGCGACGTTGACGAACACGTCCTCGCCGGCCAGGTGCAGGCCCGCGCGCTTTTCGAGCACCGCCAGCAGCAGCGACAGCCGGCCCTGGTCGATGCCGTTGGCCGTGCGCCGCGCGTTGCCAAACGTGCTGCTGCTGACGAGTGCCTGGACCTCGACCAGCAGCGGCCGCGAACCTTCGATGGCGCAGTGGACCGCCGAGCCGGGGGCGTTGTCCGGCCGCTCGGCCAGAAACATCTGCGAGGGGTTGGCCACCGGGCGCAGGCCTTCGCTGGTCATCTCGAACACGCCCAGCTCGCTGGCCGCGCCAAAACGGTTCTTCACGGCGCGCACCACGCGGTGCGAGTGATGCCGCTCACCTTCGAAGTACAGCACGGTGTCCACCACGTGCTCGAGCGTCTTGGGACCCGCCAGCGCGCCGTCCTTGGTGATGTGCCCGACGACGAAGATCGGCACGTTCTGGCTCTTGGCGGCAAACAGCAGCTGTGTGGCCGCTTCGCGAACCTGTCCGACACTCCCCGGCGCGGACTGCATCCGCATCGAGAAGACGGTCTGGATCGAGTCCACGATCACCAGTGTGGGGCGCAGCCGGTTGAGCTCTTCGAGCACGCGCTCGAGGCAGGTCTCTGCCAGCAGGTAGAGCGGGGCGCGGCCCACGCCGAGCCGCTCGCCGCGCGACTTCACCTGGTGCTCGGACTCTTCGCCTGAACTGTAGAGGACCGGGCCGATGTCGCGCGCGACGTTGGCCGCGGCCTGGAGCAGCAGGGTGGACTTGCCGATGCCCGGCTCCCCGCCCAGCAGCACCATCGACCCTGGCACGATGCCGCCGCCGAGCACGCGATCGAGTTCGCCGATGCCCGTGGACAGACGCGTCGTGGTGCTCATCTCCACGTCGGCATACGGCTTGGCGCCCGCGCCTCCGGGCACGAGCGCGCCGTAGCGGTTGCCACCCGCAGGCGCGGTGGCGGCCTCGCCCACGCGTTCTTCGACCAGCGAGTTCCACGCGCCGCAGTCGGTGCAGCGCCCCTGCCACTTCGGCGCCTGCGCGCCGCACTCCTGGCAGACGAACACGTTTCTGGCCTTCACTACTGGATTATGACCGAAGGGGCGCGGGCGTGGGGGGGCGGAGGCCCCTACGCCCCTACGAGACCGGCGGCCGCCGGGTCAGACCGAAGGCCAGGCCGGCGCCGAACATCAGCGCTTCGAACGCGCTGACGACGGTGCGTGTGATAGGGCGTAGGCTGTCTTCGCCCAGCAGGCGCGCGAGCGGGTCGAGGCCGATCTGCGAGCCGGCAAACGCCTCGGCCATCAGGTCGAGACTCGACCCCACCAGGTGGCGGCCTGCCAGCGCAAGCCCCGCGGCCGCGACCGCAGTGCACGCGCCGGTGATGAGCGCGACGCGCCAGCGTGCGGCGCCGCGAGGCGCAGCCATGCCGCCTTGCGCCAGTCGGCGTGTGGCCACGGCGTAGCCGGCGCCAAGGGCGGCGCCGACGACGCATCCTTCCCAGCCACCGGCCACCGCGACGACGTCGCGGCCGAACGCGCCCAGCGCGGAGCGGGCGAGATGGTGCGCCAGCCAGCCCGTGCCAAGCCCGGCGATGGCGCCAGCGATCGTCAGGGCGGCCGCGCGCGCCGACCGCGCCAGCGCCTCGGCGGCCGCCAGGCCC
>JANNIB010000303.1:0-1734 GCA_031404695.1 Acidobacteriota bacterium
CGGCGGAAGTCGTCGCGCAGTTTCGCCTCGGCCTGGTCGTCGTAGGCGACCCAGGTGCCGGCGGAGCTGCTGCTCGGCTGCGTCTGAATGTAATAGAGGTAGGTCTGCGGGTCGATGAGCGACTCATCGACGGGGTGGAACTTCAGCTGGATGAAGCGGATGACCGGCCCTGAGCCGGGCGCGGGCATCCGCGCCGCCGGCTGGGCGGCCGGCGCCGGAGGCGCCGCCTGCCTGGCTTCGACGACGCCCGCCGACGCTACGAGACAGAATCCAAGGAGAGTAAGCAGCCTTCGCATCGTGTTCACACCGGTCGACCGGGCGCCCCCGGGGCGCCTCCCCGGGGCCCCCGACGCGCGGCGTCGGCGCATTGGGGTGGGTACGGGGCCGCCGGCTCGTCGCCGGTCGCCGAATCCGTCGATCCTACCGGATTCAGACGTCGCTGGAAAGCGGCTGGCCGGCCCCGACCGGTTCGCCGGGTTCCGAGACGGTGCGGTAGCCGAGTACCGCGCCGTCCACGTAGACCTCGATTTCGCCGTCGCGGACCCGGCCGCGGATGAGTTCTTCCGCCAGCGGATCCTCGACATACCGCTGGATGGCCCGGCGCAGGGGACGGGCGCCGTAGGAGCGGTCCTTGCAGGTCACCTCGATCATCCAGTCGAGGGCCTCGGGGGTCAGCCGCACCTGCATCCGCTTGTCGGCCAGGTTGGTGTTCACCTGGGCCACCAGCAGCACCAGGATGCGCCGCAGGTCGTCGTCGGACAGCGCGTCGAACACGATCAGCTCATCGACGCGGTTGATGAACTCGGGGTTGAAGGTGCGCTTGACCTCGCCGAGCACCATGTCGGTGATGCTCTTGGACGAGTCGCCCGACTCCGACTGGAACCCGAGCGTGGCCCGCTTCTGGATGAAGCGGGCGCCGATGTTCGACGTCATGATGATGATCGCGTTCTTGAAGTTCACGCGATTGCCGAGCCCGTCGGTGAGGTGCCCGTCTTCGAACACCTGCAGCAGGATGTTGAAGATGTCGGGGTGCGCCTTCTCGATCTCGTCGAGCAGCACCACCGAATACGGATTGCGCTTCACCCGTTCGGTGAGCTGCCCGCCTTCTTCGTGCCCGACGTAGCCGGGCGGCGAGCCGATGAGCTTCGACACCGAGTGCTTCTCCATGTACTCGGACATGTCGAAGCGGATGAGGGCGTGTTCGCTGCCGAACAGCAGGTGGGCCAGCGCCCGCGCCAGCTCGGTCTTCCCCACGCCGGTCGGCCCGAGGAACATGAAGCTGCCGACCGGACGGGCCGGATTCTTGAGCCCGGCGCGCGAGCGGCGGATGGCCCGCGACACCGCCGAGATCGCCTGTGCCTGGCTGATGACGCGGCGATGGAGTTCGTCTTCCATCCGCATCAGCTTGTCGCTCTCGTCCTGGTTGATCGAGGCCAGCGGCACCCCGGTCCACTTCGAAACCACTTCGTCGATCTCGCTGCGGCCGACGATGACCTTGCGCTGGTTGGGCCGCACGTCGAAGCGCTCGCGCACCAGCGCCAGGTTCTCGCGGGCCGCGGCTTCCTGGTCGCGGTAGTACTGCGCGCGATCGAAGTCCTTCTGCGACGCCGCCTGTTCCCACTGCTCGACGGCGACGCGGATGCTCTTGTTGATCTCGCCGAATTCCTCGCTGAACGAGGCCTCGCGCAGCTTGGCGCGGGCGCCGGCCTCGTCGAGCAGGTCGATGGCCTTGTC
>JANNIB010000304.1:0-1938 GCA_031404695.1 Acidobacteriota bacterium
CGACAACGTGAGGCAGCTGCAGGTGGCCTGGACCTACGAAAGCGGCGACCACTTCGCCGCCTCCGAGATGCAGAGCAACCCCATTGTCGTGGACGGCGTGCTCTACGCCACCACGCCCGCGATGCAGGTCGTGGCCGTGAACGCGGCCACCGGCAAGGAGCTGTGGAGGTTCGACCCGACCGGCGGCGCGACGGCGCGCACGCGCGCCCGGCATCGCGGCGTGGCGGTGCACGCCGATCGCGTCTTCGTCACCTGGCGCACCTTCCTCATCACGCTCGACAAGGCCACGGGGAAGCCAGTGCCGACTTTCGGCGTGGACGGCCGCGTGGACCTGCGCGAGGGGCTCGGTAAGGCCGCTGCGGGCCTCAGCGTGAGCGCCAGCACGCCCGGCGTCATCTTCGAAGACCTGCTGATCCTGCCGAGCAGCGTGCCCGAGACCTTACCGGGCACACCCGGTCACATCCGTGCCTTCGACTGGAAGACGGGGCAGCAGCGCTGGATCTTTCACACCATCCCGCAGCCCGGCGAACCCGGCTACGAGACCTGGCCGCCCGAGGCCTACAAGCTCGCCGGCGGCGCAAATGCCTGGGCTGGCGTGACCGTCGATCCGGCGCTCGCCATGGTGTTTGCGGCCACTGGCTCGGCGTCGTTCGACTTCTACGGCACGACGCGCCAGGGCGACAACCTCTACTCGGATACGGTGCTGGCGCTCGATGCGCGCACCGGCCGCCGCATCTGGCACTTCCAGGGCGTGAAGCACGACCTGTGGGACTGGGACTTTCCGGCGCCGCCCACGCTCGTGACCGTGACGCGGAACGGCCAGAAGGTCGAGGCCGTGGCGCAGGTGACGAAGTTCGGCGACACCTTCGTGCTCGACCGCCGTACCGGCGCGTCGCTCTTCCCGATCGAGGATCGCCCCGTGCCGCCCTCCACGGTAGACGGCGAGTTTGCATCGCCCACGCAGCCGCGCCCGCAGAAACCGGTGCCGTTTGCGCGTCAGGGCCTCACTGAAGAGATGCTCACGACTCGCACACCCGAGGCGCACGCGGCCGTGCTGGCGCGCTTTCGGGCCATGAAGTCGGGCATGTTCCAGCCGCCGTCGCTCGAGGGCACCATCGTGTTCCCTGGCTTCGATGGCGGCGCCGAGTGGGGCGGCGTGGCCTTCGATGCCGGGTCCGGCCTGCTCTACGTGAACTCGAACGAGATGCCGTGGATCGTGAAGCTCATCTCCAACAATGACACCTCGCTCTACAACTCGAAGTGCGCCACCTGCCACCGCGAGGACCGCACCGGCGGGCCAGCCGCGCCGTCGCTCGTGAACATCGGTGCGAAGCTGTCGCGAGACGAGATCGCCACCATCGTCCGCCAGGGCACCGGCCAGATGCCGGCGTTTCCCGACATGGGCGCGCGCAACATCAACGACGTCGCCGAGTTCCTCATCACCGGCAAGGACAAGGGCGCGGATCCGGCGCTGAAGAACGACCCGAGTTGGCTGAAGTACCGCAGCGACGGCGAGTCGATCTTCCTCGACCCCGACGGCTATCCCGCCGTCACCCCGCCGTGGGGCACGCTGAACGCCATAGATCTCAACAGCGGCAACATGCGCTGGCGCATTCCCCTCGGGGAGGTGCCGGCGCTGGCCGCGACGGGACTGACCAACACCGGCAGCGACAACTACGGCGGACCGGTCGTGACCGCCAGCGGCCTGCTCTTCATCGGCGCCACCAACTTCGACAAGAAGTTCCGCGCCTTCGACGCGCTGACCGGCGCGCTGCTCTGGGAGACGACGCTGCCGGCGGCGGGCAATGCCACGCCGTCGATCTACATGATCGACGGCCGGCAATACGTCGTCATCGCCTGCGGCGGCGGCAAGAACGGCGCGCCCTCGGGCAGCAGCGTCGTCGCCTTCGCGCTGCCCGCCGCGCCGTCGCACTGACC
>JANNIB010000305.1:0-6399 GCA_031404695.1 Acidobacteriota bacterium
AACGAGGCGGCCGCCGCGGTGGATGCCGTGCGCGCGGTGTGCGACCTGCCGATCGTGGCGCAGGTCACCACCGAAGAAGACGGCAACAGCCTCGACGGCACCCCGCCCGAACAGTTCGGCCCGGCGCTGCTGGCCCGCGGCGCCAATGTCATCGGTGTGAACTGCAGCGTCGGACCGGCGCCGATGCTCGAGACCATCGAGCGGTTGGCCGATGCCTGCGGCGGGGCGCCGCTGTCGTCGCAGCCAAACGCCGGCAAGCCGCGCGACATCGAGGGCCGCAACATCTACCTGTGCTCGCCCGAATACATGGCGTCGTACGCGCGGCGCTTCATCGCCAGCGGCGTGCGTCTGGTGGGCGGCTGCTGCGGCACCACGCCCGAGCACATCCACCAGATCGCGCTGGCGGTGAAGCAGCTGGCACCCGACTCGGCGCGGGCGACCGACGGACGGCATCGCGCCGTGACCGTCGAGACGCCGATGGCGCGCACCCCGGTCGCGCGCGCCGACAAGTCGGTCGTCGGCGCCAAGCTGGCGGCCGGCACCTTCATCACCGGCGTCGAACTGGTGCCGCCGCGCGGACACGCGGCGGCCGACGCGCTCGCCGCGGCCCGCCTGGCCGCCGGCAAAGGCATCGACCTGGTGCTGGTGTCCGACGCGCCGCGCGGCGGCGCCCGCGTGGGCGCGCTGGCGCTGGCCGCGCTCATCCGCCAGCAGGGCGGCATCGAACCGCTGCTCCAGTATTCCTGCCGCGACCGCAATCTGCTCGGCATCCAGTCGGATCTGCTCGGCGCGCATGCGCTGGGCGTGCGCAACGTGCTCGGCATCACCGGCGATGTCCGCAAGATCGGCGACATCCCGGATGCGACCGCCGTCTTCGACGTCGACTCGGTGGGGCTGACGCACGTGCTCAGCCGCTTGAACCACGGGCTCGACATCGCCGGACAGCCCATTGGCGAGCCGACGGCGCTTCTGGCCGGCGTCATGGTCAACCCCGCGGCGGCCGATCTCGACCGGGAACTGCGTCGCTTCGAGTACAAGGTCGAGGCCGGGGCCGAGTTCGTGGTCACGCGTCCGGTGTTCGACGTGACCGCTTTCGAACGCTTCCTGCGCCGGATCGACCATCTGAAGATCCCGGTGGTGGCCGGCATCTGGCCCTTCGAATCGGCGCTGAACGCCGAGTTCATGGCCAACGAGGTGCCCGACGTCGTGGTGCCGATGGCCCTGGTCGAGCGGATGCGTGCCGCCACCGGCCCCGAGGCGGCTCGCCGCGAGGGGGCGACGATTGCCGCGGAACTGTTGAATGCGCTGCGCGCCATGACGGCGGGGGTGGTCGTGTCCACGCCGGTCGGGGGCGTCGAACGCGGGTTGGAAGTGTTGGCGGCGGCTGGTTGACGCGCACGCCAGACAGCCGGCCGCGGGCAGCGGTGGGGTCTGGTATAGTGCGACGTCGCCCCGGGAGGGTCCCGAATGGCTTTGTTCAGTGAACGCCCAGACGAGAAGTACATGGGAGGCGACGCCGCCACGCGCGCGCTATCCTCCACGGTGGTCGAGAACGCGTTCGTCGAACGCGTCTACGAGAAGATCTCCGGCGTGTACGATCTGACGTTCGGGCCGACGCTCCACCCCGGGCGCCTGCAGGCGCTCGAGCGCATGGCCATCGGCGAGGGCTGCTCGGTGCTCGAAGTCGGCGTCGGCACCGGGATCAACCTGCGGCACTACCCGCGCTCGTGCAACGTGGTCGGGATCGACCTGTCGGGCCACATGCTCGAGAAGGCGCGCGAGCGCATCACGAAGAACGGCCTGCGCAACGTCCGCGTCCTGGAGATGGATGCGGCAGCGCTGAACTTCGAGGACAACTCCTTCGATTTCGTCTACGCGCCGTATCTCATCAGCGTGGTGCCCGACCCGGTCGCGGTGGCGCGCGAGATGCACCGCGTGTGCAAGCCCGGCGGCCGCATCGTCATCCTGAACCACTTCAAGAGCGAAAACGCCGTGCTGTCGCGGATCGAGACGGCCATCTCGCCGCTGACGGTGCACATCGGCTTCAAGTCGGATCTCGACCTGCCGGGGTTCCTCGAGCAGGCGTCGCTCAAGCCGCTCTCCATCGACAAGGTCAACCTGCTGTCGATGTGGTCGCTCGTCACCTGCGGCAAAGACGCGTAAGTCTCAGCATCGCTCTGACATGCGGCCCGCTCGCCCCTGGCGTACGGGTCGTTCTGCGTACGGACCGATGGTCTGAGCCCGGGGCGCATGCGCATGCGCCGGCGCCGGTCCGCGCGGCCCTACGACGTCGCGAACGGGTTCTCAAGCGATCGACTCTGCGGCGTCATCAGCTCCGCGCCGGTCTCGGTGATGTACATGTCGTCTTCGAGCCGCACGCCGAACTCGCCGCGGATGTAGATGCCGGGTTCGTCGCTGAAGACCATGCCGGGGGCGAGGGGCAAAGTGTTGCCCTTCACCAGGTACGGCCACTCGTGGCCGTCCATGCCCATACCGTGGCCGACGCGGTGCGTGAAGTACTTGTAACCGGGGCCGTAGCAGCCGTCTTCGATCACCTTGCGTGCGGCAGCGTCCACCGCTTCGCACGGCACGCCGGGCCGGGCGGCCTTGAGCGCCGCCGTCTGGGCCGCGAATTCGAGGTCGAACACCTTCTTCATCTTGTCGGTGGCCTTGCCGAGGACGAACGTGCGGCTGATGTCCGACTGGTAGCCTTCCACCGCGCAGCCGCCGTCGATGAGGATGATCGTGCCTTCCTTGATCACCTGCGGCTGGATGGAGCCGTGGGGCAGGGCCGAGAACTCGGCCGTCTGCGCGCTGGCGTAGCCGGGGTAGCCGAGCCGGGCGTGGGCGGCGGCGATGAGGCCCTGGAACTCGCTCTGCGTCATGCCTTCCTTGAGCGAGGTGTAGGCGGCTTCATAGGCCTTGAGCGTCACGGCGCAGGCGAACTTCATCAGGTCGAGTTCGTGCTGGTCCTTGTAGATGCGGCAGCCGCCGGTGACCGGGGTGCCGCCCACGAGCGTGAGGCCGGACGCCGCCTTGGCCACGCCGTCCACGAACATGTGGCGCACCGTTTCCTCGACGCCGAGCCGGCCGGTGGTGATGCCGCGGTCCTTCAGGCCCTGCGCGAGGCGGTCGTAAGGGCTCTCGTGTTCCTCCCACGTGCGCACGTCGGCGGTGCCGGTGAAGGGGCTGGTGGCGAACTGCTCGCGGGCGCGCTCTTCTTCGAAGGCAGGACAGACGACAAACGGCTCGCCGCTCCTCGGGATGACGAGCGAGAACAGACGCTCGCTCAGGCCCCACTGGATGCCGCTGAAGTAGACGAGCGAGGTGCCGCCGGTGAGCATCAGGGCGTCGATCTTCTGCTCGGTCATCAGGCGCCGGGCCTTCTCCACCCGTCCCTTGCGCTCGTCCCGGGTGATGGGCTTCGCCGTGCCGCGCATCGAGGTGAGGGCGGCGATCGGCGCCGGCATCGGCGCGGTCTGTTCAGCGGCCTCGGCGTGGGCGGCGGTGACGAGGGCGCCGGTGGCGACGGCGCTCGATTCGAGGAAGGCGCGGCGGGAAATCATCGGGAGAACTCCTTGGAGCGAAGTATACGTCCCGACTGCGGCCCGGCGGCGTCGCTACGGGCGATCGAGCCGGTCGAGGATCCAGCGCGCGGCGATGGCCGCGCCGTCGACGGGCGGTCGCGCTGCAGGGCGGGGCATCCGGACGAGCTGGTCGAGCGCCGTCTGCCAGTCGCCGGTCAGCAGCTCGGCCTGCGGCAGGTAGGCGCAGGGCAGGTAGCGCGGCATCTCGCGCACGAGCACGTCGTATTCGATGAAGTGGCCGCGATCGGTGTAGAGCAGGGCGGTGTCGTTGGCCACGCACTCGCTGATGATGCCGTAGCCGGGCTTGGTGACCACCACATCCACGGCCGCAACCACGTCTTCGTAGCGCAGCCCCATCGCGTACATCGCCGGCTCGTCGAGCGGGTGCAGGGCGCCGCGCGCGGCCACGTCGGCGAGCGGCCGGCGGTCGGGCCCGAATGGCACGCTGGCGCTGACCAGCAGCGACCAGCTGCTGGTGCGGCTGAGCGCGTCGAGGTCGATACCCGACACGCCGTAGCCGCCGAAGGACACCAGGGCCAGTCGCCCGTCGGGCAGCCCGAGGCGGGCGCGGGTCTCGTCTGGTGTGTGCCGCGCCCGGCGCGCGATGAAGGGCAGATCGATCACCTCGGGAATGGTCTCGAAGCCACCATGGAGGGGCAGCCGGAAGGCGCGCTCCCCACGTCGATAGACCCCGCCGAGCGCGTCGGCGGCCGCTGCGCCGCCAGGGTAGTCGCGGAAGATCCAATCCCACGTGAAGTTGCCCAGCGCCATCGCCGGCACCTCCGCCAGCCGCGCCGCCTCGAGCGCCAGCGGCGGAATGTCGGCCATCACGAAGCCGGCCTCCATCTCGCGCAGGTGGACGGCCTCGCGCGCGGCAAGGTCGGGCAGATCGCGCACGTAGTCATCTGCGCGGCGGATCGTCTCGGCGGCGTCGAGACTCAGGCTGTCGTGCTGCACCACGCCCGGATCGGTCACGAGCGCGTCGAAGCCGAATGGGCCGCGCACGGTGAGCTCGAACAGCCACCGCGGCGCCGCCGTGCGGATATTGATCAGCAGGTCGGGCGCCAGGGCCAGCAAGGCGTTTACGACCTCGATGGAGCGCGAGGCATGACCGAAGCCATGTCCCGAGATGTAGTAGACGAGCGGACGGGCCATGCGGCGCGGCTTACGCGTCCACGTCCTGCGGCCCGTGCGCGGCCACCGGCGTCGCCACCGCCGGCTTCGGGCTGAGCGCCACCGCCAGCACGTCTTCGAGCGTCCGGGCGAACACGAAGCGGATGTCGCGGCGGAGCTCTTCGGGGATGTCGATGATGTCGGGCTCGTTGAGCGCCGGCAGGATCACCGTCTTCATTCCGAAACGCCGCGCCGCCAGCGCCTTCTCGCGGATGCCGCCCACCGGAAGGACCAGCCCGCTCAGCGTGATTTCGCCCGTCATCGCCACGTCCTGGCGCACCGGTCTCCCCGAAGCGGCCGAGAGAATCGCCGTCGCCATCGTGACGCCGGCCGACGGGCCGTCTTTCGGAATCGCGCCGGCCGGCACGTGCAGATGCAGATCTTTCTGATTGAGGAACGCCGGATCGACGCCGAGCGCGGCCGCCTGCGCGCGGATGTGGCTGACGGCGGCGCGGGCCGATTCCTGCATCACGTTGCCGAGCTGGCCCGTGAGGATGATCTGTTCCTTGCCGCCCGGCAGCAGCGAGGCCTCGATGAAGAGCACGTCGCCGCCGGCTTCGGTCCAGGCCAGGCCCGTCGCCACGCCCGGCGTGGAGGTGCGAAACGCCACTTCCTTCTTGAAGCGCGCCGGACCGAGATAGTCGTCGATGTGGTCGGCGCTCACCGTGGTCAACGCCACCGGCGCGTCCGACGGCGCCGAGGCCACCTTCGCGGCCACCTTGCGGGCGACCGCGCCGATGAGGCGCTCGAGGCTGCGCACGCCCGCCTCCCGCGTGTACTCGGCCACGATCACCTGCAGCGCCGCGTCGTCGATGGCCAGCGCGTCGGCGGTCAGCCCGTGTTCGGTGAGCTGCCGCGGGATGAGATAGCGCCGCGCGATGTGGACCTTGTCTTCTTCGGTGTAGCCCGAGAGCTGGATGATCTCCATGCGATCGAGCAGCGCCGGGTGCATCGTGCCGAGCTGGTTCGCGGTGGCGATGAAGAGCACTCTGGAGAGGTCCACCGGCACTTCGATGTAGTGATCGCGGAACGAGTGGTTCTGCGCCGGGTCGAGCACCTCGAGCAGCGCGGCCGCCGGATCGCCCTGCACGCCCGACGCCAGCTTGTCGGCTTCGTCGAGCATGAAGACCGGGTTCATCGAACCGGCCTGTTTGAGGGCCTGTACGATGCGTCCGGGGAGGGAGCCGATGTAGGTGCGGCGGTGGCCGCGGATCTCGGCTTCATCGCGCACGCCGCCAAGCGAGATGCGCACGAACTTGCGCTGCATGGCCCGCGCGATCGACTGGCCCAGCGACGTCTTGCCGACGCCGGGCGGCCCGACGAAGCACAGGATCGGACCCTTCATGTCGCCTTTGAGCTTCCTGACGGCCAGGTACTCGACGATCCGTTCCTTGACCTTGTCGAGATCGTAGTGGTCGTCGTCGAGCACGGCGCGCGCCGCGACCGGGTCGAGGCGGTCATCCGTGATCGTGGACCACGGCACTTCGAGCACCCAGTCGAGGTAGGTGCGGATCATCTGCGATTCGGCGCCGCCGCTGTTGCCCATCCGGCCCAGCCGGTCGAGCTCGCGGTTCACCTGCGTGAGCACCGGCTCGGGGAGGTGGGCGCCGTCCACCTTCTTGCGCAGGTCGCCGAGGTC
>JANNIB010000306.1:0-8234 GCA_031404695.1 Acidobacteriota bacterium
CCCGGGCCTCGGGCAGCGCCGCGACGGTGTCGTGGTCGGTGATGGCGAAGGTGCTGAGACCAGCCGCATGCACCCGCGCGACGACTTCGTCCGGACGGCACCAGCCGTCGGACGCGGTCGTATGCATGTGCAGGTCGATCACGTCGACGGGCGCAGCTTGCGGACTGCCGCCGGAGGCGCTGTCTTGGCCGCGCGCTTGGCCTTGGGCCCGGCCAGGCGCCGGGTGATGAGCGCCCGGTACTCGCGGATGAGCAGCTCGAGGTGTTCGCGTTCTTCGTCGGCGAACTCGAGAAAGACCTGCTTGCCTTCCGAGTCTTCGAACTTCTCGCCGTAGCGTTTGAAGAACTTGTGCGAGCCGCGTTCGCAGCGGATGCCGATGCGCAGGGCCTCGGCTTCATCGACACCGGGTTTCCTCAACTGCTCGGTGCCCTCGGCGAACAACCCGTTGGCGGCGCCCTTGAAGAACAGGAAGGTCGGCCGTGATTCCAGTTCCGGATCGCGTTCGAGCAGCGCGCGGTAGCGGCCCTCGAGGCGGTTGAGGTGATCGACTTCTTCGGCCGCCAGCTTCTCGAAGACATGGCGGCCGCGGCTGTTCTTCACGAGCTTCGCGGCCCGGGTGTAGAACTCGCGGCCGCTGCGCTCGGTGGCAATGGCGATGCGCAGCGCATCACGGGCGAAGAGCAGCTCGGAGTTCCCGCCGTCGGGCTGGGCGACGCGGCCGGCCGTGCAGGCCTCGCAGGTGCCGTAAATCTGCACCACGCTCTGGCGGGCGGTGAAGTTTCTGGCGGCGGCCACTTCCTCGACCAGCGACTCGATGTCCGAGCTCAGGAACTCGAACGAACGGTTGCAGGTCTTGCAGATGAGGTGATAGTGGCGCGGATGCCGGTAGGAGTGCTCGAAGCGGAAGCGGCCCTCGCCGAAGTCGACCTTGCGGGCGATGCCGGCCGTGACCATCCACTGCAGCGTGCGGTAGACCGTGGCGCGGCTGATGCGCTGATCCTCCCGCTTGATGATGTCGACGAGATCATCGGCGCTGAGATGGCCTTCCTGCTTCAGGAATGTGTTGACGATCTGATCGCGCTTGCCCGACCGCTTGGTGCCGGCCGGACGCAGCTGATCGAGATCGGGCAAAGCGTTCATCGCCATGGGGACGCTGGTCGGGACGATGGACGAGCCGCGGACGCGGCGCCCCCGGGGGACGCCGGCCCGTGACAGGAGTGGAAACCTACGCGCTGAACGACGAGCCGCACCCGCAGGTGGAGCTCGCGTTCGGGTTCTTGATGGTGAAGCCGCCGCCGGTGATGGTGTCGACGAAGTCGACCTCGGCGCCCTTCAGGTAGCTGAGGCTCACCGGATCCACGAGCAGCTTCACGCCGTTCGATTCGAACAGCTGGTCGCCGACGCCGGCGCCGGCTTCTTCGATCATCAGGCCGTACTGGAAGCCCGAGCAGCCGCCGCCCTGGACGAACACGCGCAGACCGCTGTCGGCCTTGCCTTCTTCGTTGAGCAGCTCCTGGATCTTGCTGGCCGCGGCCTCGGTCACGTGGATGACGCTCGGCGCCACGACGGGCACGGGCATATCGAGAGCGGTGACGGTGTCGGTGTGCATGGTGATCTCAGTGTAGCACCGGAGCGCAGTGCTTGGAACAGCAGTTAAGCAATTGCAAAATAACGACTTACACCCATTGCCGGACCGAATGTGTCGGATTTACCGTTCCGGCGTCGCAAGCTGAGCCAGTTCCTGCGCGGACGCTTGCTCGACGTCCTTGTGGAGGCTGTTGCCATGCGAATCCATCGTCACCACGGCCGGGAAGTCCTTGAGCTGCAAATGCCACATCGCCTCGGGCGTGCCGAACTCCTGCAGCGACACCCCGTCGACCCGTTCGATGCAGCGCGCGTAGAACTGGGCGGCGCCGCCAACGGCGTTCAGGTACACCGCTCCGTGCTGCTTGAGCCCGGCGAGCGTCTTGGGCCCCATACCGCCCTTCCCCATCACCGCGCGGATGCCGTAGCGGCCGATGATGTCGGCCTGATACGGCTCTTCGCGGATGCTGGTCGTGGGCCCCGCGGCGGTAATCGTCCACGAGCCGTCGTCGAGCTTCTTCACCACCGGTCCGCAGTGATAGATGAGGCTGCCCCGCAGATCCACCGGCGGCTCGTGCGACATCAGGTGGTGATGCACGGCGTCGCGCCCCGTGAAGGAGCGCCCGCTCAGCATGACGACGTCGCCCACCTTCAGGCTGCGCACGGTGGCTTCGTCGAGCGGCGTCGTGAGCGCGATCTCGCGGCCGGTGCGGCGAAAGCCCGCCTGGTCCATCATCGCCAGCGCCGGCACCGCCGGATCGCGATAGAGCCAGTGGCGGATCTCACCGGTGCCGGGATCGAGCACGACCCCGAGGCGGCGGAAGGCCCAGCAGTCGTAGGCGACCGACACGAAGAAGCTCGCCGGCAGGCGGTTGGCGACGCCGATCTTGCAGCCGATGAGCGAGGTCTTGCCGCCAAAACCCATCGTGCCAACGCCAAGGCGGTTCACCGTGGCCATGATTTCGGCTTCGAGGGCCGCGAGGCGCTCGTCGGGATTCACGTCGTCGAGGGTGCGGAACAGCTGTTCCTTGGCGAGCACGTAGCCCGACGTGCGATCGCCGCCGATGCCGACGCCCAGCGCGCCCGGTGCACAGCCCTTGCCCTGCGCGTTCCACACCGCATGCAGGATGCACTTGCGCACGCCTTCGAGCGTGCGATCGGCGCGCCCGAGCTGCGGCAGCTCCGCCGGCAGCGAATACTGGATGTTCATGTTCTCGCAGCCGCCGCCCTTCAGGATCAGCTTCACCTCGATCTCGTCGCGCTCCCACTGCTCGAAGTGGATGATGGGGGTGCCGGGTCCGAGGTTGTTGCCGGAGTTTTCGCCGGTCAGCGAGTCGACCGAGTTGGGGCGCAGCTTGCCGCGTTTGGTGGCCTCGGCAATGGCCTCCTTGATCTGGCGCTTGAGCTCGATCTGGTTCACGCCCACCGGCGTCTTCACCTCGAAGGTGGGCATGCCGGTGTCCTGGCAGATGGCGCCCTCGCTGTCGGCGGCCAGGTCGATGTTCTGGCCGATGATGTGGAGCGCCTGCGTGGCGCGCGGCTCCTCTTCGCGATCCATCGCCACGCGCATGGCGGTGCGCACGTCGGGCGGCAGGTCGGTGGAGGTCTTGACGATGAGCGAGACCATCGAGTCGAAGAACGCTGAAAGCATGCGGAAATCATAGCCGGTCGGGCGACAATGGGGTATGGCCGCCGCAAGGACCTGCGCCGCTGCGTTTGCCGCGTTCGCCGCCTGCGTGACGCTCTCGGCGCAGGCGCCGCAGCCGTCGCGCGACCAGCACAGCCGCGGCCGCCTGTTCCCGCCGCAGGACCTCGGCCTGCTCGAAGCGCCCGACCGCGACGAGTGGCAGCGGCCGCACCAGATCCTCGACGCGCTCGGCATTGCGGAGGCATCGGTGGTGGCCGACGTCGGCGCCGGCAGCGGCTGGTTCACCGTGCGCCTGGCCCGGCGCGTCGGCCCGAACGGCCGGGTCTACGCCCAGGACGTCCAGCTGGAAATGCTCAACGCCACGTCACGTCGCGTCAGCCGGGAGGGCCTCGGCAACGTGAAACCAACGTTGGGACGGGGCAACGATCCGGGGCTGCCGGCCGGCGCGCTCGACGCCGTGCTGGTCGTGGACGTGCTGCACGAGATCGACGATCACGTGACGTTCCTCGCCAACCTGGGACGCGCCTTGAAGCCGGGCGGCCTCATCGGCATCGTGGACTTCAAGCCGGGCGGTGCCGGACCCGGGCCGGACCCGGGCGATCGTGTGCCGCCGGAAGACGTGGAACGCGAAGCGTCACGGGCCGGACTCGTGCTGCGCCGGCGCGAGACCTTCCTGCCGTTCCAGTACGTCCTGATCTTCGGCCGTCAGGAACCGACGGCGACGCCGCCTACGCCTGGCGAACGAACGCGCGGCGCAGCGCCGGCACGGCCGGGGCCACCAGCAGCACCTTGACGAGGTCGGCGGCCGCGTAGGGCAGGAAGGCCGCCAGCGACACGCCGGGCAGGGTCGCCATCGCCCACGCCGTGCCGCCGAGATACAGCGCAGCCGCGCCGGCAAGCATTGCCAGCGCCGCACCGAGCGGGCGGCGCGTCACGCCGCGTTCGCTGAGCAGGCCGGTCACGAACGCCGCCACCGGGAAGGCCATCAGGAAGCCGCCGGTGGGCCCCATGAGGCGCGCCACGCCTGGCAGCAGCACCGGCGACCATGCGAACATCGACGCGCCGACGATGCCGGCCGCCAGATACAGCGCCTGGCTGGTCGCGCCGAGCCGCGCGCCGAGCACCGCGCCGGCCAGCAGCACGGCCACCGGCTGCAGCGTGAAGGGGATGACGGTGCCGGGCAACGTGACACTCGCCTGGGAGGCCGCGCCGGTCAGGGCGGTGGCGAAGAGCACCGCACCCACGGCGACTCCGGCGCCAGCGAGACGGGCGTCAGGACGGGCGGCGGTGGCGACAGCGGCGGCACGGAGTTTCGACATGCGCGGAATGGTATCAACATGCGTACAGCACTGACAATCGCCGGGAGCGATTCGGGGGGCGGCGCCGGCATCCAGGCCGACCTGAAGACGTTCGCGGCGTTCGGCGTCTACGGCACCTCGGCCATTACCGCCCTGACCGCCCAGAACACGGTCGCCGTCACCGGCGTCCACGTGGCGCCGCCAGAGTTCGTGGTGGCCCAGATCGACGCCGTCGTGTCCGATCTGGGCTGCGACGCCGTGAAAACGGGCATGCTCGCCACGGCGGCCATCGTCGAGGCGGTGGCGGCGGCCATCCGCCGTCACCGCCTGCCAAACGTGGTCGTGGATCCGGTGATGGTGGCCAAGAGCGGCGACCATCTTCTTGCCGGCGAGGCTGTCGAGGCCGTGCGGCGCGTGCTCGTGCCGGTTGCCCGCGTGGTCACGCCCAACATTCCGGAAGCGGAGGTGCTGACGGGGCTCACCATCCGCACCCTCGCCGACGCCGAGGCCGCCGGCCGCGCCATCTGCAGGATGGGCGCGAAAACCGTCGTCGTGAAGGGCGGCCACCTCGATCGCGACGACATCGTGGACGTGCTCGTGGACGGCGATCGCAGCGTGCATCTTGCCGGGCCGCGCGTGCCCGGCGTCCACACGCATGGCACCGGCTGCACCTTCGCCGCTGCCATCGCGGCGCGCCTGGCGCTGGGCGACGACGTCGAGGCAGCGGCGCGCGCGGCCCAGGCCTACGTGCGCGACGCGATGCGGGCCGGCGTGCCGCTTGGCGCCGGGCATCGCCCACTCGACCATCAGTGGGCGATGCGAGGGGCCTGAGCTACCGTCACATCGCGAGCCAGCTTCACCGGCTCGCGCATCGGCCAACGCGATGAGCGCTGCACCCGGGCCGGGAGGAGGCACGCCCGCATGCCTTCAGATTCAGCTGCCCGGGCTCACGACCTGAAGCTTCATCGCATGCGCAGCAGCCGCCTGCTTGCCATCGTTGGTCATCAGACGCCGGACGCCCAGTTCGTGCATGCACGCCAGGTGGAGCCGGTCGAGCGACCGGCAGTGCACCGCGGCCACGTGGTGCTGTTCGACGGCCAAGCGAAACACGGTACCTGGCACCTCGAGGAACTCAAAGGGTGCCATCGACCTGAATGACAGCAGTTGCGCGACATAGGCGTCGTAGCGCCGCTTGGGAATTGCTCCGGCAAGTCGCTTCGCACGCAGTTGGACTGAGACCTCGAGTTCCGTGAGCGCAGCCACGACCACGGCCTGTTCACGCGCAACCGTTTCTCGGACAGCCGGGCTCTCGGGTTCGTTCCACAGCAGCTTCAACAGGCTGCTGCTGTCGATATAGATGGCGCCGTTCACCGCTCGTCCCGCTCCGCAAGCAGCCCCTCTTCGACCCAACGTGTGACGGTGCCGCCGCTGATACGTCGCTGCCAGGCGGCATGCGTCACCGGGTCGAAGCGCGCCCGCACTGCGGCCGGCGCCGCGAAACGCACCAGCTTCGCCACGGGTTTGGAGTCGCGGGTCACCACGATCTCAGCCTCCGTCTGCAGGGCCTTTTCCGTCGCCGGCCACCGCTGCCGCAAGTCACGCACGGTCACGGTCTTCATGTCATGAAGATAACATGTTTCACGGTGCGCGTTCTCAGGCCAGAACCTTCACAGCATCAATGGTGCCGCTATAATTCGTGCCTGCCCCCGATGCCGTCTGCCAGTGCCATCACGAGCGCCCCCCTGTCGGTCGAGGCCGTGCTCCGCGCCGTTGAAGGCCCGGGGGCGGGCGCCGTCGCCACCTTCGTCGGGCTGGTCCGCGACCACAACGTCGGCCGCAAGGTGCTGTGGCTCGACTACGAGGCCTACGGCCCGCTGGCCGACAAGGCGCTCGGCATGATCATCGGCGAGGCCGAGGCGCGCTGGCCCGGAGCCCGGGCCGCCATCCACCACCGCACCGGCCGGATGGAGATCGGCGAGGCGAGTGTAGTCATCGCCGTCGCCACGCCGCACCGCGCCGACGCCTTCGCCGCCTGCCGCTACGCCATCGAGCGCATCAAGCAGATCGTGCCGATCTGGAAACACGAACATTTCGAGGGCGGCGAGGTGTGGATCGAAGGGGCAACGGCCGACGCCAACGACGAGGCAGCGCGCGAGGCCGCGCTGAAGATCGCGTGCGCGTGAAGGTGAAGCTCTTCGCCCGGCTGCGCGAGCTGGTCGGCGCCGGCGATCTCACGATCGACGTGCCCGGCGGCACGACGGTGGCCGACGTGTGGGCCGCCCTGGTGACGGCCCATCCGGCCGCCGATGCGTACGCGCGCTCGATGTCGTGCGCGGTGAACCTGGACTACGCGCGGATGACCACGACGGTCACCGAGGGCGATGAGGTCGCGTTCCTGCCGCCCGTGTCGGGCGGCAGCGGCGTGACTTAGAGGTAAAGGCGAGATGTTCGACAAGCTGGCCAGCGTCGAAGGACGCTACGAGGCAATCGCCGCCGCGATGTCGTCGCAGGACGTCCAGGCCGATGCCAACGAATACCGCAAGCAGGCCAAGGCGCTCGCCGAGATCGAGCCGCTGGTGCTCGCCTACCGCGACTACCGGCAGGTCGAGGCGCAGATTGCCGACACGCGGGAGCTGGCCGCCGGCGGCGACGCCGAGATGGCCGAGATGGCCGCCGACGAGCTCAAGGGGCTGGCCAGCCGCCAGGAGGCGCTGCTGGCCGACATCAAGATTCTGCTGCTGCCGAAGGATCCGAACGACGAGAAGAACGTCATCCTCGAAATCCGCGCCGGCACCGGCGGCGAAGAGGCGGCCCTCTTTGCCGGCGATCTCTTCCGGATGTACAGCCGCTACGTCGAGAAGCAGCGCTGGAAGATGGACGTGATGTCGCTCAGCGAGATCGGGCACGGCATCCGCGAAGTGATCGTGAACATCGAGGGGCAGAAGGTCTACAGCCGCCTCAAGTTCGAGAGCGGCGTGCACCGCGTGCAGCGGGTGCCCGACACCGAAGCCAGCGGCCGCATCCACACCTCGACGGCGACCGTCGCCGTGCTGCCCGAAGCCGAGGAGGTGGACATCCAGATCGAGGCCAAGGACCTGCGCATCGACACGTTCATGTCGAGCGGCCCCGGCGGCCAGAGCGTCAACACCACCTACTCGGCGGTGCGCCTGACCCACATCCCGACCGGTATGGTGGTCTCGCAGCAGGACGAGAAATCGCAGATCAAGAATCGCGCGAAGGCGATGAAGGTGCTGCGGGCGCGGCTCTACGAGATCGAGCTGCAGAAGCAGCAGGACGCTCAGGCCAGGGAACGCCGCGGCCAGGTCGGCACCGGCGAGCGCAGCGAGAAGATCCGCACCTACAACTTCCCGCAGAGCCGCATCACCGACCACCGCGTGAACTTCACGACCCACCAGCTGCCGACGGTGCTCAACGGCGACCTGGCGGAACTGCTGGATGCGGTCATCACGCACTTCCAATCGGAGCGGCTCAAGGAAGCGACCGACTCCGGAACCCCGTCCGACCCGGAACCGGCGAAGAAGTAACCGCCGCATGCGCCTGCGCGATCTGGCCGACGGCGCGCGGCGGCGCCTGGAAGCCGCCGGCATCCCGAGGGCCGAAGCGGCGCTCGATGCCGAGCTGCTGGCGCGCGACGCGCTGGGCTGGGATCGCGCCACCTGGCTGGCGCGCCGCGACGAGGACGA
>JANNIB010000307.1:0-9200 GCA_031404695.1 Acidobacteriota bacterium
GCTAGGGGAGGCGCAGGGTAAGGCGGGCGCCCGAGAAGTCGGCCACGACGACGCCGGTCGCATCGACCTCGACGACTACGGCGCCGTCGGGCAGGCGGTCGCCCATCCCCAACAGGAACACGTCACCGCCGCCGCTCACGACCGCCGTGTAGTGACCGTCAGCGCCCTGCGCGATGCCGAACACCCGCCACACCGGTGCGGCGGGCGCGCCGACTGCCTGCACCGGCGCGACGGAGAGGCCGTCGGGGTCGACAGCCGCATCGCCGCCGTCGGCGGACGGCGCGTGGCGCGTCACCGCGCGCATCTCGTCGCGGCCAGCAGAGAAGACGAACGGGTTGCGGGATGTCGCCGGCGTCGTGGTGGGCGCCGTCACGGCGTCCAGGGCGATGTGCGGCATCGGCACATCCGGAGGCGCGGTGACCGGGCGGGCCGGGCGCACCTGCGTGACCGCCGTCGGCGGGCTGAGCCACGACGCCGACAACCACCCGCCGAGAAAGGCGAGCGCCACGAGAGTGCCGGTGAGCCGATGTGAGTCCGTGCGCATCGCCCTGCAGCATAGTATCGGTCGGCCCGCGCCAGCCATCACCACGGCGTGCCATCGTGTGCACTGTGGTATTATTCGCCGTGCCCGCTGTTCCAGGCAGACTGCCGGCCGGACTGACGGAATCTTCGGTCGTCGCGATCGTCCCGGCGCGTTACCACTCCTCCCGCCTTCCCGGAAAACCACTCGCTGACATCGACGGTCGCCCCATGGTCGAACACGTCTATCGCCGCGCCGCGCGCGCCGCGGTGGATGCCGTGATCGTGGCCACCGACGATCAACGGATCGTGGACGCCGTGGAGGGCTTTGGCGGCATTGCCTGGATGACCCGCGCCGATCACCCGACCGGCACCGACCGGCTGGCAGAAATCGCCGCCGCCCTGCCGTGCGAAGTCATCATCAACGTCCAGGGCGACGAGCCGTTCATCGATCCGGCCGCCCTCGACCTGCTGGCCGAGCCGCTGGTGCGCGATCGCGACGTCCAGATGACCACCCTGTGCCGGCCGCTCCTGCCCGGCGAAGACGTGGCGTCGCCCCATCTCGTGAAAGTCGTGCGCGACCGGCTCGGCCGGGCCCTGTATTTTTCGCGCGCCGCCATCCCGTATGCGCGCGCCAGCGGCGGCGCCGCTCCTGCTGTGCACGTGGGCGTCTACGGCTATCGCCGCGCCACCCTCCTGAACCTCGCCTCCCTGCCGCCGTCGCCGCTCGAATGGAGCGAATCGCTGGAGCAGCTGCGGGCGCTCGAACATGGCATCCCCATCCGCGTGATCGACAGCGCCTATGTGTCGCTGGCGGTCGATACGCCCGACGATCTCGCCCACGCCCGACGCAAGGTGTCCGACCTATGAGCACATCACCACGACCCACCAAGTACATCTTCGTCACCGGCGGCGTCGTGTCGTCCCTGGGCAAGGGCCTCGCGGCCGCGTCCATCGGCGCCCTGCTCGAGGGCCACGGATACAAGGTGGCCCTGCTCAAGTTCGACCCCTACATCAACGTCGACCCCGGCACGATGAGCCCGTATCAGCACGGCGAAGTCTTCGTGACCGACGACGGCGCCGAGACCGACCTCGACCTCGGCCACTACGAGCGCTTCACCGACACCATCACGACCCGCAACAGCAACTGGACCACCGGCAAGATCTACATGTCGGTCATCCAGAAGGAGCGGCGTGGCGACTACCTGGGCCGCACCGTCCAGGTCATCCCGCACATCACCAACGAGATCAAGGACAACATCCGCGCCGTGGGCCGCGATGTGGATGTGGTGCTGGTCGAGATCGGCGGCACCGTCGGCGACATCGAGAGCCTGCCCTTCCTCGAAGCCATCCGCCAGTTCCGTCAGGATGCCGGCCGCGAACACACGCTCTATATCCACCTCACCCTGGTCCCGTGGATCGGCTCGGCCGGCGAACTGAAGACCAAGCCCACCCAGCACAGCGTGCGCGACCTGCGCTCGATCGGCATCCAGCCCGACATCCTGCTGTGCCGCACCGACCGCGTGCTCGACCGCGACATCAAGCAGAAGATCGCCCTCTTCTGCGACGTCGATCAGGAAGCGGTCATCACGGCGCGCGACGTCGACACCATCTACGAAGTGCCGCTGGCGCTGCGCGAGGAAGGCATCGACGAGGTAGTGCTGCAGCGGCTGGGTCTGCCGGTGACGCCCGGCGACGCCCGCGCCTGGGAACAGCTGGTCGACAACATCAAACACCCTCAGGACGCGCTCACCATCCACGTGGTCGGCAAGTACACGGGCTACGAAGACTCCTACAAGAGCCTCAATGAGGCGCTGTATCACGGCGGCTTCGCGCATCGCCTGCGCATCAACATCCAGTGGGTCGAGGCCGAGGCGCTCGAGCAGGAAGGCGGCACCCGCCTGCTCGATGGGTCGGCCGGCATCCTGGTGCCGGGCGGCTTCGGCACCCGCGGCACCCGCGGCATGATGAAGGCCGCCGAATACGCGCGCACGCACAACGTGCCGTACTTCGGCATCTGCTACGGCTTCCAGTGGGCGACGGTGGAATTCGCCCGCAACGTGTGCGGCCTCGAAGGCGCCGATTCGACCGAATTCGACGAGTCGGCCCCGCACAAGGTCATCTACAAGCTGCGCGATCTGCTCGGCGTGGACGACCTCGGGGGCACGATGCGCCTCGGACGCTACGCCTGCGAGCTGGCGCCTGGATCGCTGGCGCGCCGCGTCTACGGCACCGACGTCATCTGGGAACGGCACCGTCACCGATTCGAGTTCAACACCCTCTACGAGCCGGTGCTCAAGGAACACGGGATGCTCATCTCGGGCCGCTCGCCCGACGGCAAGTTCGTCGAGATCGCGGAGCTGCCGGGCCATCCGTGGTTCCTCGGCGTGCAGTTCCATCCCGAGTTCCTGTCGCGTCCGCTGCGGCCGCATCCGCTGTTTGCGAGTTTCGTCGAGGCCTCGTATCGCCATCGTCAGGGCACGCTCGGCACCATGAACGAAGCGGGCGCCATTGCCTGACATGGCGCCAGTCCGCGAGGTGTCGGCCGGCCCCGTCTCGTTCGGCACCGGGCATCCCCTCGCCTTCATCCTCGGGCCCTGCGTCATCGAAAGCGATGCGCACGTGCTCGATATGGCGATCGAAATAGCCGCCATCGCCGCCCGCGTCGGCGTGCCGGTGGTCTTCAAGGCGTCGTACGACAAGGCCAATCGCACCTCACTCGCGTCGTTCCGCGGCCCTGGTCTGACGGCAGGCCTCCGGGCGCTGGCCGCCGTCAAGGCGCGCACGGGCTTGCCGATCCTGACCGACATCCACGAGACCGCGCAGGCGGCGCCGGTGGCGGAGGTCGTCGACATCCTGCAGATTCCGGCCTTCCTGTCGCGGCAGACGGACCTGCTGGTGGCGGCCGCCAGAACCGGGCGCCCGGTGAACGTGAAGAAGGCGCAGTTCCTGGCGCCTCACGACATGCGCCACGTCGTGGCGAAGCTGGTCGAGAGCGGCGCCGCCGGGGTGCTGCTGACCGAGCGCGGCAGTGCGTTCGGCTACAACAACCTGGTCGTCGACATGCGCGGCCTGCCGATGATGCGCGAACTCGGCCACCCGGTCGTCTTCGACGTCACCCACAGCCTGCAGCTGCCGGGCGCCGGCGACGGCGTCACCATCGGCCTGGCGCAGTACATCGCCCCGCTGGCCCGCGCCGGGGTCGCCGCCGGCGTCGACGGCGTGTTCATGGAAGTCCACGACGACCCGCCGCGCGCGAAGAGCGACGCGGCCAACGCCCTGCCGCTGACCGACCTCGAGGCGCTGCTGCGCCGTCTGGTCGCGGTCGACGAGATCGTGAAAGCGGATGGCTGATCTGTCCCTGGCCCGCAAGGTCCTGCACACCGAGGCCGACGCCGTCCGGGCGCTGGCCGACCGTCTCGACGAGCGCTTCACGGCGGCCGTCGCCCTGGTACGCGATTGCCGCGGCCGCATCATCCTGACCGGCATGGGCAAGTCGGGGATCGTCTGCCGCAAGATCGCCGCGACGCTTTCGAGCACCGGCTCCCCCGCCTACTTCGTCCATCCGGCAGAAGCCGTGCATGGCGATCTCGGCATGATCCAGCGTGATGATGTGGTCATCGCGCTCTCGCACAGCGGCGAAACCGAGGAGCTGACGCGGCTGCTCGAGACGCTCAAGCGCCTCGGCGCCACCCTGATCGCCATGACCGGCGACCCGGCCTCGACGCTGGCCCGGGCCGCCACCGTCGTGCTCGACTGCAGCGTCTCGGAAGAGGCCTGTCCGATGAACCTCGTGCCCACGGCGAGCACGACCGCGGCGCTCGCCCTCGGCGACGCGCTGGCGATGTCGGTGCTGGTCGAGAAGGGCTTCAGCCCCGACGACTTCGCGGACCTCCATCCGCGCGGCACGCTCTTCCGCCGGGCCCGGCGGGTGGACGGCATGATGCGAACGGCCGCCGACTTTCCGGCGGTGCCGCCGTCGACGCCGATGCGCGCGGTGGTGGCGGAGATTACTCGCGGACGGATGGGGATCACCTGCGTGTTGACAGCCGAAGGCGACCTGGCGGGCGTGGTGACCGACGGCGACGTCCGCCGCGCCCTGGCCGGCAGCGCCGACGTGCTGTCGCTGCGGGCCAGCGATGTCATGAGCCGCACCCCCGTCACCGTGGCCCCGCACACGCTGGCGGCCGAAGCGCTGCATCTGCTCGAGGCGCGCAAGATCACGGCGGTGGTGGTCGTCGATGGCGGCGGCCGTGCCGTGGGCATCGTGCACCTGCACGATCTCTGGCGCACGGGACTGGTGTAACGAGCCGTGCTGGCCGACTACCTCCCCTTCATCTCGGCGCTGCTCGCCCTGCTGGCCGGCGTCGCCATCGGCAAGGCCTGGGAGCGCTACAAGCTGCGCGACGGCCGCTGGATCGACCGCCGCAAAGCTCGCGATTCCCACCACTACGTGCTCGGCCTCAACTACCTGGTCGCCAATCAGATCGATCTGGCGATCGAGGAACTGAGCCAGGCCGCCCGCGTCGATGCCGACGCGCTCGAGATTCATCTCATCCTCGGCAACGTCTATCGCGAGCGTGGTCAGGTGTCGCGCGCCATCCAGGTGCATCAGTCCCTGCTGCAGCGTCAGAAGCTGACGCGGCTCGAACACGCCTACGTGATGCTGTGCCTGGGGCTCGACTACAAACGCGGCGGCTTCGTCGACCGCGCGGTCGAGGCCTTCAAGGAAGCGCGCCGGCTCGACGCCTCGAACGCCTACGCGCTGCTGCACCTCGAGAAGGTCTACGAGGAACAGCGCCAGTGGGAAGAGGCCGCCAAGGTCCGGCAGGAGTTGCTGGCGATGGCCGGACCGGAATCACCGGCGCGCAGCCAGACCATCCTCGCCTTCCTCGAGAACGAGCGCGGGCTCGCCGCCCTCAAGACCGGCGACCTGGCGGTGGCCCGGGCACGCTTTACCGCGGCACTGGACCTCGACGCCACCGTCACACCCGCGTCGGTGAATCTGGGCGACGTGATGGCCCGCGACGGCCAGGTGGCCGAGGCCGTGCGCGTGTGGGAAGGGGTGGTCGACGAGGCGCCCGATCGCTCACATCTGGTGCTCGACCGCCTGCGCGCGGCCTACGCCGCCGCCGGGCAGCCCGACCGCTTCCTGGAGCTGTGCCGCCGCGTGGCCGCGGCCCATCCGCACAACTGGCGCGCCCGTCTCGCCCTGGGGCACGCGCTGGTGGATGCCGGGCAGCCGCCGGCGGCCCTCGACCAGTTCCTCGAGGCCCTCAGCCACAACCCGCACGGGCTCACCGTGCACGAAGCGATCTGGGATCTGCTGCTGCGCAACCGCCTCGAGCGGAGCGCCGTCGAGCGCTACGTGACGCACGCCAAGGCGGCGGTCTTCTACCTCGACCCCCACGTGTGCCTGCGCTGTCACTACCGCAGCACGGAACTTCTCTGGCAGTGCCCGCACTGCCACGAGTGGAACACCTTCGTGGAGGAGCGGATCGCGCCGGTCACCAAAGACGGCAACGATCTCTGAGCCACGACGCCAACGCTTTCGCCTGACGCAGGGTGGATGCCAGATCGCCGTCGGTCATGACCACGGCGTCGGCCAGGCGCACCTTGTCGCCGATCGGCCACTGCGCCGCGAGGCGGCGCTCGGCGTCGCCGGCCGAGAACCCGTCGCGCGTCATCAGCCGCGCCCGCTGCGTCTCGGGCCGGCAGGCGACGACCACGACCACCTGAAACGTCCACGCCCAGCCGGTCTCGTAGGCGAGTGGAATCTCGGCCACGCCAGGCACATCTGGCGCCAGCGCCGCGAAGAACGCCTCGACGCCGGATCGCACACGGGGATGCAGCAGGCGTTCGAGATCGGCGCGGGCGAGCGGATCGCCGAACACCAGAGCGCCGAGCGCGGCCCGATCGAGCGTGCCATCCTGGCGCCGGACGCCGAGGCCGAAGCGCGCCACGACCTCCGCGAGACCCGGCGTCCCCGGGGCGACGACGTCGCGGGCGAGCTGGTCGGCGTCCACGGTGGCGAGGCCCGCCTGCCGCAGCGCGCGCCCGACGACGCTCTTCCCCGTCGCGATGCCGCCCGTCAGCGCGACTCGCACGTGCCCCCTCACTCGCCCGGCGTGAGTCCCGCGCGCGCTTCCGCCGCCGTCACGGTGTTGGCGAGCAGCATGGCGATGGTGAGCGGACCGACGCCGCCAGGCACCGGCGTGACCGCGCCGGCCACCTCCCACACGTCGGGATGCACGTCGCCGATGACGAGGCTGCCCTTCTTCGCAAACTGCGCAAGACGGGCGTGGCCCTCGGGGTACCACGACGCGACCAGCGCCGCATCGGTGACCCGGTTGATGCCGACGTCGATGACGGTCGCGCCGGGCTTCACGTACGCCGGCGTCACGTAGGCCGCCCGGCCGACGGCGGCGACCAGGATGTCGGCCTCGCTGGCCAGACGGGCCACATCGGGCGTGCGCGAGTGGCAGATCGTGACCGTCGCGTCCTGATGCAGCAGCAGCAGCGCCATCGGTTTGCCGACGATATCGCTGCGGCCGATGACCACCGCCCGCTTGCCGGCCAGCGCGATGCCCTCACGCGCCAGCAGCTGCATGATGCCGGACGGCGTGCAGGCCACCAGCTGCGCGCGCTTCTGCACCAGCAGCCCGACGTTCTGCGCATGGAAGCCATCGACATCTTTAGCCGGCGACATCGCGTCGAACACACGCTGTTCGGCGTCGCGCCCCATGCCCTTCGGCAGCGGCGACTGCACGAGGATGCCGTCGAAGGTGTCGTCGCCGTTCAGCCGCGCCACCGCCGCCAGCGCGTCGGCGAGCGGTGCGTCGGCCGACAGGCGGAAGAGCTCGGCGCGACAACCGGCCTCGGCCGCCGTGCGCAGCTTGTTGCTGACATAGATCTGCGACGCCGGGTCGTCGCCCGCCAGGACGATGCCCAGCCCGGGGGGACGGCCGCGGGCGGCGGTGAATCTGGCGATGCGGCCGGCGAGCCCGGCACGGATGGCGGTGGCGGTGGCGACGCCATCGAGCACGCGGGCGCTCATGCCTGGGCGCCCGGGTGCGACGCGGGGCGGGCCACGGCGTCGAGTTCGCGCAGCTTCTCGGTGCTGCCGAGCAGCACGAGCTGATCGCCGGCGTGGAGCCGGGCGTCGGGGGAGGGATTGAACTCCATGTGTCCTTCTGCGCGGCGGATCGCCACGACGATGACGCCGAACCGCTGGCGCAGTTCGGCCTCGCGGATCGACCGTCCGACGAGGATGCCACCGGGTGCCAGTTCGATCTGTTCGGCCGACAGGTCGAGGTGCTCGGAGCTGGTGGCGAGGCGCATGAAATCGACGACCGCCGGCCGCAGCGCCGTGTGCGCCATCTGAATGGCGCCCAGCGTGTAAGGCGAGATCACACGGTCGGCGCCAGCCCGCCGCAGCTTGGGCTCGGCGTCCTCCGACTCGACGCGCGCGATGATGAAGAGGTCGGGCCTGAGCACCCGCGCGGTCAGCACCGCGTAGACGTTCTCGGCATCGGTCGAGACGGCGGCGATGAGCCCGCGCGCGCGGTCGATGCCGACCCGTTTCAGCACGTCCTCGCGGCTGGCGTCGGCCTCGACCGCCATGCCGCCCGCGGCGATGATCTCGTGCACCTTCTCCGGATCGCGATCGATGACGATGCAGGGCACGCCCTGCCGGCGGAACTCCTCGGTGATGGTGCTGCCGATGCGTCCGTAGCCGCAGATGATGAAGTGATTGGTCAGCTCATCGAGCATGCGCGCAAACCGCCGTTGTTCGAAGCCCCGGTACAACCCGCCGTCGACGACCAGAGCCATCAACACGAACGCTGTGTAGAACAGCGTCGAGATGCCCGCCAGCAGCACGAAGGTGGTCCAGACCTCGCCGCCGCGCGTCAACGGATGGACGTAGCCATACCCGACGGTCGTGACCGAGATAATGGTCATGAAGGCCGAGTCCCAGAAGGACCAGCCTTCGATGAGCATGTAGCCGGCCGTGCCGAGCGAGCTCACCAGCAGGAAGAGCAGCACGCCGAGCCCCGGGCCTCGGGCCCAGGACAGTGTCATATGACTCTTCACACTCACGCCGGTGACCGTGACAGGAGGTGGCCACGTGCGGACGACCCGCCTCAGGCCGCGGCGTTGTCGGCGCCGCTCGCCTTCCGCATGCCGAAGCCGGCCACGAAGACGACGACCGACACGGCCAGCCAGCGGAGCGCGAATGCGTCAGCCTCTTCCGCAGTCACGTTGATCTCGTGCCACTTCGCGATCGTCTCGGTCGTGATCCCGAACTCGGTCATGTAGGCGAGGGCGGTCACGCAACCGAAGTTGAAGACGGCGAGAATGCCGGCGACGTAGACGAGGTTCGAGAGGCCCTGGAACGACGTGCGGCGCCCGGCCTCCGCCTTGTTGACGAGCGGGCTGTGGGTGCGGCCGTAGAACCAGTAGATCAACATGCCGATGTTGAGCCAGCCCAGGAAGCGCACCCAGGTGGCCACCGGCAGGCTCAGCATCAGGTAGAGGCACGACACGATCCCCAGTACGGGGAACACGAAGCCACCGGGCACTTTGAAGGGTCGCTTGGCTTCAGGACGCTTCACGCGCAGCATCATCACTGCGGCGCAGACGACCATGAAGGCAACCACGGCCAATCGAGATCGTCGCGC
>JANNIB010000308.1:0-1765 GCA_031404695.1 Acidobacteriota bacterium
CTGGCGACCTACCTGCTGCTCAAGGGCGCCAATGGCGCCTGGCAGATTCGGCACTCGCACACGTCGAGTCGCGCGCGACGGCCGGCCGCGTAGCCGAGGGGCACAATCTACGCCATTGCTTTCCGCATCTGGCAACTCGGACGCGAGAAACGACGCGTCGGGAGCCCTCTGGCCTGGCGATGGGTGACGCGGGTCGTCATTGGGGCGACGTATACTGCCACCGTGCGCCTCTTCCTGGCCGCCCTGATGGCCGCGATGCTCGCCGTCGTGACGACGACCGACCGCGTCGCCTGTTTCGACGGTTGCACCGACGAGGCCCAGCACGACGGTAAGTCGCCGACGACGCCGTCGGTCTGCGGCCTGTGCCACGGCTGGAACGGTCCCTTGATCATCGCCGTCGGCGCACCAGCGCCGATGCCGGTTGCGACGCGTGCGACCGTCGCGTCTCGCGAACTGCCTGCCCACCTGGCCCCGCTCGATCGCCCGCCGAAGCGGACCTGAACCGCCACAACTCCAGGAGCGATAACGGCCGTATGAGCGGCCATGGTGGGGAGAGGTGTATGCGTACGCTATCGATGACGGTGTTCGTGTGGGCGTTCGCGGCTGTGGTGGCCTTCGCGCAGGAGCCGCGCGGCCAGCTTCGTGTGATCGTGAGCAGCGAGGGTCAGCCAATCGTCGGCGCGTCGGTCCTCGCCGGTGGACGTTCCGTTGAGACGGGTGCTGATGGGGTGGCACAGCTCGACGCGCCGCCAGGAGCCGCCACGGTGACGGTAACGAGAGTCGGGTTCTTTGAGGGCAAGGGCGAGGTGCAGGTCACGGTCGGCCAGGTGACCACGGTCGAGATCGAATTGACCGCTCAGCTGGCGGTCGAGGAAGAGGTGGTCGTCGTCGCCAGCACACGGACGGGCCGTCGTCTCGAGGACCAACCCACGCGCGTCGAGGTGATCGGCCGGGAGGAGATCGAGGAGAAGCTTCTCATGACGCCTGGCGACATCGTCATGATGCTCAACGAGATGGGAGGCCTGCGCGTGCAGGCCACGTCGCCATCGATCGGCGCGGCCAGTGTGCGCGTGCAGGGGATGAAAGGCCGCTACACGCGATTTCTCAGCGATGGACTGCCCCTCTTCGGCCAGCAGGTGGGCGGCCTGGGATTGCTGCAGATCCCGCCGATGGACCTCGGACAGGTCGAAGTCATCAAGGGTGTGGCGTCGGCGTTCTACGGCGCCGGCGCCATGGGCGGTGTCATCAACTTGTTGTCGCGACGACCGGGTGACGAGCCGGCCTTTGATGCGCTGTTCAACGCGTCCACCCTCGGTGCGACAGATGCCGTGATGTACGTGTCGTCAGCCGCCCGCGCAGGGTGGAGCGGGTCGGTCCTGGCAGGCGGGCACGGCCAGATGCAGAACGATCGCGACGACGACGGTTGGGCCGATGTGGCGGGATACCGTCGCGGCATCTTGAGGCCGCGAGCCTTCTGGGATGGGGGGAACGGCCGATCCGCTTTCCTGACCGCTGGTGTGACGTGGGAGGATCGGGAAGGCGGCACGGTCGACGGCGCGATGCTGCCGGCGACAGGCGCGCTCTATCTCGAGGCCCTCGATACCCGTCGCTACGACGTGGGCGGTACGGCGCAGACCCTCGTCGCAGATCGCTACGTCCTCACGGCGCGCGGTTCTGCGGCATGGCAGCAGCACACCCATACGTTCGGAAGCACGATTGAGCGCGATCGTCACGCCAACCTGTTCAGCGAGGTGGCGTTGCGTGG
>JANNIB010000309.1:0-13810 GCA_031404695.1 Acidobacteriota bacterium
GTCGCTGCTGCGTCAGCCGATCTCGGCGTGGCTGCGCGTCATCGGCCGGCTGAGCCCGGGCGCGAGCATCACCGGCATGGACGCGCGGCTGACCGGCCTGCTGCGTCAATGGGCGCGACACGAAGCCGGCTACCCGCCGAACTGGATGGCCACTGTCGAACGGGTGCTGCCCCAGCAGTTCATCACGGTGGTGCCGGCCGGCGCCGGCGTCGGTGTGATGAAAGAGCAGGATGGGCGCAGCCTGCAGATCCTGCTGGGCGTATGCGGCCTCGTGCTGCTGATTGCCTGCGCCAACGTGGCGAACCTGCTCCTGGCGCGCGCCGTCGCCCGCCGCGGACAGACGGCCATCCGCCTCGCGATGGGCGCCTCGCGGCGCGAGATCGTCACCGAAGCGCTGGTCGAAAGCGTGCTGCTCGCCGTGGGCGGCGCGCTGGCCGGCCTGATCGTGGCGATGGGGGCGGCCCGCCTGCTGCTGTCGCTGGCCTTCGCCGGGGCCACGATGCTGCCGATCGACACGACGCCGTCGCCGCTGGTACTTGCCTTCGCGACCGGGCTCGCGCTCGTGACAGGGCTCATCTTCGGCGCGGCGCCGGCCTGGCTCGCCACCCGCACCGATCCCATCGAAGCGCTGCGCGGCGCCGGACGCACCGCCGGCGACCGCTCGTCGTTTGCGCGCACGGCGCTGCTGGTCGTGCAGGCCACGCTGTCGGTCGTGTTGGTGGCCGGCTCCACGATGCTCGGGCGCAGTCTCGGCAACCTCGAAGGCCAGGATTTCCGCTTCGAGCGCGAGGACCGCGTGCTGGTCTCGGTGGGCCGGCCGTCGTCCACGTTCACCGGCGAGGGGCTGAGCGCGCTCTATCGCAACATCGAGGAGCGCCTCGGCGCCATCCCGGGCGTGCGGGGTGTCGGCCTGGCGCTCTACAACCCGCTCACCGACAACTGGGGCGAAGGCGTCATCATCGCCGGCAGGCCGCCGGCCGAGCCGAGCGAGCAGACCAGCGCCTCGTGGGACCGTGTGAGTGCCGACTACCTCCAGCAACTGGGCGTGAAGGTGGTCAAGGGGCGCCACATCGGCGCCGGCGATACCGCCACCTCGCAGCACGTCGCCGTCGTGAACGAGGCGTTCGTGAAGCGCTTCTTCACTGCCGACGAAGACCCGATCGACCAGCACTTCGGCCTCAACCTGCCCGAGAACGCCAGCACGTTCCGCATCGTCGGCGTGGTCGAAGACGCGCGCTTTGCCAGCTTCCAGCTCGATCGCCCGATGCGGCCGATGTTCTTCGTGCCGCTGGCGCAGACGGTGGACTACGCCAATCCGATGATGCGGCGGGTCGAGACGGCCTCTCACTACGTGGGCGGCATCCTGCTGGTCACCGCCGCTCCGACCGGTGTGCTCGAGCCGCAGGTGGCTCGCGTGCTGGCCGAGGCCGACCCGAATCTGACGGTGCTCAGCGTCCGCACGCTCGCCGAGCAGGTGGAGCGCTCCTTCGACCAGCCGCGCGCGGTGGCGAGCCTGGCCGGCCTCTTCGGCATCGTCGCGCTCGTGCTCGCCGCCATCGGTCTCTACGGGGTCACCGCCTACTCGGTGGCCCGCCGCACCAGCGAGATCGGCCTGCGGATGGCCCTGGGCGCCGACCGCACCTCGGTGATGGGACTCGTGCTGGGCGGCGCGTTCAGGCGCGTCGCGCTGGGGCTGGTGCTGGGGCTGCCGCTCGCCGTGGGCGCCGGCTACCTGTTGTCGTCACAGCTCTACGGGGTGGCCATCTGGGATCCAGTGGCGCTCGGCGCGGCCGCCGGATCGCTGGCGTTGGCTGCCTTCGTGGCGTCGATGGTACCGGCCACGCGCGCGGCCGCCGTGGCGCCGATGAAGGCGCTGCGCACGGAATAGCGGCGTTCGGCGCTGACGGGACGCCGGGGCAGCCGGGGCACATGAAGGTATACTGCCGGCGCTCGTCCCTGACACGGCATCCCGCCTTGGCCTCCGAACGATGATCCGCCTCGTGGCGCTACTCGCAGTCCTGGCCCTCGCGGGGGAATCGGGCGCGCAGCCGCTTGGGGGGGCGCAGCCGTCGGCCGGCGCGGGAGACGGCCCGCCGGCGCCGGTGCTGCCCGACACCATCTCGCGCGACGATCAGGGCCGCGCCACCGTCAGGGCCGTGCGGGTGCCGACGCCGATGCGCATCGACGGCACGCTCGACGAAGCGCTCTACACCACAGTGCGGCCGGCCTCGGGCTTCATTCAGATGGAGCCACGCGCCGGCGAAGCGGCGGCTGAGAAGACCGACGTCTGGGTGTCGTTCGACGACAACAACCTCTACGTCAGTTTCAAGGCGTGGGAGAGCCAGCCCGAACGCCGAGTCGCCAACGAGCTGCGGCGTGACAGCAACAACATCCGTCAGGGCGACTCGGTGGGCTTCAGCTTCGACACCTTTCGCGATCGGCGCAACGGTTTCCAGTTCGAGACCAACGCACTCGGCGCCCGCAGCGACGGCCAGAGCACCAACGAGCGACAGTTCAACCCGGACTGGAATCCCGTGTGGCGCGTCGCCGCTGGCACCTTCGACGGCGGCTGGACGATCGAAGCCATCATTCCGTTCAAGTCGCTTCGCTATGCACCAGGCACGACGCAGATCTGGGGCTTCCAGGCGCGCCGCATCAGCAAGTGGAGGAACGAAATTGCGTATCTCACGCAGGTGCCGAACGCCTTCGGGCTCGGCCGTGCCGACTTCTCGGCGTCGCTCTATGCGACGCTGCTTGGTCTCGAGGTGCCGAACCTCGCGCGCACGCTCGAGCTGAAGCCATTCGCCATCGGGGACGTGACGACCGACAACGTGGGTCGACCGGCGCGAACGAACGACCTCTCGGCCGACGTCGGCCTCGACGCCAAGTACGCCGTGACGCAGAACGTCACCGCCGACTTCACACTGAATACCGATTTCGCGCAGGTCGAGGCCGACGAGCAGCAGGTCAACCTGACGCGTTTCACGCTCTTCTTCCCGGAGAAGCGCGACTTCTTCCTCGAGAACCAGGGCGTCTTCACCTTCGGCAACAACGCCTTTGGCGGCGCCGCCGCTGCCGCCACCTCCGACGTCCCGATCCCGTTCTACAGCCGGCGCATCGGCCTCGTACAGGGCGTGACGGGGCCGGCGAGCGTGCCGATCCTCGGCGGCGGACGCCTGACCGGGCGCATCGGCAAATACCAGGTGGGCCTGGTCAACATGCAGACGCGCGACGACGAGACGTCGGGCGCCGAGGCCACGAACTTCTCGGTCGTGCGCCTGCGCCGCGACGTGCTGCGACGGAGCGGCATCGGCGTGATGGCGACGTCCCGGTCGCAGGCTCAGACCCGCCCCGGCTCGAATCAGTTCTACGGTGTGGATGGCACGTTTGCGTTCTTCAACAACCTGCTCTTCAACACCTACTGGGCGCAAACGCAGTCCGAAGGCGCGAACACGCGCAACTCGAGCTACCGCGCGCAGATGGACTACACGGGAGACCGCTACGGCGTGCAGCTCGAGCATCTGACCGTCAATCCCGACTTCAATCCCGAGGCCGGCTTCCTGCGCCGCACCGACCTGCGGAAGCAGTACGCACAGTTGCGCTTCAGCCCGCGACCACGACGGAACAAGGTCGTCCGGAAGTTCTTCGCCGTGGGTCAGTACACCTACATCCAGGACACCGCCGGGCGGCTCTCAACGCGGCTGGCTGATGGCGCCTTCGACGTCGAGTTCCAGAGCAGCGACCGCTTCACCATCGGCGTGCTCGACGACTACGAGCTGTTGTTGCGGCCGTTCACCGTCGCCGGCCTGCGGGTGCCCGCCGGAGGCTACCGCTTCACGAACAGCCGCGTCGGCTACACCCTCGGCCAGCAGCGTCGAGTCTCTGGCGCCGTGCTCTTCGAGCGCGGCGACTTCTACGGCGGCACACGCTCCGCGCTCACGGTCAATCGCTCGCGCATCAACCTCTCGTCGGCCTTGTCGGTCGAACCCAGCCTCACGCTCAACTGGCTCGACCTGCCGGCGGGTCGCGTGACGAGCACGCTCGTCGGCTCGCGTCTCACCTACACGATGACCCCGCTCATGTTCGCGAGTGCGCTGGTCCAATACAACTCCGTCACGCGCATCGTCAGCGTGAACGCGCGGCTGCGCTGGGAGTACCGTCTGGGCAGCGAACTGTTCCTGGTCTACAACGATGAGCGCGACTCCGGCGCCACCATGGGACGCCCGGAACTGCAGAGCCGGGCGCTCATCCTGAAGGTGAACCGCTTCCTGCGCTTCTGAGGCGTCGGCGCCCGCGCCGCGCTCAGCCGATCGGCAGCTCGGTCGTGTACTTGGTCTGGCGCAACACGAAGTAGGTGGTCGACGAGCGCACCACGCCAAGCGCCAGCAGCTTGCGCATGATGAAGAACTCGAGGTCTTCGGGGTCTTTCGCGAACACCTTCAGCACGTAGTCGTTCGACCCGGTGATCGACGCGCATTCGACCACCTGCTCGTGCGCCTGCACGAAGGCATCGAAGCGCCCGATGGTGGCTTCGGCGTGGTCGAGCAGCGAGACGTGCACGTAGGCGACCGCGTGCAGACCGAGCTTGCGCGGATCGAGCATCGCCACGTGGGCGCGGATGAGGCCGTCCTGCTCGAGCCGCTTCACCCGTCGCCAGGCGGGCGAGGTCGACAGCCCGGCGCGCTCGGCCAGCTCCTGCGTGCTGAGCCGGGCGTCGTGTTGCAGCAGCCGCAACAACCGCTTGTCGAAGTCGTCCAGCGTCTCCATGAGGTAGAAAATACCCCAATATCGTGCTTGAAAGAACAACTGTTCCTTGAATTGCCGATAGATGTCCGACAAAGCGAAACGATTCCACCGTATGTCGGGCGATCATGGTCCTAGTCCATCCGACGGAGCCGACGCCCATGCCCAAGTCCACGTCCTACGTCGCCAAGGTCCCTGACGCCTCCGGCCGCATCAGTTACACGCCGGAAGAAGACCTCGTGTGGCGCGACCTGTGCGCCCAGCAGATCCCCAATGTCCGTAAGCATGCCTCGAAGGCCTATCTGGACGGCCTGGCCGCGGTGAACCTGCCGCTCGACCGCGTCCCGCAGTGCGGCGAGGTCTCAGAGGTGCTGCGCGCCCGCACCGGGTGGGAGGTGGTGGCGGTGCCCGCGCTCATCGGGTTCAAGAAGTTCTTCGGGATGCTGGCCAACCGGCAGTTCCCCGCCGCCTCCTTCATACGCTCGCGCAAAGACTTCAACTACATCGAAGAGCCCGACATCTTCCACGAGATCTTCGGGCACACGCCGCTGCTGGCCGACCCGCGCTTCGCCGGCTTCTCGCACGCCATCGGGCAGGCCGGCCTCAAGGCCACGAAGGAAGACTACTCGTGGCTCATCCGTCTCTACTGGTTCTCGATTGAGTTCGGTCTCACCGTGGAAGACGGCGTCGTGAAGTCGCTCGGGTCGGGCCTCGCCTCGTCGCCCACCGAGCTGCCGTGGTCGGTCAGCGCCAACGGTCCGGAGCGCCGGCCGTTCGATGTCATCGACATCCTGCGCACGCCCTACCGGATCGACATCCACCAGCCCGTGTACTTCGTCATCGAGAACCTCGACGACCTGTTCGCCGCCGCCGATCGCGACCTGATGGCCGATATCGCGCATGCGCGCGCACTCGGCCTGCATGCGCCCAAGTACCCGCTGAAGGAAGAACCACAGCCCGCGGCGGTGGCGTCATGACGGAGGTCTGCGATCTGAAAGACCGCGCCTGCGTGCCGTGCCAGGGCGGCACGCCGCCGCTGGCGGCCGACGAGAGCGCGCGGCTCAAAGCCGATCTGCACGCCGACTGGCAGCTCGACGCGGATTCGAAGATGCTGACGCGGCGCTTCGAGTTCAAGGGCTTCGCCAAGGCGGTGCAGCTCGCCAACCTGGCGGCGTGGCACGGCGACAAACAGGGCCACCATCCCGACATCGCGTTCGGCTGGGGCTACTGCAGCATCAGCTACACGACCCACGAGATCGGCGGGTTGTCGGAGAACGACTTCATCTGCGCCGCCAAGCTCGACGCGCTGGTCGCCTGACGCGCGCCGCCGTCAGCGCGGGAACGTCCACCACTGGCCGGCGACGCTGACCAGTCCGCGCCGGCCGGCCGGCAGCCCTTCCCGCACCAGGAGACCGATGTCGGTCAGCAGGCTGCGTTGCTCGGCGAAGTAGCCGTGGTGCAGACCTAGCAGGCTGGTGTCGGTTGCCGTGGCATCCACCGTCTCGACGCCCTCGAACGCCACGGGACGGTCTCCCACCCGGCCGAGGCGCGTGGACCGATGGAGCCATGACGACACGCCGAGCGCGCGGTCGGTGCTCGAGGTGTAGGACGTCACCAGTCCGTCGGAATCAGACCCCAGCCGCTCGCGAACCATCGGGAACTGCTGCTCGAACAGGTCGACATCGAGGTCGGCGGCCACCAGCATGACGTTGCGGATCGCCAGCGCCCGGCTCTCCTCCCGGCCGGCGAGACCGCCGACCATGACGCGGTTGCCCATGCTGTGCGCCAGCAGATGCACCCCGGTCCACGGGCCGCCCTCGAGATCGCGCAGCAGCGCGCGCAGCGGTGCGGCCGACTTCGCCGCGCTGTCTTCGTCCGCCAGATAGCCCATCAGCGTGCCGGCCGAGGGCCAGCTGAAGAGGATGACCGCGCCACCGAACTGGATGTCGGTCACGATCTGCGCGGCGCGACGAGCCGCCTCGTCGAAGGTCACGCGGTAGCCGTGCAGGAAGACGAGCAGCTCCGGCCGTTCAGCCTTCTGCAGATCCGTGGCCAGCGCCGAGGCGAAGCCGTCGCGATCGTCGAATGTCTCCCCCTGCCCGAGCATGATGTGCCGATCGGCGCGTTCGCGTCCCACCAGCGGCAGCGGACGTTCGAGGTGCCCGATGCGATGCGTGCGGACGGGTATCGTGACGTCCGAGCGGCCGTAGCTCACCGCCGGGACGTAGTCGCCGGTGTAGCGCTCCTCCCAGGGCCGCGTGTCGTCGGCTTTCCGGTTGGTGACGAAGAACACCCGCCTCGTCGTGAACGCGACCGGGGCTACCGCCCTGGCCGCCAGCTGGGAGGACGCGTGCATCACGCTGGCCGAGGCGTAGGTCGCTGCCGCCTTGTCGCCGATGGCGCCGCGGTCGGTCGCCGTGGTGGGCAGGGCGCAGCGCTGAATGAGCTGCCGCACGTAGTCGTAGGCGGGCGTGTCCTGCGTGAGGTCGAGCAGGCGATCGAGGGCGATCGCCGCCTGCCCCGGCTGCTGCGCCGTCGCGAGTTGGGCGGCCACTCGCGCCAGCTCACGTTCGAGCAGCGCCGACAGCACGCCCATGCGGACGCAGATACCGTCCCAGTTATCGAGCACGGTGTCGAGCAGTACGAACTGCTGAAACGCGGCATCCATCAGTGCGCTCCCACGATACAGAACCCGGCCCAGAAGTACGGATGGGCGAACGGACACTCGTTGTCGTCGCGGCCACGCAGGCGCGAGCGCAGCAACCCGGCGAGTTCGCCGGCGGCGTCGCCTCGATCGCGCAGCGTCCGCAGGCGTGATGACAGCTCGGCGACCGTGAGCGTCCGCAGCCGCGTCTGCGCCCGCCGCAGCGCCTCGGCGGCGCTGAGCTCGCCGCCGACGAAGAACCGATAGAACTCGGCCATCAGCAGTGCCGAGGCCTCGTCATCGACCGGCCACTGCGTGGCCAGCACCGTGCGCACGCCGGCCACGAGGAGCGCCACCGGAAAGCCGAGAAATTCATCCGACAGCGAGGTCACGCGCGTCACGCCGGTCTCGCAGGCAGACAGCGCCACGAACCGGGGACGCCGCACCGCCAGGTGCTCGACCAGCTGCAGCACGGTGAGGTCGCCGTTCGACACCCTGATTCGTGAGGCGAACGGATCGTCGAGGTTGAAGTCGGCGTGGGTCGCAATGTGAACATGACTGCTCGCGTGCAGGGCCGCCAGCACCCGCTCGGCGGTGGCGTCGGCGCCGGCCAGCACGCGCGCCCCGGGCAGCACCTCCTGGATCCACGCCACCTCGAAGGCGCTGAAGACCAGATCGCCATCGGGGTCGGCGGCAACGATGGTCACGCCGTCGCCTGCCGGTGCTGGGCCGGCGTCGTGCGCCAGGGCTCGCAGCGACGGCGCGTAGCGCACGGCGTAGCTGTCGAGCAGCCACCGCCGCTGGCCGTCCTCGAGCCACGAGGCCGCATGCATCGGCAGGCTGGCGCTGGCTCCCTGGGGGAACACCACGAGCTCGGCGCCGGCCACGAGTCCGAGCCGGGCCAGTTCGGCGAGCACGGGCGTCCAGAACTCGCGGTGGAGGACCTCGCCGACCGACACGATCTCGTCGCGGAAACGCGCCGGTTCGGAGCGGCGGTAGCAGTACGCATGGAGCCACCCGCCGAGTGCTTCTGACGACGCGCCGCGCTGCAGTTCGAGCACGCGGGTCTTGCCGAATCCCGGCAAGTCGACACGCGTGAGGACGGCCTGGGCGTCGCGATGCGTCACGACGATGGCAATGCCGTCGGGGCCGGCAGATATCGGCAACACCAGGGCGCCGTTCAGCGGCACGAGGCTGGCCAGGAGAGCCGACGCCGGCTGGTCGCCGCCGCGGTCCCACAGCCGGGCCTTGCCCTGATCCAGCACGTCGATGGCCGCCGCCAGGTCGCCCACCCGCGCGCGACACCATGCCAGCAGCCCGGCGGAGTCGCGCAGCTCCCAGACCCGCTCGAGACGTCCCGCGGTCGTGGTCGCTTGGGCGAGGCCGTGTTCGGCCAGCGCCACGGCCTGCGCGCAACACCGCGCCGCCGCGTCGAGGTCGTTCACGGCGAGCAGACCGTCGGCCTGAATCTGGAAGAGCTTGCGGCGCTCGCTGCCGAACGTGGGCCCGTCGAACAGGGCGAGTGCCGACTCGCAACAGGCGACGAACGAGGCGAGATGCTGCCGCTCGCCCAGACGCAGCAGGTCGAGCCAGGCCAGCGCCGCCAGCTTCTCGACGCTGGCGCGCAGCTCGGGCTGGGAACGGCTGGCCGCCAGTGCACGCGCCTGCGCGAACACATCGAGCGCGGCGCGCAGTGCCGCGGCGTCATGCGGGTGGCGCTTGAAGGTGAGGCACCGCCCACGCAGCAACAGGAGCTGCACTTTCACGGCCTCGTCGGGCCCGGCAGCCAGGGCCTCCTGCACGAACTGCTCCGCGGCCACGCCGCTGGCCGTCAGGTCGCCGTGCACGCGATCGAGACTGGCGGTCGCAAGGTGCAGACAGGTATCGATGACGCTCCCGCTGCCCGCACGCACGCGGTCGAGCACGGCGTGGTGACGGGTGATGCGCTCCTCGAGCGCGGCCGCAAAGTCGCCACCGGGTTGGTCCTGGCAGGCGCAGGCGCGTTCGTTGCTGACCGCGGCCCACGCCGGCAGGTCGGTTTCGGGATTCACCTGTGCCACGGCGATGTCGAGGCAGGTGACGCGACGCTGCCAGTTGTCGACGGGGTCGCCGAGCGGCCGCAGGCCCAGCAACGTCGCCAGCAGACGCGCCACCCAGGGGTGGTCGCCGACGGCGTGCTGAAGATGCGTGATCGCCGCCTCCCCGTCGGGCGTGCCCGGGGCGGCGTTCGCCAGCTGGCATCCAAGCTGGAGATGACAATCGATCGACACGTCACGCTGCTCGACCGGGTCCCAGGCCGACAGCGCGTCGCGATACGCGGCAATCGCCGCAGTGGGATCGTCGCGCTCGGCCAGGCCCGCATAGAGCCGGCGGAAGGCGCCCCACTTCTTCGGCGCCGCGTCTCGGTCGACCAGGGTTGCCGCACGCAGCAGCAGCGCCTTGGCGCGCTCCGGGTCGGTCATCGCGTCCATCTGCGTGTACTCGGAGACGAGCTGATCCAGTTCAGACGGGCTCGACATGCGCTCGCTCCTGTCAACAGACATTCGTGAGCCTGCGGCGCGACACGGCTACCACGCCACTTCGGTCGGCAGCCGCGATGCCACGCCGGCGCGGGCTTCGATCGCCTCGCCGGCCGCCAGGCACAGGTCCTCGCGGAATCGTGCCGCCATCACGGTGACGCCCATGGGCAGTCCCTCCACGATGCTGGTGGGCACGGCCAGCGCCGGGATGCCGAGTACCGGGACGGCCGTGAGCGTCACGCACTCGCGCCAGAACGCCCCCGTGCGCGCCACGCTCTCGACGTCGAAGCCGCGCCGGTAGACCGGCTGCGTGCACACTGGCGCGAGCACGAGCGGCACCTGCTCGAAGAATCGCTGCCAGTCGCGCACCACCCTCGCCCGCTCCGCCAGTGCGCGCATGTAGGGGACGCCGGCGTCGGCGGGGAACGCCTCGAGCATCAGCCCCATGGCGCGGCGGATGCCGCCGTCGCCGTGCTGTTCGATCGCCGGCCACAGAAACTCACGGATCTCCGGCATCTGCACTGCGAACCACAGCTCCATCGCGCGCGTGAAGCCCGGTGTGGGCACGTCCACCATCTCGTAGCCGGCATCGGCGAGCCAGTCGGCCGCCTGCTGCATCGCCCGCGCCACCGATGGATGTAGGCGCTCGCCCGCGAGCGCGTGAGGTTCGGTCACGACCGCCACTCGCAGCGGCGCGGCGATCGGCGGACCCACGAGCGGCGCCGGTACCCACCAGGGATCGCGGGCGTCACGGGCCGCCATCGCCGAAAGGCCCAGGCGGACGTCGCGCACGGTGCGCGCCAGCGGGCCCTGCACCGACAGCAGCTGCGCCGACATCGAGCGCTCCGCGGTGGCGCTCGGGTTGAACGCCGGGACGCGGCCGAACGATGGCCGCAGGCCCGCGAGGCCGCAGGCGTAGGCGGGATAGCGAATCGATCCCGCGATGTCGTTGCCGTGCGACAGCGGCGTGATGCCGGCCGCCACCGACGACGAGGCACCACCGCTGGATCCGCCGGGCGTGTGCGCCTCCGACCACGGGTTGAGGGTGCGGCCGCGCAGATCGTTGTCGGTATCCAGGCGGAAGCTGAAGCCCGGCGTGTTGGTGCGCCCGAGGATGACGGCGCCGGCGGCCTGCCAGTTGGCGACGACCGGGCTGTCGGCCACGGCCAGCAGATCCCGATACGCAACGGTCCCATTGGTGGTGGCGCAGCCGGTCTGATCGATGTTCTCCTTCACGGTCACCGGCACGCCGTGCAGCGGGCCCAGCCGTTCGCTACGCGCCACCGCGGCATCGGCCCGGTCGGCAGCCGCGCGCGCGCCGACGCCCAGGTCCACGGTCACCGCGTTCAGGTGCGCGTTCACGGCGCCCATCCGCGCCAGACAGGCCTCGACGGCCTCGCGCGACGAGATCTGCCGGCGCCGAATGGCCTCGGCCATCCGCGTGGCGTCCCAGCGCCAGATCTCGTCCGCCATGGTGTCTTCCTCGCCCGGCTCGTTCGCGGCGTAGTGCAGGCGTCGAGACCGCACCTCGGGGCTGGTCCGTGAGCCGTGTGGATCTCAGTCCTGCGGCGACACCAGCGCGCACTGACCGAGATGATAGGCCAGATGGGCGGTGCGGTTCAGCAGCACCGCCAGACGGTTGCGCAGCGGGTTGGCGGTGAACTCGTCGTCGGTCATCGCAGTATGACGCGCGGTCCAGTCGGCCGGCGTGAAGCGATCGAAACCGCTGCGCAGGGCCCCATGCACCTCGCCCCACAGCTCGGTCAGCTCGGCGTTCGAGGGCAGCCCGGTCGTTGACCGGTCGGCCTCGGTCAGGAACGTCTGATCGAGCTCGGGGTGCAGGCGCGGGCCGATGCCGAGCAGCGGCAGCATCGCGTCGTGCACCGCCAGGAGATGGCCCCAGAGATACACAAGACGATTCTTCCCCGGCGCCACTTCCTGACGCAGGGCCTCGTCGGTGCGTCCCAGAAAGACCTTCTCGGCGCGGGCGATGTTGAGCGTCCACGCGTGCACGGCGGTGGCGGCGAGCGACTGGTCGGGCGTCATGCCCCGACGCTATCACGGGGTGAGGCATCATGGAGCGGCATGCCGACCTCGGTACTCGACCGCTTCCTCCGCTATGTCCGCCACGACACACAGTCGAGCGAGACTTCGACCACCTATCCCAGCACCCCCGGCCAGCTCGTGCTGCTCAACAGTCTCGCCGCCGAGCTGCGCGCCATGGGCGTGGCCGATGCGGCGGTCGATCAGCACGGCTACGTGATGGCGACCATCCCCGCCACCACCACCAAGGCGGACGTCCCGGTCATCGGCGTCATCGCCCACGTGGACACCTCGCCGGAGATGAGCGGCGCCAACGTGCGGCCAATCGTGCACCGCGCTTACGACGGGCGCGATCTGGTGCTGCCAGACGATCCCGAAGCAGTGCTACGTGTCGCCGACACGCCGTATCTCGGCGAGTGCCTCGGCCACGACATCGTGACGGCCTCGGGCACGACGCTGCTCGGCGCCGACAACAAGAGCGGCGTGGCCGCCATCATGACTGCGGCAGCGTATCTGATGGCCCATCCGGAGATTCCGCACGGCGCCGTGCGCATCGCCTTCACGCCCGACGAGGAAGTGGGCCACGGCACCGAGCACTTCGACGTCGCGCGCTTCGGCGCACGCTGCGCCTACACGATGGACGGCGGCCCGCGCGGCGAGCTGGAATTCGAGAGCTTCTCGGCCGACGCGATCACCTTCACGTTCCGCGGCTTCAACACCCACCCCGGCTACGCCAAAGGTCGCATGGTGAACGCCATCAAGCTGGCGGCCCGCTTCATCGACCGGCTGCCGCCCGACAGTCTGTCGCCGGAAACCACGGCCGGACGCGAGGGCTTCGTGCATCCCTACGTGATGCAGGCCTCGGTGGACCGCACGACCGTGAAGCTGCTGCTGCGCGACTTCGACACGACCGGGCTGGCGCAACGGGCGGCGTGGCTGCGCGGGATCGCCGACGAGGTCGTGGCGGCCGTACCCGGCGCCGCCGTGGAGGTGACCGTGGACGAGCAGTACCGGAACATGCGCGAGGTGCTCGACGGCGATCCGCTGGTGGTTGAACGGGCCCGCGAGGCCATCACGCGGGTCGGACTGGCCGTGCGGGAACGCGCCATCCGCGGCGGCACCGACGGCTCACGCCTGTCGTTCATGGGCCTGCCCACGCCCAACGTCTTTGCCGGCGAGCAGAACTTCCATTCCCGCCTCGAGTGGGTCTCGGTGCAGGACATGGAGAAGGCGGTGGAGGTGATCGTCGAGCTGGCCAAGGTGTGGGAGGCACACGCCTAGCGGTGCGTCGGCGGCTCAGGACATGAAGAGCGGCGGCATCCGGCGCGGGCCGAGGGCGCGCTCGCAGGCCGCAGCCAGCGCCAGCAACGCGCCTTCCTGGTAGAGCTGTCCGGAGATCATCATGCCTGTCGGCGACCCGGCCGCCGTGAGACCGTTCGGCACCGCAATCGACGGGTGCCCCGTGAGGCTCATCACCGGATTGAGGCTGGTGGCGGAGTCTAGCGTGAGGGTGGTGAACATCACGGCGTCCACTCCGCGCATCGCGCGCGCGACCTCCTGCATGATCGCCGTCCGGCGCCGGTTTGCCTGCAGGTAGTCCACGGCGGTGGTCAACGAACAGGCGCGCAGGTAGCGGCTGGTTCGCGGACGGAGTCCGGCATGGCGGCCGCTCCGTGTGAAGGCGTCGAAGGCCGCCGCCCGCTCGACGTACTCGATGAAGTACGAGAGATCGCCGCTCGGCAACGTGAGTGGCTGCAGGGTGCAACCGAGCTGCGTGAGCGTGGCCAGCGCGCGGGCGTTGTTGGCGCGGGCCTCGGCGTTGGTCTCGGCCTCGAACATCTGCGGCACGTAGCCGATCCGC
>JANNIB010000310.1:0-9656 GCA_031404695.1 Acidobacteriota bacterium
CTTCGTCGCGCACGATGCGCAGCGAATAGCCGGCCGGCAGCGTCGGCTGCAGGTCGGCCAGCCGCTGCTTGATGTTGTCGGCCACTTCCACGGTGTTGGTGCCCGACTGCTTACGGATCTGCAGCAGCACGGTGGCCACGCCGTTCACGCTGGCCTGAGTGGCGGGCTCGGCCATCCCGTCTTCCACGCGCGCCACGTCGCGCAGGCGCACCGGATGCCCCGCCACCTCACGCAGCACGACGTCGCCGAAGGCGTCCACCGACTCGAGGCGGCCGCGCGTGCGCAGCGTCACCGTCTGTGCGCCCTGGTCGAGACGCCCGCCGGGCACGTCGGCATTCTGCGACGTGAGCGCCCGCGAGACGTCGTTGACCGACAGGCCCTGCGCGCGCAGCAGCGTGGCATCGAGCCACACGTTGACCTGACGCCTGCGTCCGCCGATCACCAGCACCTGGCCGACGCCGTCGGAGCTCTCCAGGCGGCGCCGCAGCACCTTGTCGGCGAACTCGGTGATGTCGCGCACGGGCTTCTCGGCCGTGACCGCCACGGTGATGACCGGCGACGCCGTCGGGTCGAGTTTCTCGACGGTGGGCTGCAGCGCCGTGCGTGGCAGCTGCGGCAGGATGCGATTGACGCGATCACGCACTTCCTGTGCCGCCACGTCGGCGTCCTTCTCGAGCGTGAACGACACCACGACCTGCGAGATACCCTCCGACGAGGTCGAACTCAGGGTGTCGATCGCGCTGATGGTGTTGACGGCTTCTTCGACCTTGTCGGTGACCTCGGTCTCGATCTGTTCAGGCGCCGCGCCGGGCAGCCGCGTGGTCACGACGATGGTCGGGATGTCCACATTGGGGAAACGGTCGACGCCGAGGCGGCCGAAGGCGAAGAGCCCGACCACTGTCAGCGAGAGCACGAGCACCCAGGCAAAGACCGGGCGCCGGACGCAGATCTCAGCGAGCCACTGCATGGCTAGCGCACCGCCACGCGGACGCCGTCGGCCAGCGTCGAGACGCCGCTGGTGGCGACGTGTTCACCAGCCTTCAGGCCGTCAGTGATCTCGATCCGGTCGTCCACGGTCTGCCCTACCATCACCACGCGCTCTTCCACGCGGTCACCGGCGACGACGAACACGCGGGCCGTGCCTGCCACGGTGCGCACGGCGGTGGCCGGCACCAGCAGCGCCGGCGTCGACGACACCTGCGCGATGCGCGCGGTGGCGAAGAACCCGGGTTTGAGCTCACCCTGCGCGTTCGGCACGATCGCCTCGACGACCAGCGCGCGCGTCTCTGCGGTGACCGACGGCGAGACGTAGCGCACCTGTCCGGTGAAGGTCTCGCCGGGGTAGGCGTCCACGGTGAAAGTCACCTCGCGTCCGGAGGCCACGGCCGCCACGTATTGCTCCGGCACCGTGAGCTCGACGCGCAGCGGATCGACCCGCATCACCGACGCCACTTTGGTGCCGCGCGTGACGTAGTCGCCCACCGAGACGAAGCGCTCGCCCACCACGCCGGCAAACGGCGCGCGGACGACGGTGTCGGCGGCAGCCTTCTGCGCCACGGTCACCCGCGCCCGGGCGGCCAGCAGCGACTGATACTGCTGCTCGGCGCCGTTGCTGGCGACGTCGTACTGCCGCTCGGCCGATTCGAGCTGGGCGCTGCGCTGATCGAACTCGGCCTGCGAGATGAGCTTGGCGGCGTGCAGGGTGCGGGCCCGCTCGAAGTCGGTCCGGGCCAGCGCCCTGGCGGCGTTGGCGCTGGCCACCTCGGGAACGCGCGTGACCTCGAACGACTTGCCGCCGGCGATCCCGAGACGGGCCTCGATCTGCGCCGCGTTGGCCTCGGCTTCGCGCGCCTGCGCGTCCACCTCGGCCGCCGCGATGCGCACCAGCTCCACGCCGGTGCCGACGCGACTGCCCCGTTCGACCGGCGTCGCCACCACGCGTCCGGCGATCTCGGCGGCGACCTCGGCGGATTCCTGCGCGGTGAGCGTGCCGGTCACCTCGATGAAGCGCGCGATCGGGGTTTCCACCACCGCGGTCGCCGAAACCGTCACCGCCGCCACCTCTTCGGTGGCGTCCCGTTCAGCGGTGGCGTCGGCGCGGCAGCCTGCAGCCGTCAGGGCGGCGAGAAGAGCGACACAAGTCGGGCGGAACACAGGGGACACTCCAGGACTCTATGAGGCGGCGCGGCGTGCCGCGACCGTGCGGGGTGACGACGGAGGGGAGAGACGGCGCACGCGTGGCGCGCTGGCGGCCGCACCGGCCGCACCGTTCAGGAACTGCTCGACGTGCTGGCGGACGAACGCCCTGGGATTGCGGATCATCGGCAGGTCGGCGTCGATGGCATGCAGTTGCCGCCACATGAAGAGCGGACTGAAGAACGCCAGACCGAGCACCGACACGTCGGCGCGTCGCAGCCAACCCTCGCGGATGAGCCGCCGCAGCAACTCGTTGAGCTGGTCGCGTCCGCTGCTCATCCGTTCGTAGAGGTTGATGCGGCCCACCCGTGCCAGGCGGATGCCGTCGGACATCAGGATGCGGTGGAGCTTCTGCTCCTGCGGCTCGACGAACGCCTCGAGGTTGGCGAGCGCGAGCTGTTCGAGCAGCGCCCGGCCATCCACGATCGGGCCCTCGGCCAGCGGTGCCAGGCGCTCGATCTTGCTGTGCTGATGAGCGGTCAGCAGCGCCTCGAACAGCGCGTCCTTGCCGGCGAAGTAGTTGTAGAGCGCGCTTTCCCGCACGCCGACGGCGCCGGCCACGTCACGCAGACTGGTGCCGAAGTAGCCCTTCTCCGAGAACAGGTCGAGGGCAGCGTCGAGGATGGCCTGGCGGGTGCGCTGGCCATCGGCATTGCGGGGACGAGCCATGTTAGTAAATTAATGGTCGTTCATTTAGTTCAACCTGTCAAGGCGCGTGGGCCATTCCGCGCACCGGCCGGCAGCCCCGCCGACGCGTCCAAACCTGCCGGAGGGACGCGACGATGACGACACGGATGACCCCGGCGATGTGGATGGGAGTCGGCCTGCTGGCAGGTACGCTCGGCACCTCGGCGTGGCTGCAGGCGCAGGCGGCGCCGGCTCAGCTGTCACCCGGGCAACGGCTGACCACCCGGAAGGTCTACGCCGGCGTGGACATCGGCTTCCGCGTGGACGGCATGCGCGGCGAGGTGCCGGTGGTGGTGCCGGTCGTGAAGGTCAACGGCGAGTGGGTCGAGGTCGAGTTCGGCGGCGGCGGCATCAGGAAGCTGACGAAGTAACGGCCGCCTTGACGCGGGCCACGGCGCCGCCGTCCAGCGGGTCGGGCGGCGCCAGATGCCGGCGCATCCCGTCGAGCAGCGCCACGAAGCCGGCGCCGAACCGCGCGCACTGCCGGCAGGCAGCGACGTGCCCTTCGATCCGGGCGCGCAGGTCTGCCGGCACCTCGCCCGCGGCGTAGTCACTGAGCGCCGCCATCACCTGCGAGCACGTCATGCCCGCTACTTCACGCTCGTCGGGTCGCACGGACCACCTCCTGGTTCACCTGCGCGGCCAGCGTGAGGCGCGCCCGATTCGGCCGCCATGGCGAGCGCTTCCGGGTCGTCGCTGCCCCAGCCGGCCCGGATGCCGAGTTCATCGAGCGGCACCTCGGCCACGTCGTGCCGGCGCGCGTCGTCACGGCGCTTCCATGCAGCATGCCGGGCGATCGAGCGCCGCCAGCGCCACCAGCGTCACACCGAGTCCGACCCGCGCCACCCGTTCCACCGGGTGTTCGTTCACTGAAAAGAAGCTGACCATGGGGTTCCTCCTCTGCTGTTCACCGGAGATAGAGCCGGCGGCGCGGAAAAGGATTCCGCCCGCATCCATGCGCCCGATTTTCGCTTGCCATTCGCTGTGGAAATGGAGACTCTAGGCTGTTGGACCGGAAGGAGTCTCAGATGAAGCGTGCGCTGTTCATGGTGGCGGGTGCGGGTCTGGTCATGCTCGGTGCCGCGTCGGGCGCCGCCGCGCAGACCCCGGCCGGGGCGGGGCCGACGTTCACGAAAGACGTCGCGCCGATCCTCAACAAGAACTGCGTGAGCTGCCATCGGCCCGGCGAGATCGGGCCGATGTCGTTCCTGAGCTACGAGTCGACGCGGCCGTGGGCGCGCTCGATCAAGGACAAGGTCGTCAAGCGCGAGATGCCGCCGTGGGCGGCCGACCCCGGCCACAGCATGAAGATGGGCAACGACCGCAGCCTGTCGCAGGCCGACATCGACACGCTGGTGGCGTGGGCCGGGGCCGGCGCGCCGCGCGGCAACCCGGCCGACCTGCCGCCCGCGCCGACCTTCGCCCGCGGCTGGCAGCTCGGCGAACCCGACTTCGTCTTCGAGCAGCCGGTCGCCTGGACGGTGAAGCCCGACGCCCAGGAACCGTACCTGTACTTCTACGAGAAGATTCCGTTCAGCGAAGACAAGTTCGCGACCGGCGTCGAGATCCGGCCCAGCAACTTCAGCGTCGTGCACCACTCGGGCGTCTACATCATCGACATCCCCGACGGCTACACGGTGAAAGACGGCTACCTTTACGACGCCGACGGCAAGCAGGTGCCGCCGAGCGTGCCGATGGGCAAGAAGGCGCTGGGCGGCGACGGCCTCGCCGGCGCCGACAAGATCATCTCTTACGTGCCGGGGCGCGGTTACGAGCGCTATCCCGAGGGCTACGCCAAGCGCGTGCCAGCCAACAAGTACGTGCGCTGGGTCATGCACTACAACCCCACCGGACAGCCCGAAGTGGACAAGAGCAAGCTGGGGCTGTGGTGGGCGAAGGGTCCGGTGCGCCAGGAAGTGTTGAACCTGCAGGCTGGCGATCCGGTGCCTGGCAGCGGCAACCGCGGACTCTACTTCGCGCAAGGCAAGGAAGTGCTGTACGAGTCTGATGACACGACCGGACGGCGCGGCAAGACGCCCACCATTCCGCCCTACGACGGCGACTACAAGATGATGGGCATCACGCCGGTCAACGAGCCGATCACGCTCTACGCGCTGACCCCGCACATGCACCTGCGCGGCAAGAGCATGAAGTGGTGGGTGACCTATCCAGACGGCCGCGAAGAAGTCATCCTCGACGTGCCGAACTTCGACTTCAACTGGCAGATCCAGTACGAACTCGCGACCCCGCTCAAGGTGCCGGCCGGCAGCAAGATCACCAACGTCGCCATCTACGACAACTCGGTGAACAACAAGTGGAACCCGGCGCCCGAGAAGGAAGTGTACTGGTCGGAACAGAGCTGGGACGAGATGTACCAGCCGACCACGCAGTTTTCGGTCGACAGCCAGGATTTGACCAAGGCCGTCCGGCGGCCGACCAGCGAGCAGCCGCGCCAGCGCCAATGAAATACCTTCTCGCGAGGGCGGCTGCGGCTGCCCTCGTCCTCTGCAGTACATGGCAGACCGCGGCCGCGCAGACGCCGCAGCCGGAGCTTCCGAAAAGCCAGGTGCCGACCCTCGGACGGCCCACCAAGCCCGACGATCCGGCGCCGCTGCTCGACTTCTGGGCCTACTTCAAGGGCGCGTGGAACGTGACGTGGGACTATCCCGAAAGCCCGCTCGGCCCCGCCGACGTGCTGAGCGGCACGACGGTCTACACACAGACCAGCTCCACCACGTTCGCGGCCACGACCACGGCGGAGCACACGGGTGGCGCGTTCACCATCACCGAAGTCTTCGACTACGACCGCGACGCGCACGCGCTCACCCGCACGGTGACCGACAGCCGCGGCTTCGTGTACACACAGAAGGGCACGGTCAACGGCGATCTCGGCGGCCAGTTCACCATCCGCCTCGACGGCGCGCCGTTCACCCACAAGGGGCAGTCGGTGCGCGTGAACAGCGTGATGCGGCTGCTCTCCCCCCTCAACTACCGCACGCAGTACACCCTGTCGGTGGATGGCGGGCCGTTTGTCAACCACGGCAATCCGTGGTGGCGCAAGGAGTCGTCGAAATGACACGTCATCGTGCCGGGGCCCGGGTCCCGGGTCTCGGGGCACTTGCCGCGACGGCGGCCGCCATCGCTGCCGCGGTCACCACCGGTTCCGGTCTCGCCCACGCACAGGCGCCCACGCCGGCCCCGGGGAACAAGGTGCCGGTCGTCGCCGTCACGGGCTGCCTGTCCGAACAGGGCGCCAACTGGATGCTGACGAGCGCGACCGACCCGGTGCCGAGCATCGCCAACGGCCCGCCGGCCGGCGAAGCCATCAAGGGCCCGACCTCGGGGAAGGCCTCTTACAGGCTGATCGGGGTGTCGGAGTTCGATCTGCCGGCGCACAAGGGCCACACGGTGCTCATCAAGGGCCTGTTCATCAAGGCCGCCCCCGTGAGCCGCGTGAACGTGACGTCGGTCCCCATGGTGTCGACCGCCTGCGCGGCGGTCGCGAAGTAGTCCGGCCGCCAGGCGGGTTTGCACGCCGTGGCACGCCCAAACAGTTGCCCACTCTGGAACGCGCTGTTCAACAACGGCGCACTCGCGGGCCGTGCGCCGTGCAGTGTGCTGCTGCCGCTCGCCTCGCCAAACCCCTGATCTTCCAATGATTTGACGCCACTCCGCGTGGTCTGGCAGTGGCTTTGCTGATCGCCGGGGACAGGAGTCCCCCGGTATGCAGCCACTCTCTCGCGTCATCTCCGCCCTCTCCGCTCTGGTGGTGCTCACGTCGGCACCGGCCTTCGCGGATCAGTTCGTGGTGTTCAGCGCCCGTCACGACGCCGCCGCCAGCCAGGTCGTGCTCGTCGGCTCGGGCTTCCGGTCTGACATGCGCATCGTCCTCAACGGCGGCGCGCTGCCCAATGTCAAGGTCACAAGTGTCGAGATGCGCGCGAAGCTGCCGGCGCTCGAGCCGGGCACGTATCGCGTGGTCATCGATCAGCGGCGCGGGCCGTCGCAGCGCTTCGTGCTGACCGTGATGTCGCCGGGCGGCAACGGTGTTCCGGGACCGATCGGACCGATGGGACCCGCAGGTCCCCGTGGGCCTCAAGGACTGGCCGGTCTGACCGGCGCGCCAGGCCCGGCAGGTGCGGCTGGAGCGCCAGGCGCCATGGGCCCCGCCGGCGCGCAGGGTCCGGCGGGCGTCGCCGGCCCGGTCGGCGCCACCGGTGCGATGGGGCTCGCGGGCCCGATGGGACCGGCAGGTCCGCAGGGTGCCCAGGGTCCGCAGGGACCGGCCGGCACCACGCCCACCGGCAGTCAGGTGGTCGCCGCCAACGGCGCGCCCCTCGGCACCGTGCTGAGCTTCCAGCCGGGCAGCGCGACGCTCGTCGGCGTGCTGGCGCAGGGTGTGTGGCTGGTGGCGCCGACGACGCCCGACGGCATCCAGCCCACCAGTTACCTGGCGCTCTACGGCGACCCCGCCTGCGCGAGCACGCCGTTTGTGCCGCTCGACACCAATCCGGCGCCGTTCTACCGCCTGCTGCAGACCTCCGCGGCCGGCGACACCACCGGCTACTACGCCGGCAACCCGATGGAGTTCCGCGCCTTCGTCGCGGTGTCGCCGCTCGGCCACCCCGAGCAGTGCCAGACCGCAGCCGGCTCGGGCTGGGATGCGCCGATGCTGGCCGGACCGCTGCGGACGATCGACCTGGCGGCCTTCCCGGCGCCGTTCACGATCAAGTGAGCGAGGGGCCGCGCCGGCGCTATTTCACGACCTTGCCGCCGGTGCGGTTGTCACGCACGAAGCGGTCACGCGCCGGCATCACCACCTTCGCCAGCGTGGTCTTGTCCATGACCGCGTCGGCGGCGACGATCTTGTTCTCGGCCAGCAGGTAGGCGACCAGACCGTAGACCTCGCTGGCCGTGAGCGACCCCGGCTGCGCAAACGGCATGCTGCGGGCCGTGTAGTCGAACAGCGTCGTCGCATACGGCCAGTAGTTGCCGATGGCGCGCACGAGGCCCGGATCGCGGCCGAAGGCGAAGTTGTCGCCGGCGTCGGTGCCGACCAGACGGTCGAAGGCGGCCCCTTCCCCGCCCTTGCCGTGACACGAGGCGCACTTGGCCGCGTAGGTCGCCGCGCCGTCGGCCACGGTGCCGCGGCCGTCGGGCAAACCCTGTCCGTTCGGCATCACGTCGATGTCGAGACGCCGGATTTCGTCGGCTGTGGCGGCGCGGCCGAGCCCGAAGCGCGCCGGCAAAAGCGGCGCCCGCGCGGGGCTGGCGGCGGCGCCGCGCGGACGGGCCGCGCCGCTTTGCGCCTGCACGCCGGTGGCGACGAGGGCGAGCGCCGCCGCCGCGAGGCACAGGGTGATCACCCGTCTCATGCGGCACCTGTCGCGAGCGTCACGGTGCCGTCGGCGGCCACCTTCCACGCGCGGATGTTGTTGAAGTGGTACTGGGTGCCGGGCCCGCGCACGGCCAGCAGTTCGGCCCGCGTCGGCTGCGCGTAGCCGGTCTCGTCGGTGGCGCGGCTCATGACGATGGTCTCGGCGCCGGTCCAGTTCCACGCGAACCTGAAACGGGTGTGGCACTTGGGCAGCACTGGCTCATCGAGCGTGGCGCGCTGCCACGTCCGGCCGTTGTCGACGCTGATGTCGACGTGCGCAATCTTTCCCCGGCCGCTCCACGCGATGCCGCGGATCACGCGCCAGCCCGGGCCTGCCAGCTTTCCGGGATACGACGGCTCGGTGATAATCGACTTGGCGTCCATCACCAGGCTGAACTGCCGCGCCGTGCCGTCGGGCAGCGGGTCGGTGTACTTCGACGTCTCCTCGCGCATCATGAACGGCTCGGTCGCCAGTTCGATGCGCCGCAACCACTTGACGCTGGCTGAGCCTTCATAGCCCGGCAGGAACAGACGCACCGGAAAGCCCTGCTCGGGCCGCAGCGCCTCGCCGTTCTGCGCGTAGGCCAGCATCGCATCGTCGAGCGCCTTTTCCATCGGGATGCTGCGCGCCAGCACGGCCGCGTCCATCGACTCGGCCAGGAACCACGTCGCCTTCGCCGACGCGCCGACCTCGCGGAGCACGGTGGCCAGCGGCACGCCAGTCCACTCGCTGCAACTGGTGAGCCCGTCGAGCTGCTGGGGCGTGGTTTCGGGCGCCTTGGCATCGGGCCGGTAGTTGCGGCTGCCATTGCCCGAACATTCGAGGAAACGGATCACCGAGCGGCCCGGGAAGCGCTTCAGGTCGTCGAGCGAAAACACGGTGGGGCGATCGACGAGGCCGTGCACGAGCAGCGAATAGCTGGCCGGGTCGATGGCCGGCACCCCGCCGTGATGCCGCTCGAAGTGCAGGTCGGCGGGGGTGATGATGCCCTCGAGATCCTGCAGCGGGGTGGTCGAGGCGGTGCGGCGCGGGCTGAACGACTGGCGCTTCGGCGTCACAAACGGCGAGCGCGCGCCGACGTCGGTCGTGCCCGGCCCCTGCACCCTGGTGGTGTCGGCGGTCTGCGCGTGGCCGGTGAGCGCCGCCGCGGCGCCGACGACGCCGGCGGTACCGGCGGCGAGGACGCGCCGGCGGGAGATCCGTTCGCGGGGGTGATGCGACATGCGCGGAGGATACTCCTCGCGCATGGCAGGTGCCACAGGTTTCACGGTCGCGGCGGCCCGGCCGCTGTGCCGTTGCGGCGGCATCTGCTAGCATCGCGCCGACGATGACGCGCGCCGAGATCCCGACCCCAGCCCTGCTGCTCGACCTCGATGCGTTCGAGGCGAACGTCAC
>JANNIB010000311.1:0-10348 GCA_031404695.1 Acidobacteriota bacterium
AGGATGCTGGCCGCCACCGAGCGCTCCTCGCGGAGCAGCCCCAGCAGCAGGTGTTCGGTGCCGATGTAGTTATGGAGGAGGCGATCGGCCTCCTCGGCGGCGTACTGCAGCACCCGCTTGGTCTCGCCGCTGAACGGGATCTCGACCGACGTCGAGACCTTTTCACGGAACACCGTGCGGCCCTCGATGTCTTTCCGGATCGTGTCCAGCGACAGATGTGACCGCTGGAAGATGCGGCTGGTGAGCCCCTTCCCCTCGCGGATCAATCCCAGCAGCAGGTGCTCGGTCTCGATCGAGATGCTGCCGAGCTGACTTGCCTCGTAACGGGCGAAGAACAGCACCCGCCGTGCTCTTTCGGTATACCGCTCGAACATCCGGCCGCCTTCGCGTGGAAAAAAGTCCCGGCGCTTATGGATCTCATTATAAGGGATTCCTCCCTCGCGGCCCCGGCCGTACGGCCGGGACCGGATCGGTCGGCCGCACACCCGGCTCGACGGCTACAATCGCCGTGGAGGTTCCCCCGTGCCGGACGCTGTCGGATTCATCGGACTCGGCGCCATGGGCAAGCCCATGGCGCTGAACCTGCGTAAACATGACGTTCCCGTCGTCGTGCACAACCGCAGCCACGCCGCTGAGCGGGTGCTGGCCGAGGCCGGCGCCGGAATCGCCACGACCCCGGCCGCGGTCGCCGCGGCCTGCCAGGTCGTGATGGTGATGCTGCCGGATGCCCCGGACGTCGAGGCCGTCTTCGAGGGCCCGTCGGGGCTGCTCGCCGGACTGCAGCCTGGCACGGTGGTCGTGGATTCGAGCACGATCGCCCCGTCCGCCGCCAAACGCTTCGCAGCGCACGTGGCCAAGCGCGGTGGCGCCTATCTCGACGCGCCGGTCAGCGGCGGCGAAATCGGCGCCATCGACGGCACGCTCACCTTCATGGTGGGCGGTGAGGCCGACGCCCTCGAACGCGTGCGGGCGCTGCTGGCGATGATGGGCAAGGAGGAGCGGATCGTCCACGTCGGCCCGTCGGGTGCCGGACAGATCTGCAAGGCCTGCAATCAGCTCGTCATCGGCGGCACCATGGTCGCGGTAGCCGAAGCCCTCGCGCTCGCCGGCAAGGCCGGTGTGGACGGCGCGAAGGTGCGCCAGGCGCTGCTGGGCGGTTTCGCCGCCAGCCGCGTGCTCGAAGTGCACGGCGAGCGGATGCTGACCGGCAACTACAAACCGGGCTTCAAGGCCCGGCTCTACAAGAAGGACCTGCGGATCGTGAACGAGGCCCTCGCCGAATTCGGCGTGCCGGCCCCGGCGACCGCCGTCGTGCAGCAACTCGTGCACGCGCAGGTGACATCCGGAGGCGGCGACGACGACTACTCGGGCGTGGCCACCACGATCTTCCGCCTCGCTGGACTCGTCTGACGCGCCGGCCCCGTGCCTGCATTCTCCGGAGATCGCATGTCTGCTTCCGTGCCCACGCCCCGCGCCATCCTCGATCGCCTCGGCCTTGCCGACCTCAACCCGGGTGTCTCGTCCGGCGCCGCCGACTGGACGCTGGCACCGGGCGCCGAGGTGCTGACGTCGTACGACCCGACCACCGGCGCCGCCATCGCCGGTGTGCAGCTGGCGACCCCTGCCGCCTACGACCGCATGGCCGACGCCGCGGCGGCCCGCTTCCGCACCTGGCGTGAGACGCCGGCGCCCAGGCGCGGGGAACTCGTCCGCGACCTCGGCCAGGCGCTGCGCGCGGCCAAGGAGCCGCTTGGCGATCTGGTCAGCCTCGAGATGGGCAAGATCCGCGCGGAGGGGCACGGCGAAGTGCAGGAGATGATCGACATCTGCGACTTCGCGACCGGACTGTCGCGGCAGCTCTACGGCCTCACCATCGCGTCGGAGCGGCCCGGACACCGGATGATGGAACAGTGGCATCCGCTGGGCCCGGTGGGCGTCATCACCGCCTTCAACTTCCCCGTTGCCGTGTGGTCGTGGAACGCCGCCCTGGCCGCCGTCTGCGGCGACACCGTTCTGTGGAAGCCGGCCGAACCGACACCGCTCTGCGCCGTCGCGGTGCAGCGGATTGCCAACCAGGTGATGGCCGACCACGGCGTGGACGGGGTCTTCACGCTGGCGGTCGGCACCGGCCAGACCATCGGCGAACGCATGCTGGCCGATGCGCGCCTGCCGCTCATCTCCTTCACCGGTTCCACGGCCGTCGGCCGGCGCGTCAATCAGGCGGTGGCCGGACGCTTCGGCCGGTCGCTGCTCGAACTGGGCGGCAACAACGCCATCGTCGTCGCCGCCGATGCCGACCTCGACATGGCGGTGCGCGCGGTGCTCTTCGGCGCCGTCGGCACGGCCGGCCAGCGCTGCACGTCGACGCGGCGCCTCATCGTGCACGCCGCCGTGGTGGACGCCCTCTGTGAGCGCCTGGTGAAGGCCTACTCGCAGGTGCGGATCGGCTCACCGCTCGACGGCGCCACGCTCATGGGGCCGCTCGTGAACGACGCCGCGGTCGAGAAGATGCAGGCGGCGCTCGCCGCGGCCGTCGCCGCCGGCGGCACGGTGCTGACCGGTGGCGCGCGGCGGACCGACCTGGGCCCGCACTTCGTGGAGCCGGCGATCGTGCGGATGCCGGCGCAGGCCGAGATCGTGCGCCACGAGACGTTCGCGCCGATTCTCTACGTGCTCGAGTACACGAGCATCGACGAGGCGTTCGCGCTGCACAACGCCGTGCCGCAGGGCCTGTCGTCGGCGATCTTCACCGAGAGCATGCGCACGGCCGAAGCGTTCCTGTCGGCGCGCGGGTCGGATTGCGGCATCGCCAACGTGAACATCGGCACTTCGGGCGCCGAAATCGGCGGCGCCTTCGGCGGCGAGAAGGAAACCGGCGGTGGCCGCGAGTCGGGCTCGGATGCGTGGAAGGGCTACATGCGCCGGCAGACCAACACCGTCAACTGGAGCTCGTCGCTGCCGCTGGCCCAGGGGATCACGTTCGGAGACTGACGCGCGGCCGCGACTGGCGGCGACGAGCCGGCCGGACACGCGGCCGGAAGGCGGGCTAGGACAGCGTGAGCCGGCCGCCCTCGAGCCGCAGGATGCGATCGCACTGCTCGGCCAGGCGTGGGTTGTGCGTGGCCATCACGGCCGTGAGACCGAACTCCTGATGCATCTCGCGCAACAGCGCGTGCAGCGCGTCGGCGGTGCGTTCGTCGAGGTCGCCGGTCGGTTCATCCGCCAGCAGCAGTGACGGCTGCCTGACCAGGGCGCGCGCGACGGCGACCCGCTGCTGCTCGCCGCCCGAGAGCATCCCGGGACGATGCGTGAGGCGCTCCGCCAGGCCCACCCGCCCGAGGAGCCGCTCGGCCACGGGACGCGCCTCGGCGGCCGACACGCGGGCGATGCGCAGCGGCATCTCCACGTTCTCGAGCGCGCTGAACTCGGGCAGCAGGTGGTGGAACTGGAACACGAACCCGACGTGGCGATTGCGGAAGGCGACGAGGGCGGCGTCGTCGGCCGTGGAGACCGCGAAGTCACCCATCGTGACCTCGCCGCTCTCGGGGCGGTCGAGTCCGCCGAGCACGTGCAGCAGCGTGCTCTTGCCCACGCCGGAGGCGCCGACGATGGCGACCATCTCGCCGCGCGCCACCTCGATATCGAGGTCGCGCAATACCTGCAGGCGCTGTCCTCCGGCCAGGTACGACTTCTGCACGCCGATGGCGCGCAGCAGCACCTCACTCATGGCGCAGTCCCTCGGCCGGATCGAGCCGGGCGGCCTGCCGCGACGGGTAGATCGTGGCCAGGAAGCAGATGACGATCGCCGCCAGGACTACCAGGGAGACGTCGCGCGGCACCACCGTGAACGGGAGATATGAGAGCTGGTAGACGTCGGCCGGAATCTGGATGAGGCGCATGCGGTCCATCACCGTGGCGATGCCGACGCCGGCCGCGGTGCCCACGCCGGTGCCCACCAAGCCGATGACGAGGCCCTGCAGCATGAAGATCCGGCGGATACTCGTCGCCGAGGCGCCCATCGTCTTCAGGATGGCGATGTCGCGGCTCTTCTCCATCACCAGCAACACCAGCGAGGCCACGATGTTGAGCGCGGCGACCATCACGATGAGGCCGATGGCAATCGAGATGGCGACCTTCTCGAGCCACAGCGCGGAGAACAGCGAGCGGTTGAGATCGGCCCAATCCTGCGCCATGTAGGCTCCGTCGTCGAGCGAGGACAGCTCGTCGGCCATCGCCGGCGCGGCGTAGATGTCGCGCACGCGCAGTTCCAGATGATCGGGCTCGACCTTGCCGGCCAGCCGGCCGGCGGTCGCCAGCGTCACGAAGCCGTAGGCCTGATCGAACTCAAAGAGGCCCAGCTGAAAGATGCCGACCACGGTGAGCCGCCGCTGCCGCGGTATCACGCCCATCGGCGACAAAGTGCCGTTGGGCGTGAGCACGCTCACCGCGTCGCCGATCTGCGCGCCGAGCTTCCCCGCCAGTTCGTGCCCGATGAGGATGCCCGGCAGGCGTTCCTCGCCGCCGTCGTCGAGATCCTCGAAACGGCCGCTCGTGAGCGAACCGGCCACTTCGGTGACGCGCGGCTCGAGCGCCGGGTCGATGCCCTTGATGGTGATGAAGGCCTGCTGGCCGTCCTTGCTGACGAGCGCCTGCGCCATCAACGCCGGGGCGACGCCGACCACATCGGGCACCGCCGACAGCCGCCGCACGTCGGCCGGGTAGTCGGTGATGCCGCCGGTGCGGAAGACGTAGACGTGGGCCGACGAGCCGAGCATGCGATCGCGCACGCCCTGCTGCAGGCCGGTCATCAGCGCCAGCGCGATGATGAGCGCCATCACGCCCACGGTGACGCCCAGCATCGAGACCAGGGAAATGACCGAGATGAAGGCCTGCTTCCTCTTCGCGAAGAGATAGCGCAGCGCGACGAAGAGCTCGTAGGGCACGGGCGGCTCAGTCTCGCGGACGCATCTGCGGGAAGAGGATGACGTCGCGGATCGACGGGCTGTTCGACAGCAGCATCACCAGCCGGTCGATGCCGATCCCTTCGCCGCCGGTGGGCGGCAGGCCGTATTCGAGCGCCCGCACGTAGTCGTCGTCCATCACGTGCGCTTCATCGTCGCCCTGGTCGCGGCCTTCGATCTGCGCCTCGAAGCGCCGGCGCTGCTCGGCCGGGTCGTTGAGCTCGCTGAAGGCGTTGGCCACTTCGAAGCCGCCGATGTAGAGCTCGAAGCGCTCGACGGTGTCGGGATCGTCGGCGCGCTGTTTCGACAGCGGCGACACCTCGGTCGGAAAGTCGTAGACGAAAGTCGGCTGGATGAGCGAATCCTGCCACAGCCGCTCGAAGATCTCGCTGGCGATCTTGCCGGCGCCGGCGCCCTTGGGGATCTCGAGATGCAGAGCCGCCGCCACGGCGGTCGCGCCCTCGAGGGTGCGCAGGTGGTCCACGGTGACCTCGCGCCCGAGCCGCTTCGACGCTTCTTCCGCCGCAGCATGGCGCAACGACAGGCGCCGGAACGGCGCCGCAAACGAGATCGCGTGCGCACCGAACTGGCAGGTCGTGCTGCCGGTGACGCGCGCGGCCACCGTCGAGAGCAGCTCTTCGGTGAAGGTCATCAGCGTCTGGTATTCCACGTACGCCCAGTAGAACTCGAGCATCGTGAACTCGGGGTTGTGCTGGGTCGAGATGCCTTCGTTGCGGAAGTTACGGTTGATCTCGAAGACCCGCTCGATGCCGCCCACCACCAGCCGCTTGAGATACAGCTCCGGCGCGATCCGCAGGTAGAGCGTGAGGTCGAGCGCGTTGTGATGGGTGACGAAGGGGCGCGCCAGCGCCCCGCCGGCAATCGGCTGCATCATCGGGGTCTCGACTTCGAGGAAGCCCCTGGCCGTCAGCACGTCGCGAATCGCCGACACCGTCCGGCTGCGCAGCTCGAACACCCGGCGCACGTCGGGATTCACGATGAGATCGAGGTAGCGCTGCCGGTAGCGCGTCTCGATGTCCTGCAGCCCATGCCACTTCTCGGGCAGCGGCAGAAAACACTTCGCGAGGAAGGTGAGCGATGCGGCCCAGATCGACAGCTCGTTGGTCTTGGTGCGGAACAGGTAGCCGGCCACGCCCACGATGTCGCCGAAGTCGAGCAGCTTCGAGAGCTGGAACTCCCGTTCGGAGAGCGCGTCCTGCCGCAGGTAGACCTGCAGGCGGCAACGGCCGTCCGACAACACGAGGAAGCTGGCCTTGCCGAAGCTGCGGATGCTGATGACGCGCCCGGCGGCCACCGTCTCGACACGCGGCTGCTCGAGCGTGTCGGCCGGCGTGTCGGCATACGCGTCCACCAGCTGCCCGACGGTGTGGGTCGTCGCGAACTGATGCGGATAGGCCGGAAACCCGAGCGCCTCGATCGCCGCCAGGTTCGCCCGGCGCTGGTCGGACTGCGCGTCTGCGTTGGACATCGTTGGTGAACTCACTCCCCGGCCGGCCGCGCCGACCGTGCCCGTGACGCGGGTCAGTCGATGATACGGCCTTCCTGCTTCAGCCGGTGATACACGGCGTCGAGCACGCCGTTGACGAAGCGCACGGCGGATTCGCCGCTGTACTCGCGCGCCAGTTCGAGGGCCTCGGTCAGCACCACTCTGGGCGGCGTCCCCGGTTCGCTCAGCCACTCGCGCACGGCCAGCCACAGTACCAGCCGATCGATGACCGCGATCCGTTCGAGGCGCCAGTTGAGCAGGTGCGGCGTGACGACCTCGTCCAGATCGTCGCGCGTCTCCCAGGTGCCGGCGGCCAGCCGGGCCGCAAATGCGCGGGAAGGCGCGTCGAGCACCACGCCGTCCTGATCCTCGGGCTGCTCGACCAGCCGCAAGGCGTCGGCCAGCGGCACCTGGCCGATATGGACCTGGTAGAGCGCCCGCAGGGCGGCTTCTCGCGCGCGGTGCCGCTCGTCCCAGCGGGTGGTGCCCGGCAGCGCGTCACTCACGGCCGGGCCTCGAGCGCCAGGCGGAGCGTGGCCATCTCGACGGCGGCCATCGCGGCCTCGTAGCCCTTGTTGGTCGGACCCGGCCCGGCGCGCTCGACGGCCTGCTCCACCGAATCGGTGGTGAGGATGCCAAACGCCATCGGCACGCCCGACTGCAGTGACGCGGTCGTCACGCCCTGCGCCGCGGCGGCGCAGATGTATTCGAAATGTGGTGTGCCGCCGCGAATCACGCAGCCGAGGCAGATGACGGCCGCGGGCCGCGCGGTGGTGGCCACGTGCAGGGCCGCCGAGGCGACTTCGAACGCCCCCGGCACCCACAGGATGTCGATGGCGTCGCCGGCGACGCCAGCGGCGCTCAGCGCTTCTCGGGCGCCGCTCAACAGGCGCGCGGTCACGAAGTCGTTGAAGCGCGCGACGACGATCGCGAAGCGGCTGCCGGGTGCCGACTGGCGACCCTCGAACATGGGCATGCTAGCGGCCCTTCCAGACGGCATCGCGCTTCGGCCTGGCGAGGAACGCGCTGGTGCCTTCTTTGGTGTCCTCGGTGGACGCGATCAGGCCGAACAGCGTCGCCTCGAGGTGCTGCCCTTCCGGCAGCGCCATCTCGCCGCCGTGATGAACCGCCTCGAGGATGTAGCGCATCGCGATCGGCGCCTTGGCGGCCAGCGTCGTCGCCAGCTTCACGGCCTCGGCGCGGAGTTCGGCGGCGGGCACGACGCGGTTCACCAGCCCGATCTCGTAGGCACGGGTGGCGCTGATCGGGTCGCCGGTGAGCAGCAGCTCGAGGGCGCGGCCGCGGCCGACCAGGCGCGGCAGACGCTGCGTGCCGGCGTAGCCGGGCGTGAGGCCCAGATTGACTTCGGGCTGACCGAAGCGCGCGGTGTCGGCGGCGATGCGCAGCGTGCACGCCATCGCCAGCTCGCAGCCGCCGCCGAGTGCGAAGCCATTCACGGCGGCGACGACCGGCTTGCCGAGCGTCTCGATGGTGTCGAAGGCGCGCTGCCCCGTGGTCGCATGTTCCTTGCCTTCGAACGGCGACATGACGGCGAGCTCGTTGATGTCGGCGCCGGCCACGAAGGCCTTGTCGCCCGCGCCCGTGAGCACGATGGCCCCCACGCCCGGGTCGGCACCGAGCGCGGTCATGGCGTGCTGGATCTCGCTCATCGTGACGCGGTCGAGCGCGTTCAACTTGGCCGGCCGGTTGACGGTGACGATCGCGACCGCCCCGTCGCGTTCGATCAGCAGGTTCTCGTAGGTCATCGGCCCCTCAGCGCGGACGTGCCGGCCCCGCGCGAACGAGCGATTATACCGGACGCTCCGAGCACGCCCACGGCCACCGCCGCGCCCAGGCTGTCGGCGGCGAGGTCGGCCAGGTCCGCGGACCGGTACGGCACGAAGCGTTGATGGAACTCGTCGGTCACCCCGTAGGCGGTGGCGATGACCCAGGCCAGAAGTGCGGCCCCGAGCGTGACACCCTCCAGCCGGCCGCCGGAGGTGGCACGCAGCGTCACGGCGGCCAGGCCGCCGTAGAAGGCGAAGTGCAGCACCTTGTCGTTCATCGGGCCGGGCGACGGCGGCGACGACATGGCAGAGAGGCTGAAGATGAGCGCCATGTAGGCGACCACCGGCCCCCACAGCGACAGACGCGAAGGAGCGGCCCTCACAGGGGCAGCGGGTACATCAGCCAGCCGAGCACCAGGCCGGCGCCGACGAACCCGCCGAAGATCCGCAGCCCCAGCCGCGCCTGCTCCTTCGGCTCGTCGTGCGCGATCGTCGCAAAGACCAGGCCGACGAAGAACGCGAAGAGCAGCAGGTAGAGGAGGTGGCTGGTCATCTCACTTGCGTCCCGAGGCGACATCGAACGCGTCGAGCGCGACGAGCATGTTGAGCAGCCCGCTGACGATGACGAAGGTGTTGCCGTATTCGTAGGAGGCGGCCGTGACCACGCCCTGGCCCCACCCGAACCAGCCGGCCACCAGCGCCGGCAGGCCCACGCCGCGGGCGGCAATCGCCGCCAGACCGGCGAGCGGTTGCGAGAAGTCGAAGGGGAACATGCGGCCATCGAGGGCGAGGCCCAGCAGGAACATCGCCGGGATGGCGACGAGAAAGATCACGCCCTTCTGGCGTTTGCCCAACACCAGATGGCCCACCCCCGGCATCAGCCACGCGAGCGCTGCGGCGAGCACCGGCGAGACCGGTTGCGCACGTTCCGCGGCCGTCACACCCACACCGCCTAGTGTAGCCCAGCCGCCGGCGGAACCTTCGGAGGCAGCCCGTCGTCAAACGCCATTAGATTCCTGAACAGTGTTCAGGCAGACTGGGACGATGGGCATCAAGGAACGACAGGACCGGGAACGTCACGCCGTACGGGCGTCGATTCTCACCGCCGCTCGCGACCTCTTCGTGAGTGAGGGCTATCCCAACGTCTCCATCCGCAAGATCGCCGAGCGCATCGAATACAGCCCGGCCGCCATCTACAGCTACTTTCCCGGCAAAGACGACATCTTCTTCGCGCTCGCCGCCGAGGGCTTCCAGCGCCTCGACGACGCCATCAAGGACGTGGTCGGCGACCCGGACCCGCTGCAGGACCTCAGGAACTGCTGGGCGGCGTTCTACACCTTCTCGAAGGAGCAGCGCGAGTTTTCCTGCTGATGTTCGTCGATCGCTCGGTGCCCGCCATCACCGAGCAGTGGCAGGGATTTGCCCTGCTGCAGCAGATGATCGGCCGCGTCGCGGCTCGCATCCAGCGCTCCATCGACGCCGGGCAGCTGCCGGCCACCCTCGAACCCGAGGTCGCCCTGCACGTGCTCTGGGGCGCGATGATGGGGCCGGCCGTGCTCGGCTGCACCTGCCGACTCGCCCCCGGTGAAGACTGCGACGCGCTGGCGCACGACGTGCTCGAGACCACCATCGCCGGCCTGCGGGCGGGCACCCGTTTGAGCTTCGTGCCCTGTCACCCGGGCACGGCGCATGTACCACCCTCGCCCCCCACCGGAGTCACCTCTCATGAAGGCTAGTCACCTGTTCGTGCTCGTCGCCGCCAGCCTCTCGCTCGCCACGGTCGTGGCCTGCGGCGGCGGATCGGCTCCCCAGGCCGCCCCGGTCGCCGTGCCGCCGGTCGATGTCGCTGCCGTGAAGGCGCAGGCCGGCACCCTCGAGGCCACGCTCGAACTGTCGGGTAACCTGGCGCCGCGGGCACGCGGCGGCGTCAAGCCGCGCGTGCCCGGCGCCAACGAACGGGTGCTGGTCGCCAGCACGCGTTGTGAGCCCGACTCGACGCTCTTCAGGCCGTGGGTCAATCCAGGACCGACCGGATTGGTGCAGTCCACAAGAACTTTGCCGGAGAGCGCAGAGGAGACGGCGCCGAGAGCGGC
>JANNIB010000312.1:0-7008 GCA_031404695.1 Acidobacteriota bacterium
CAGTCGATGAACTCCCGCAGGGTCGCGAGCGGGAAGTCGTCGAGCACGCGCACGCCGGTGAATTCGGGCGTCGCGATGTCCTCCGCGCGCCAGGTGATGGCGGGCCGGCGCGCGCGCGCCGTCTCGAGATCGACCAGCGGCTGGCGGGTGGATCCGTGGTTGCGGCGAATCGTCTCGTAGTCGGCCCGATGCTGGGCAACGAACGCCGCCTTGTGGTCCTGACTCAAGAGACTCGTCGTGACCGGCACCGCGCGGCTGGCATCGAGCACGTGCACCACCGGCTGCTGGTAGTGTGGCGCGATCTTGATGGCCGTGTGCGCGCGGCTGGTGGTGGCGCCGCCCACCAGCAGCGGCAGCGTGAAGCCCTGACGCTCCATCTCGCGGGCCACGTGCACCATCTCGTCGAGCGACGGCGTGATCAGCCCGCTCAGGCCGATGAGGTCGGCGTTCTCGGCCCTGGCGCGTTCGAGAATCTTCTCGCACGACACCATCACGCCCATGTCGATGACCTCGTAGTTGTTGCAGGCCAGCACCACGCCGACGATGTTCTTGCCGATGTCGTGGACATCGCCCTTGACGGTGGCGAGCACGATCTTGCCCTGCGCGCGCACGGCCTGGCCGGCAGCCGCCATCTCGGCCTTCTCGGCTTCCATGAAGGGGAACAGATAGGCGACGGCCTTCTTCATCACGCGGGCCGACTTCACCACCTGGGGCAGGAACATCTTGCCGGCGCCGAACAGGTCGCCGACCACGCCCATGCCGTCCATCAGCGGGCCTTCGATGACCGCCAGCGGCCGCCCGAGCTTGGCGCGCGCCTCTTCGGTGTCCTGATCGATGTAGGTGTCGATGCCCTTGACCAGCGCATGGGACAAGCGCGCTTCCACCGGGCCCAGGCGCCACTCTTCGGTCTTCTTCGCGTCGGCGACGGTGCCGCTGCCGGCCGCCTTGAGGGCCTCGCCGAACTCGACCAGCCGCTCGGTGGCATCCGGACGCCGGTTGAGCAGCACGTCCTCGACCAGCGTCTTCAGCTCCGGCACGATCTCCTCGTAGACCTCGAGCATGCCGGCGTTGACGATGCCCATGTCGAGGCCGGCGGCGATGGCGTGATAGAGGAACGCCGAGTGCATGGCCTCGCGGACGACGTTGTTGCCGCGGAAGCTGAACGAGATGTTCGAGACCCCGCCGCTGACCTTGGCATGCGGCAGGTGGGCCTTGATCCAGCGCGTGGCTTCGATGAAGTCGACCGCGTAGTTGTTGTGCTCCTCCATGCCGGTGGCGACGGTGAGGATGTTCGGATCGAAGATCACGTCTTCGGGCGGGAAGCCGATGTCGTCGACCAGGATGCGGTAGGCGCGCTCGCAGATGCGGATCTTCTCGCTGTAGCTGGCGGCCTGGCCCTGCTCGTCGAACGCCATCACCACCACCGCGGCGCCGTAGGCGTGGATGGTCCGGGCCCGCTGCCGGAACACGTCTTCGCCTTCCTTGAGCGAGATCGAGTTGACGATGCCCTTGCCCTGCAGGCACTTGAGTCCGGCCTCGATGACCTCCCACTTGGAGGAGTCCACCATGAACGGCACCTTCGCCACTTCCGGCTCGCTGCCGAGCAGCTGGAGGAAGCGGGTCATCGCCGCCACGCCGTCGATCATGCCCTCGTCCATGCAGATGTCGATGACGTTGGCGCCGTTTTCAACCTGCTGACGGGCGACGCTGACGGCCTCGTCGTAGTTGTCCTCTTTGATGAGCTTCGCGAACTTGGGTGAGCCGGCCACATTCGTCCGCTCGCCGATCAGCATGAACACGCCGGGCTGCTGCGTGAACGGCTGCGAGCCGGAAAGGCGCAGCGGCTCGGGCTCCGCCTTCGCCACGGCTTCGGCGTGACCTGTCACCGTCACCGAGCGACGGCGCACGTCATCGCCCGCCACGGCGCGATGGGGCACGGCGCGCCCCGACTGTCCATCGAGCGCCTGCGCGATCGCCGCGATGTGCTCGGGCGTGTTGCCGCAGCAGCCGCCGGCGATGTTGATGAGGCCGTCCTTCGCGAAGTGGCCCAGGTAGCGGGCCATGTCGGCCGGCTCGAGGTCGAAGCCGGTGGGCGACAGCGGATTGGGCAGGCCGGCGTTGGGGTAACACGAGATCGCCGTCGACGACTTGGCCGCCAGTTCCTCGAGGAACGGATACATGAGGTCCGGACCGAGCGAGCAGTTGAGGCCGACCGAGAGCGGCTTGACGTGCGCCACCGCGGTCCAGAACGCTTCCACCGTCTGCGCCGAGATCATGGTCTCGCCGCCGCGGCCCACGGCCGCCGAGATCATGATCGGCAGGCGGACGCGATCCGCCGCGAAGACGTCCTGAATCGCCACCAGCGCCGCTTTGGCGTTGAGCGAGTCGAAGATGGTCTCGACCAGCAGCAGGTCGGAGCCGCCGGCGATGAGCGCCCGCACCTGCTCCATGTAGGCCGTCTTCACCTGGTCGAAGGTGACCACGCGGAAGCCGGCATCGTCGGCATCCGGCGAGTTGGAGAGCGACACGGTGAGCGGCCCGATCGCGCCGGCCACGAAGCGGCGGCGTCCGGTGGCGTCGGCGACCCGGTCGGCCCACTCGCGGCATTGCTGCGCCGACTGCTCGTTGATGTCCCAGGCGAGGCGCTGCAGGAACGGGTCGTCGATGATGCGCTGGTAGAAGGCCGGATCCTTGCGGCCGCCGTGCTCGCGCGGATCGTCGACGAAGAACTCGCTCTGCGTGATGGTGGTGGCGCCGAAGGTGTTGGTCTCGATGATGTCGGCGCCGGCCTCGAGGAAGCGCCGGTGGATGTCGCAGATCATCGTCGGCTGGGTCAGCGAGAACAGGTCGCCGTTGTTCAGCAGGTCCTTGGGGGCATCGCGGAAGCGCTCGCCGCGGATGTCGGCCTCGGTCATCCCGTAGGTGCGGATGGTGGTGCCCATGGCGCCGTCGATGATCGCGATCCGCTGCGCGAGGACCTCCTGCAGCGGATGCACGGCCGGCGCCGCGGCGGCCGTGGCGGTGGAATGCCTGTGCGGATCGGTGGGGGACAGCGTGGTCATAGAGGATCCTGAGCAGGCCCGCGCGCGGAACGGGCGCGCCGGGGGGAACGGGGAGTGGCCAGCGACAGCGTGTCGGGCTTGGACGCGCAGGCGACCAGCACCACGAAGGGATCGCCGGCGCCGCGGGCGCCGACCTGCACACGCGGCGTGACGAGGCCGGCCGCGGTGAGCCACGACGAGAGCGTGTGGTCGTCGAAGCCCTGCCAGCGATCGCCGAGCTTGTGGCGCACCCAGGTTTCGTCGTGGGTGCGCAGGTCGAGGATGAGCACGCGGCCGCCCGGACGCAGCACCCGCGCGGCTTCGTGCACGGCACGGCCGGGATCGGCGGCATGGTGCAGCGTCTGCGACAAGAGCGCCACGTCGAACGAGGCGTCGGCGACCGGCACGCGCTCGATCTCGCCGCGCTTCCACACGATGTTCGAGAGCTTGCGGCGCTCGGCCAGCTGCCGGGCCCGCGCCAGCACCGCCGGCGAGCGGTCCACCCCGACCACCTTGCGGGCCCAGCGCGCGGCTTCGATGGTCAGGTAGCCTTCGCCGCAGCCGATGTCGATGACATCGAGCGGCGGCAGCAGCAGGCCGATGGCGCGCGACCACGCCGCCCAGCTCCGTCCGGGTACCAGCTGGCGGCCGTCGCGGGTGTCGGCGCCGGCGTGCTGGTCGAAATTCTCGCGGCGCAGGCGCCGCACTTCCTGGATGCGGGCGTCGTCGGCGCGCACGTCGGGAATGGCTGCAGCGCGGCTGAATTCGCCCTCGAGCAGCTGCCAGAGCGGCGACTCCGCCCCCGGCTGGCGCGCCAGCCGGTAGTAGGCATAGATCCCGTCGCGGTCTTCGCTGACGAGTCCGGCGTCTTTCAGCAGGCCCAGGTGGCGCGAGACGCCCGATTGCGCGAGCCCCAGGATGCCCGTGAGTTCGGTCACGTTGAAGCGGTCCACCGACAGGGCGCGCAGCAGGCGCAGCCGGGCCGGGTCGCCGAGCACACGGAAGAGCGCAGAGGCTTCAAGCATATCGACGAATCTACTGATAATGATATGGCAGGTGCGGGTGTTTCCCCAAACCCGGGCGTCCAGACCTGCCGCGGGTGCCGGCCGTCGGCCCGTCCCCGGGACCAGCCCGGCGGGCCCGGACGAATGGGCGGGCACGCAGGTCCGGGCGGTGAAGTAGACTAGGGGGCTCCGCGCCCGTCACAGCGACCGCGACAGGCCGGACACACACGCATGGGTATTCTCGATAAGCTCCGCCCTCAGGCCCGATGGAAGCACGGCGATCCGATGGTGCGTCTCGAGGCCGTTCAGGGCCTCGACGCCTCCGAAATCGACGCGCTCGTCCAGGTGGCCTCCGAAGATTCTGATGCGCGCGTCCGCCGCGCGGCCGTGGGCCGCCTGGCCGACGCCGACGTGCTGGCCGCCGTGGCTCGCAACGACAGCGACACGGGCGTCCGCGACGCCGCCGTGCAGCGGATCGTGGCGATCGCCGGCGAACCGGGCGGCGCGGTCACCGCGGTGCGGGTCTTGAGCGCCCTCGGGCGGCACCGGGACCTGTCGACGCTGGCGCGGTCGAACGCGCCCGAGCCAGCCCGGCACGCCGCCGTGGCTGAGCTGGGCGACGCCAAGCTGCTCGGCGGCATCGCCCGCAACGCGGCCGATGCGAGCACGCGTCTGCTGGCGCTCGAGCGCCTGTCGGAGGCGGCCGACCTCGAAGCGGTGGCCGTGAACGGCGAACACGCCGACGCGGCCGTGGCGGCGTTCGACAAGCTCTCCGGGCTGTCGGCCGATCAGCTGGTCACCATCGCGCAGCGCGCCAAGTCACGCGCCGTGGCCAAGCGCGCCAAGGCGATGGCCGCCGCGCTGAGCGCGCCGCCGGTCGACGCCGCGGCCCCGGCCGCGCCGCAGTACCGCGAGGCCGAACAGCAGACCGCCCGCGACCTCAGCCAGCAGATGGCGGCCCTTGGTGCCAGCACCGATCTGGCGGCCGTGCGTGACGGCTATGCCGCCGCCCGTGTGGCATGGGTCGAGCTCAACGCCGATGCCGACATCGAGCCCTCGATCGTGAGCGAGTTCGAATCGCGGTCCGACGTGGTGCGCACGGCGCTGGCCGCCGACGAAGCCGCCCGCGCCCAGGCCGCCAAGGCGGCCGAGGCCCGGCGCCTCGAGCAGGCCGAGCGTGTGCTGTGGTGCGAGCGCGTCGAGGGGCTGCCTCTCGAGGGCCTCAGCGCGGGGCTCGACGAGGCCCGCGCGGCGTGGGCCGCGCTGCCGCCGATGCCCGACACCTGGTCCGCGGACCTGCAGCGTCGCTTCGACGACGCCTGCAAGGCGGCCGAGCGCCGGCACGAACAGGCGGAGCAGGCGCGCGAACTGGCGGCGCAGGCGCCGTCGGTGGTGGACGAAGTCGAGAAGCTCGTCGGCGAAGACTACGCGGTCGTGCGTGGCCAGTGGCAGGCGCTGCGCCGCAAATGGCAGGCGATTCAGCGCACCGGCGACGTCGATGCGGCGCTGAACGATCGCTTCCAGGCGGCGGCTGCGGCGTTCGAGACGCGCGAAGCCACCGTCCGCGAAGGCAAGCAGAAGCAGCAGCAGGAGAACCTCCAGCGGCTGCAGGCCTCGGTGCAGGCGCTCGAAGCGCGCGCGGCGGCCGAGTCGATCTCCCTCAAGGACGCCGACACGATCGTGAAGGACGTCAAGCTCGCTGTCGGCACCATGGGCCCGCTGCCCACGCCGCAGGATCGCGAAGACCTCACCGTGCGGCTCCAGGCCGTGCGCGCCGCGGTGCAGCCGCGGCTCGACGAACTGCGCAACGCCGAAGAGTGGAAGCGTTGGGCCAACGTCCAGGTGCAGGAAGAGCTCTGCACGAAGATGGAAGCGCTCATCCCGGTGGCCGACACCGATCCGGGCAAGGCCGCCGAAGAGATGCGGCAGCTGCAGGAGAGGTGGAAGCCGGTGGCGGCGGCGCCGCGCTCGCAGGGCGAAGCCCTGTGGACGCGCTTCAAGGCCGCGCAGTCGCAGGTCTACGAGAAGTGCAAGGACTTCTTCTCGCAGCAGGCCGCCGAACGGCAGGAGGCGCTGAAGAAGAAGGAAGAGCTGTGCGCCCGCGCCGAGGCGCTCTCCGACTCCACCGACTGGGTGAAGACGGCCGACGCCATGAAGACCCTGCAGGCGGAATGGAAGGCCATCGGCCCGGTCACGCGCGGCCGCGAGAAGGCGATCTGGGAACGGTTCCGCAAGGCCTGCGACGCGTTCTTCACGCGCCGCCAGGCCGACATGAAGCAGCGCAAGCAGGACTGGGGCGAGAACCTCTCGAAGAAAGAGGCCCTCATCGCCGAAGCCGAGCAGCTCGCGCAGTCGACCAACTGGGAGCAGGCCTCGGCCCGCCTCAAGACGCTGCAGGTCGAGTGGAAGACCATCGGCCCGGTCAAGAAGAGCAAGTCGGATCAGGTGTGGGAGAAGTTCCGCGCCGCTTGCGACCTGTTCTTCGAGCGCTTCAAGAACCGCGACCAGGAACAGATCCAGACCAAGTTCGTCGATCGCGACACCGCCGTCGCCGAGATCGAGGCGCTGGTGCCCGAAGAGGGCGCGCCGATGCCCGACGACCTCTACAACAAGGTGCAGGCGGCGCGCGCGCGCTGGCTGCAGGGCCCGGAACTGCCGCGCCACGTGCTGACGCCGCTGGCCGAGCGCGTCAATGCGGCGCTGTTGTCGCTGGTCACGCGCTGGCCCGATGGCTTCGTGGGCGGCGAACTCGATCCGGCCACCTCCGCCAAACGCATGGAGAAGCTGTGCGCGAAGGTGGAAGCGCTGGCGCCCTCCGACGGCGGAGCGGCCAGGCAGGGCGCAGCGCTGTCGCCGGCCGAGCAACTCGCCAAGCAGTGGCGCGAGGCGCTGGCCGCCAACACCATGGGTGCCGGTGCCGCCAAACAGGCCGAAGAAGCGCGCCAGCGGGCCGCCGATCAGGA
>JANNIB010000313.1:0-54007 GCA_031404695.1 Acidobacteriota bacterium
TGCGCGCTGGCGACGAGGAGGAGGATGGTTTCGGCCTCGGCGCGTCGACCATGACCGACACGATGCAGGGCGAGTTCGGTCTGGCGCTCAGCCGCGCCGGCGGGCTCGGCCTCGGCGAGATGCTCGCCGTGGCCCTCCTGAAGAAGGCCGACGATTCACGCGTCATGGCGACGGCCACGGCCGCTTCGGTCCCCACGACCGGCGCGGCATCCACCCCGGCAGGTCCGGTCATCGCCGGCCACGACCATGACCATGCCCCGGCCCCTGCGACCACCGCCGTCCCCGCCGGCGCGGGTCTCGGCGGGGTGGTGACATCGCCGGTGCCGGTCTCGTCGGCCTTCGGCTGGCGCAGTGACCCGTTCACCGGCCAGGCCACCTTCCACAAGGGCGTCGATCTGGCGGCGGCCTACGGCACCGAAGTGCGCGCCTTCGACGGGGGTGTCGTCCGGACGGCCGGGGAGCGTTCGGGCTACGGTCTGACGGTCGTGGTCGACCACGGCGGCGGCCGCGAGACGCTCTACGCGCACCTGTCCTCGCTGGCCGTGACCCCTGGCGATCGGATCGAGGCTGGTCAGCCGATTGCACGGTCAGGGAACAGTGGGCGCGCGACCGGCGCACATCTGCACTTCGAGGCACGGGAATTCGGCCGGCCGGTGGATGCAGGGCGGCTCGCAGCGGTCTGGAACGGCCGGGCGTCCGACACCGGTGTCGGCGCATCGGACCAATGACGGCTGCGGTACTAATGGAGTCGCCGGCATTGCCGATTGGATGGGGGAACAACCCGCGGGCGTGGGGCCCGGCAGGGGAGGGACACGACGATGAAGATTGATCAGAACCGCGCCAACCTCGACACGGTCGCCAATTCCCGCGCTGATGCGGTGCGCGATGAACGCGCGGCGGCGGCCGAGAAGGCGGCCCAGGACGACCTATCGGCCGACCAGGTGCGGGTGTCCACGACCGGCCAGCTGGCGGCGGCGGCGGCCGCCAAGGCCAACGAGGCCTCCGACATCCGGCCCGACGCGGTTGCCCGCGGCCGCGACCTGCTCGAACGCGGCGAGCTCGGACGCGACGCCGGCCGGCTGGCCGACAAGCTCATCGACAGCCTGCTCGACAAGGGCTGATGACCGTGACGCCGATCCGACACGCGGCGGATGTGCTCGGCCAGGTCCGCGCGCTGCGCTCCGCGCTCGAGGACCTCGCTGGCGCTTTGTCGCGAGGCGACGCTCCGGGGGTGCTGGCCGCGGAGCCGACGCTGCAGGCGGCACTGGCCGCCGTGGATCCCGCCGGAGCGGGCACTCCCGAGGATCGGGACGCGGCCGCCATCGAACTGGCCGCCGCCCGGGCCGCGCTGGCACGCTGCCGGGCGGTCGGCGCGGCCAATGCCGAACTCACCGGCGTGACCCTCGATGTCCTCGGGCGCACCGGTCCGTACAGCCGGCACGGCGCCAACCAGCCGCGCGGACCGCGCGGCCGTGACCTGCACGCGAGGGTGTGATGGCGGGACTCTTCTCCAGTCTGTCGATGGCGGCCAGGTCGCTCGAGGCGCAACGCGCCGGGCTCGATACGGCCGGCCGGAACATCGCCAACCTGAACACGCCTGGCTACGCCCGCCGCCGACTCGACCTCGCCGAGGTGACCAATGGGACCGGCGGTGTCGAGGTGCTCGGCACCCGCGCGATGCGTGATGTGGTGCTCGACACTCGCGCCCGCACCGCCATTCCAGACGAGGCCCGCGAAGGCGCCATCGTCGACACGCTGTCGCTGGTCGAGACCTCGATCGGGGCGCCCGGGCAGGGCATCGACGGCCGTCTGGCCGCCTTCTTCGACTCGGTCTCGGCGTTGGCGGTCGATCCCACCTCGGCCGTCGCCCGCGACGGCGTGGTGCTGCAGGGACGCCAGCTGGCAGCGTCGTTCGCCGATGTCGCCCGACAACTGGCCGACAGCGCCCGTCTCGCCGACAACGGCGTGCGCAACGCCGTGAGTGAAGTCAACGCGCTGACCGCGCAGATCGCCGAGTTGAACGACGCCATCGCGACCTCCGGCGGCGGCGGCGACGTCGAGGCGCTGCGCGACCGCCAGCAGATCGCCCTCGAGTCGCTGTCGGCGCTGACCGCGGTGGCGGTGCAGACGCGCGCCGACGGCGGCGTGGACGTGTCGATTCCCTCGGGGCGCGCGCTCGTCATCGGCGGCTCGGCCTACGGCGTCACCGTCGGCACCGCGCCGTCGACCGGCTATGCCACGCTGACGCTGGGCAACGTCGACGTCACGAGCGAGATCACGAGCGGCCGGATCGGCGGGCTCTCGCATGCGCGCGACACGCTCATTCCAGGCTATCAGGCGCGCCTCGACGACATGGCCTACGGCGTGGCGCAGCAGGTCAACGCGCTCCACCAGTCGGGTTTCGACTTGAACGGCAACGCCGGCGTCGCGTTCTTCACGCCGCCGGCGACAGTCGCCGGCGCGGCCGCCAGCCTGGCCGTCAATCCGGCGCTCGCCGGCAATCCGAGCCTGGTCGCGGCGTCGCAGAGCGGCGCGCCCGGCGACAACCAGATTGCGCGCCAGATTGCCGGCCTGCGCGACCAGAAGGTGCTGCTCGGCGGCACCGCCACCTTCACCCAGGGCTGGGCGCAGCTGGCTTACGGCGTCGGCGCCGACGTCGATGCCGCGCGGGCGCAGCAGCAGAGCAAACAGGACGTCGCCGACCAGGTCGCGCGCCTGCGCGACCAGGTATCGGGCGTCTCGCTCGACGAAGAAGCGGCGTCGATGATCAAGTTCCAGCGGGCCTACGAGGCCAACGCAAAGTACTTCACGGTCGTCGACGAGATGCTCATGACGCTCATGCGCACCGTGGGAGGCGTGTAATGCGGGTGACCTTCCGGACCGCTTATGGCGGCAACGAATACCTCGAAGCGCCGTCGAGCCAGATGGCCACGGCGCGCCAGCAGGTGATGACCGGCAAGCGCGTCCAGAAGGCCAGCGACGACCCGGCCGCCATGCAGCGCTCGGTCGAAGGCCGCGGCGAGATCGGCGGACTCGAGACCTATGCGCGCACCGCCGATTCGGCGCTCGCCAGGCTGACCACTATCGACACGGTGCTCTCCGCCGTCGTCGACAAGCTGACCCAGGCAAAGGTGTCGACCCTGTCGGTACAGGGCTCGATCGCCAACCAGCAGCAGCGCGAGGCCGCGGCGCTCACGCTCGAAGGCGTGCGCGACTCGCTGGTCGCCGACTTCAACACCTCGGTGCGCGGGTCCCATGTCTTCGCCGGCAGCCAGTCGACCACCGCGCCGTATGCGAGAGTCGCCGGGAGCTGGACCTACCAGGGCAATGCGACGCCGACGAGTGTCGACATCGGTCCGGGTCAGACGGTGGATGTCGCCCTCGACGGCCAGGCCCTCGCCCAGGGCAGCGACACCGCCAACATCCTGAACGAACTCGAGACGCTGATCGTGGCCGTGCGCGCCAACGACCAGCCGGGCATGGCTGCCGGCGTCGCCGCCATCGACCGCGCCTTCGGGCGCGCGACCCGCGCGCAGAGCGGCGTCGGTGTCGACGAGCAGGGCATCAGCGAACGCCAGGTGCAGATCACCTCGGCGCGCCTGTCGGTGGTGACGCGGGTGTCGAAGGACGAAGATGCGGACCTGGCGATGGCGATCTCGGAGATGAACCGCGCGCAGACTGCGTATCAGGCGGCGCTCGGCGCCATCGGGGCCACCTCGCGCACGTCGCTGCTGGATTACCTGCGATGACCACGGCCCTCCTCGCCATGCCGGCCGACGTCGAGACGCGCTTCGGCACCTTCCCGGTGGCCGCGGCCGATGTCGTCCATTTCGCGCACGGCGTGCCGGGCTTCGAGCAGTGCCGGCGCTTCGTGGTCGTCACCGCGCCGGAGCTGGCGCCGTTCACCTGCCTCCACGGCATCGATGCGCCGGGGCCGTCGTTCCTGACGCTGGATCCGCATCAGGTCGTACCCGGGTTTCACACCACGCTCGGCGCCCCCGAACGCGCCCGCCTGGACGCCCGGCCCGACGAGCCGCTGCTGTGGCTGTCGATCGTGCACGTCGACGACCTCGCGATCACGGCCAACCTGCGGGCGCCGATCGCCATCAACCCGCGGCGGATGCTCGGGCTGCAGGTGATGGGCGCCGACAGCGCCTACCCGACCGACCACCCGTTGACGGACGAGTAGCGCGATGCTGGTCTTCACGCGCAGACGCGACGAAGCGATCGTCATCGGCGATGGCATCGAGGTGCGCGTGCTGCGCACCGGCAAAGATGCCGTGCGGATTGGCGTGACCGCGCCGGCCGATGTGCTGGTGCACCGCCGCGAGGTCTACGACCTGGTGCGCGCCGCCAACCAGACGGCCGCCCAGGCGGTGCTGCCGCCGATGGCGCACCTGGCCGGACGGCTGCGTCTGCAGCCGCCGCTCGAGCGCGTGGAGTAGGCCGTGCTTCGCTGCGAGCCCTGGGCGACGGCCCGCCCCGACGAGATGGCGGCGGTCTTCGCGGCCGAAGCGGTGCGCTGGCGGCAGTCGCTGGAGTGGGACACGGCGACCTTGTGGCCGGTGCTGGAGCAGGCCCGCGCGACCGCTGCCCTGCCGGGCCTGGTGTTGCGCGACGACACTGACCGGATCACCGGCTGGACCTACGCCGCCGCGCGCGAAGGCGAACTGCTCTGCGGCGCCTTGAGTGCCGCCGAGGCGGAGGGCACGGCGATGCTCGCCGACGGCCTGCTGGCATGGCCGGAGGCGGCGACGGCGTCGCGGCTGGTGTGCTTCGCCTACAGCGACGCCCCGGCGCTCGACGCCGTGCTGGCCGCCCGCGGCTTCCAGCTCGATCCGCACGAATACCTGGCGCGCCCGCTCGGCCGCGGGCCGTCCGCGCGCCGTCTCGGGCGCGCCTGGGATGTCCGCGATCTCGACGCCACCGCCGACCTGCTGCGCGCCAGCTATCCGGTCAGCGATCCGGGCCGCCCCTTTGCGCCGCACAGCCGCCCGGCCGAATGGCAGCGCTACGTCGCCGACCTGGTGCTGGGCCAGGGCTGCGGCCGCTTCCGGCCGTCGCTCTCGATTGCCGTGCCCGGCCCTGGCGGCACGCTCGACGCAGTGGCGGTCGTGACCGACCTCGGCGCCGGCACCGCCCATCTGGCGCAGCTGGCCGTGCGTCCCGGCTTCCGCGGCGCCGGGCTCGGCGCCGACATGCTGGCCGCCCTCTCGGCCTCGTGCGCCGGCGCCGGCTTCGCGCGCCTGACCCTGCTCGTCGGCGGCAGCAACACCACGGCGCGACGGCTCTACGCGCGGGCCGGCTTTACGCCTTCGGCGCGCTTCGTCTCGGGCACCAGGGCCGGCGTCGCCGGCGAGCAGCGGCGAAGCGCCCCGGCCGCCTGAGCCGCCGGCACACCCGCGCCGGCGCGCCGCATCTCGATTCCGGAAGTGGGGGAGGGCGGCGGCTAACCGCGGCGATCGACGAGTGAGGCGTGGCTGATCGACGGCGTGAGCACGCGTCGGTAGGCGGCGAGCGTCGTCTCGCCCTGTTCGAGGCTGGCCACGGCCGCGCGGCGCGCCAGCTCCGCATCGGCCAGCGACTGCATCGACTCTTCATCGGTGGCAAGAATTCGCGCCACCAGCGTCGAGGCCTTCTGACGCAGGCTCACCACGTCAGCATAGCCGCCGAGCGTGGCCACGCGGTCGCGGGCGACGGCCAGGCGGGCCCGCGCCGGCTGCAGGCCTTCTTCCACCGCGACCAGCGTGCGCGTCAGCCGATCGCGCTCGTCGCCTTCGATGCCGAGTTGCTCGAAGTCGCGCCGTGCGGTGACGCCGCGCTGGCGCGCGGCCACCACCGCCAGCTGCTCGAGCAGCGCGATCTCCGCGTCGAGGCCGGCGCGATACTCCGCGAGCGCGTCGGCGAGGGCGTGGTCGTTCACGCGGCGCCCCGGACCGGCGCGTCGGCGGCGGGCGTGGCGATGGTCACCCAGCTGTCGCGCAGCACGCCGAGCACCCGGGACGCGTCGTCGATCGGGCCGACGGCGTTGTCGGCGGCGGCGCGCAGGATGCAGGCGTTGACGTAGCCGTAGAGTTCATCGAGGCGCTGGGCGAGCTCGCCGCCCTGCTCCATGTTGAGCGTGCTCTGCAGCTCCGCGATGATCGTGATCGCGCGCGACGAGGCGTCGCGGCGGGCGACGATGTCGCCGCGCTCGATGGCCTCGCGGGCCTGGTGCAGGAAGGTGAGGGCGCCGTCGTACAGCATCACCACCAGTTCGAGCGGGGTGCGCGATTGCACCTGGGTCTGGCGATAGGTTGTCAGGCCACGCTGAAAGGACATCCGCCGGATCTCCGTGAAGGTTTAGAGAGAGGTGCCGAAGTTCTTCAGCGACCCCGACTGGCCCTGCAACTGGCTCATGGCGGCATCGGCGGCGATGAACTCACGCTGCAGCGCCGCGCGCCGGAACGCCAGGCGGTCCTGCATGGCGGCGATCGAGTCGGTCAGGCGCGTCGCCTGCTCGGTCACTTGTTTGCGGGCGCCGGGAATGAGGCCGTCACTCTGCGTGAAGGCGTCGAGCTGGGTGTCGAGCGCCGCAAACGCGCCGGGCGTGCCGGTCGACCCGGCGAAGAGCTTCTCGAGGTTCACGGTGCCGTTGGCCAGCGCGCTCGTGAGCATCGCTGCGTTCAGCGACATCGTGCCGGTGCGGGTGAACTCGATGCCCACCTGCGAGAGCGCGCTGAAGGCGCCGCCGGTGGAGTACTGGCCCACCAGCGACGCCCGGACCTGTTCCTTGATCTGGCGCAGCAGCGGGTCGCGGCCGATGCTGGACTGATCGCCCCGGGCGGCCGTCGCGCCCTGGTCGGCAACGAACTTCTGGAAGTCGTTGTACGCCTTCACGAAGTCTTCGACCTTGGTCTTGACGCCGGCCGTGTCGATGGCGACGTCCACCACGACCGGGTTGAGAGGGTCCTGTTTGAAGGCGGTGATGGTCACGCCGGGGACGGCCGTGCTGATGGTGTTGGTCGTGCTCGTGATGGCGACGTTGTTGACGAGCAGCGACGCGTCGCGGGCCTGCACGGCGTTGTCGGCGGGCGAGTCGCCGGACACCCCGTCGCTGTCGGCGTCGCCGAAGGCGATGCCGGTGCCGCCGGTGAGGCTGTTGGTGACGGTGAAGGCGTTGGCCTGGCCGGTGTCTTTGGCCGACAACACCAGCCGGTAGCTCGACGGACCCGACTGCACGACGCTTGCACGCGCCGGCGGATTGCCGGACGCGTTGATGGCGTCGGCCAACTGCCGGAGCGTCGTCGAGCCCGACAGAGTGACGGTCACGCCGCCGATTGTGATGGTGCCGCCCGACGCCACCACGGTGTCGGGGTCGGGCGCCGCGGTGGTCGAGGCCGTCACCTGCGCCTTGGCCAGTTCGTTCACGACCACGTCGTAGCGGCCGGGAATCGCCGACGAGGTGGCCGAGGCGGTCAGGGCGGTGGTGTTGCTGCTGGCCGCGGTGTAGCCGCTCAGCTGCGAGGTGTCGGCCAGCTTCGCGGCCGCCTGCTGCAGCGCGAGGGCGCGCGTGGTGAGCGTGCCGAATGTGTTGGCGCGCGACTGCAGGGCCGCTTGCCTGGTCTGCATCGCGACCAGCGGCTGGCTCTCCTGCGTCATGATGATCGTCAGGATCTGGTTGAAGTCGATCCCGTTGGCGCCGCTGAACGTGATAGGCGAACTCACACGCCCTCCTTACGCCGGCCCGGACGCGGACCAGCCCCCGAGAACCATTGCGAAATGTCTGCCAACGTGAAACGACGGGCAGGCGGTGGGGGCGCCCGCCCGTCGATCTCACTCGTGCGGTGGTCCCCGGAAACCGGGGGTCTCGCGGTTTAGCGCAGCAGCGCCAGCACCGACGAGCTCTGCTGGTTGGCCTGGGCGAGGGCGGCGATACCGCTCTGCGTCAGGATGTTGTAGCGCGCCAGGTTGGCCGACTCTTCCGCCACGTTGGCGTCACGAATGCGGCTCTCGGCGGCCTTGGTGTTGACCGACTGGTACTGCGCCAGGCCGATGGCGTACTGCAGGCGGTTCTGGAGCGAACCGACGCTGCCGACGACCGTGCCGACCGTCGCCACCGCGCTGCTGATGGCCGTGACCGCCGTGGCCGCGCCGGCGGCGGTGGCGACGCTGAGACTGGCGATCCCGAGCGTGGTCGTGTCGGCCGCGCCGACCGTGCCACCCACCGTGCCGCTGCCGCCGCCGCTCACGAACACCGAGAAGCCCTGCGCCGTGCCGAGGCCGGCCACCGAGACTTCACGGGCGATTTCCGCGACCACGTCCGTGAACTCGTTGTTCAGGGTGGTGCGGTTGCCGGCGAAGCCGGCCGACGCCGACTGCGACGCCAGCGTCGCGAGACGGTCGAGGAGCGTGCTCACGTTGTCGAGCGCGCCGTTCTTGATCTGGAGCGTCGAGAGTCCGTCGTTGGCGTTGCGGATGCCCTGGTTGAGAACCGCCTGTTCCGACCGATACGCATTGGCCACCGCGAGGCCGGCCGCGTCGTCGCCAGCCTGGTTGATACGCAGACCACTCGACAGACGGGTCAACGTCCTCTGCAGGCCGATGCTGGTGGTGTTGAGGTTCGCCTGCGCGTTCTGCGCCGACACGTTGCTGACAACTGAGAATGAAGCCATCTGAAATCTCCTCCGTGAGTCCGGGTCGGCGTCCCTGCCGGCCGGCACGCGGTGGCGGTGTGCCTGCCGCGCGTCGGGGAGGTAATCGGAGCCCGGTCGCGGAGCTTTAATGGGGGTGTCGGCGGGTTGGCATGAATCCGGCTCTGGAGCAGGCCGGAGACACGCGACATGGCCGATTGCCTGGTCAACGACATACCGGAAACACTGGATTTCCGGCCAGAAACATGGGGTGAGTTGCTCGACCGGCTCGATCGCCGGCTCGCTGGCGACCGCCGGGTGGTGACGGCCGTGCGATTCGATGGTGTCGACCAGCCGTCATTCCGGCACCCGGCCATCGCCGGGACCAGCCTTGGTCGGGTGGCCCGGGTCGAGGTGGAAGCGGAAGACGCCGTGGCGCTGCTGCTGGCCGCCGTGGACGCCGCCAGCGACAGCCTGCCGGATCTGGTGGCTGGTGTGAGCCAGACGGCGGTGGCGCTGCGCAGCGATGCGCCGGATGCCCACGGGCAGCTCGGCTCGCTGGTCACGGCGCTGCAGTCGCTCGTGGCCCTGACCGTGGCCGCAGGCACCGCGGCCGACATCTCGTTCGGCTCCGACCCGGGCGCCGATGCGGCGGTCACCGGCGCCTGCGCGCGCATCGAAACGGCCCTCTCGACCGTGGTCGCCGGCCAGACCGACGGCGACCGGCGCGCGGTGGCCGACGCACTCGACCAGCACCTGGCCCCAGCCGTCGCCGGCTGGACCGACGTATTGACTCCCATTCGCATGAGGGCCGCAGCATGAGCGTCTCGTATCAGCATCCCGCTCCGGGCATGAGCACGATCTTCTTCGGCGCCACCGGACTCCATCTGCGCTACCGCTGCGACACCATCGGTCACCGCATCGTCGTCACCGACGAATCAGGCTCGGTCGTGCGCGTGTTCGGCGGCTTCGGCCGCAAGGCCGGCGCGCTCGATTCGCCGCTCGACGTGGTGTTCGTGCGGCCGGAGTTTGCCGGCGAACACCTGCCGGTGGATTCGGCCGATGCCGTCTGGGTGGCCGTAGCCGACTACGGCAACCGCCGCGTGCAGGTGTTCGACCTCGACGGCAGCGTCGTCGGCGAGTTCGCCATCGACGCGCCGGGCGGCGAGCCGTGGACGCCGACCGGTCTGTCGTGGCGGTCGCCGGTGCTCGAGATCGAAGGCATCGAAGGCGCACACACCGCCGTGCATCTGAGCGCGGCGCTGCTGGCCGGCGCCGGTCGCACGGCTTACGGACGCACGGCGCCGGGCAGAGAGGCGCGGCACTGATGGCGCCGACCACCACGACCGCGGTGCGTTTTGCGCCGCCGGTCATCGGCCGCGGCGAGATCGACGAGGTCGTCGCCGCGCTCGAGTCGGGCTGGCTCTCGACCGGACCGCGGGTGCGGCAGTTCGAGGCGGCGTTTGCCGCCTACACCGGCGCGCCGCACGCGCTGGCGCTGAACTCGTGCACCGCGGCCCTGCATCTGGCGCTGCTCGCCTTCGAGATCGGGCCGGGCGATGAGGTGGTCACGACGCCGCTCACCTTCTGCGCGACGGCCAACGTCGCCATCCACGCCGGCGCGACGCCGCGCTTTGCCGACATCGATCCCGACACCTGGAACCTGTCGCCGGCCGCGGCGGCGGCGGTGGTGACCTCACGCACGCGGGCGGTCGTGCCGGTGCACTTCGGCGGGCGTCCGGTCGACGTGCCGGCTTTCCGCGCACTTGCCGATCGTCATCGCCTGGCGCTCATCGAAGACGCCGCGCACGCGGTCGAAGCGGTGTCGGGCGGACGCAAGATCGGCGTCACGGCCGACGTCACCTGTTTCAGCTTCTACGCCACCAAGAACCTGACGACCGGTGAAGGCGGCATGCTCACGACCGCCGCCGACGCCGTCGCCCGCTTCGCCCGTACGGCGTCGCAGCACGGCATCAGCCGCGACGGCTGGGCGCGCTACAAGGAGATGGGCAGCCCGCACTACGACGTCCTGTTCCCCGGCTTCAAATACAACATGATGGATCTGCAGGCTGCCATCGGCCTGCACCAGCTCGCTGGTCTTGCCGCGCGTACAGCGCGCCGCGAGGCGGTGTGGCGGATCTATGACGAGGGTCTGGCCGACCTGCCGCTCGGGCGGCCGGCGCCGGTGCCCGACGGCGACGTCCACGCAAGGCACCTCTACTCGGTGCTGGTCGGTCCGGCCGCGGGCACCACGCGCGACGATCTCATTGCGCACCTCGCGGCGCGCGGCATCGCGACCAGCGTGCATTTCCGGGCGCTGCACCTGCATCCGTACTACCAGCAGCGGTATGGCTTCACGCGCGGGATGTTCCCCGAGGCCGAACGCGTCTCCGACCGCATTCTCTCGCTGCCGTTTGGCGGCGGCATGAGCGACGACGAGGCCTGGACGGTCGTCGAGGCGCTACGGCGTGCAATTCCGGGACGGACGCGCTGATGCCGATTATCCGACACGTGGCGGTCGTCTTTCGCGTTGCGGCAGGCCCGCGCCTCGGCTTTGGCCATCTCGTGCGGTGTCGCGCCATCGCCCGGGCGCTCGGGGTCGAGCCCTGCGTGTCGATCCGGGGCACGGCGGCGACCCGCCGCGCCGGCCAGCGGCTGGGCCTGCGGGTCGTGACCGGCGGCCGCGGCGTGCTCGACCGGGAAGATCCACAGGTGCTCGTCGTGGACGACCCGTCGGCGGCGGCGGCCCGTCCCTGGGTGGCGGCGGCCCGACGGCGCGGCGTCGCGGTGGTCTCGGTTCACGACGCCGGCCTGGCGCCGCTCGACGTCGACCTGGTCGTCGATGGCAGCGTGCGCGCGCCCGGCCCCGCATCGAAGACGCGGCTCTGCGGTCCGCGCTACGCGGTGCTCGACCCGCGCCTGACCTCACTGGCGGCCGGCCGGCGTCCGGCCGCCGGGCGGGTCTTGGTCGCCGTGGGCGGCGGCGCCCATGTGTTCTCGCGCGTGCCCGCGGTCGTCGCCGAGCTGGCGCGCCAGGTGCCCGGGGCCGACATCTGCGTGGCGCCCGGCTTCACCACCCGTCGCCGTCCGGCCCTGTCGTCGGGCCGCTGGCTGGCACCCGGACAACTCGCGGCGGCTCTTGCAGACTCGCAGCTGGCGCTGGTCGCCGGCGGCATCACCGCCTATGAGGCGTGCGCGCTCGGCGTCCCGGTGGTGGCCGTGTCGGTGGTACCGGCGCAGCAGCCGACCGTGCGTGCGCTGGCCCGTCGCGGCGCCGTGGTGGACGGCGGGCCGCTCAGCGCGGCCGGCGCCGCACGAAGGGTCGCCGGTCAGCTGGCGCACCTGCTCGCCGCGCCGGCGGCCCGGCGCCGCCTGGCGGTCGCGGGGCGCCGGCTCGTCGATGGGCGCGGTGCCGCCCGCGTCGCCACCGCCATCCGCGTCCTGGCGCGGCAGGGAGGGGCCCGTGGCTGAGACCCGCGCCATCCTGTTCGATCTCGACGACACGCTCCATCCGCTCACGCGTTTCGTGATGAGCGGCTTTGCCGCCGTCGCCGATGTGGTCGAGGCACAGTGGCGGGTGCCGCGCGCGACCGTGCTCGCGACGCTCGTCAGCGCGATGGAGTCGGCCCGCGGCCGTGAACTGCAGGTGCTCGCCGAACGCCACGGCCTGCCCGGCGACGTCGTGCCGCAGCTGGTGGACGTGATCCGCCAGCACCTGCCGGTGCTGCGCCTGCCTGATCTGAGCGCCGGCGTCCTGGTGGCCCTGCGCCCGCACTGGCGCATCGGCGTCGTCACCAACGGGCGGCCCGACATCCAAGCGCGCAAGGTGCAGGCGCTGGGGCTGCACCGCTTCGTGGACGCGGTCGTCTATGCGTCGGAATGGGGCAGCGGCGCGGGCAAGCCCGAACCAGCGTCGTTTCACGAGGCCTGCCGCCAGCTCGACGTGCCGGAAGCGCGCACCGTGTTCGTCGGCGACGACCCCGACTGCGATATCGCCGGCGCCCGCGGCGTCGGCATGAAGACCATCTGGCTGCCTGCCCGTGTCGCACCGCCCACGGCGCGTGCCGCGGAGCTGGCGGATGTGACCGTGGCGTCGCTGGCCGACGTGCCTGCGGCGGCCACTCGACTGCTCGTGCCCGAATGGAGGGCTCATGTTGCCTGACGCCACCCAGGTGCGCATCGGCGGCCGCGTGGCCGGTGATGGCGCGCCGTTGTTCGTGATTGCCGAGATCGGCCTGAACCACGACGGCTCGATCGAGCGCGCGCTGGCGCTGGTGGATGCGGCGGCCGTGGCCGGCGCCTCCGCCGTGAAAGTACAGGCGCTTTTCGCCGACGAGCTGGTCGCGCCGGGTGCACCGGCGCCGATGCACGTCGAGGCCGCGTCGCTGGCCGACTTCTTTCGGCGCTTCGAACTGGACGAGGCCGGCTACGCCCGGCTGGCGGTGCGGGCCCGCGAGCGCGGCCTGGCCTTCATCGCCACCCCGTTCTCCGAGCGCGCGGTCGACATGCTGGAGCGCGTGGGCGTGGACGCCTGGAAGATCGCCAGCGGCGACATCACCTTCGAGCGCCTCATCGAGCGCTGCGGCGCGACTGGGAAGCCGGTCATCATCTCGACCGGCATGGCGTCGCTGCCCGAGGCGCAGCGCGCGCTCTTCTGGGCCGAGCGCGCCGGCGCCGGCGGGGTGGCGCTGCTGCACTGCGTGTCGGCGTATCCGGTGCCCAAGGGCAGCGAGAACCTGCGCGCCATCGCCACGCTCGGCATGGCCTGCCGGGCTGTCGTCGGCTTCTCGGATCACGGCGCCGACGGCTTCTCGGTGCCGCTGGCAGTGGCCATGGGCGCCGCCATCTACGAGCGCCACCTCGTGCTGCGGGCCGGCGACGACAGCATCGACGCCGAGGTGTCGAGCACGCCGGGCGAACTGGCGGCCCTGGTACGCGCCGCGGCGCGGGCGCAGGCCGCGCTCGGCACCGGCGTCAAGGCCTGTCTTCCGGCAGAGAAGGGGAACAGTGATCCCAGCCGTCGCGCGCTCTACGCCCGGCGCCGGCTGCCGGCCGGTCACGTGGTCGCGGCCACCGACCTCATCGCCTTGCGACCGGCCTGCGGACTGGGCGCCGATCGCCAGCGCGAGCTGGTCGGGCAGCGGCTGGGCCGCAACGTCGATGCCGGCGCGCCGTTCCAGCCCTCCGACCTGCACGCGCATGACAAGGGGACCGAACATGTCGCTTAACGTGCTCATCACGGCCGGCTCGCGGCGGGTGCCGCTGGTGCGCGCGTTTCAGCGGGCGGTGGCCCATCACCGCGGCGGCAGCGTCGTGGTCACCGACGTGAACCCGTTGTCGCCGGCCGTGCACGCCGCCAACCGCGCCTACCGGGTGCCGCTCTCCACCGCCCCCGACTACATCGACGCCATCCTCGAGATCTGCGTCGGCGAACGGATCGGGCTGGTGGTGCCGACCATCGACGACGAGCTGGTGATCTTCGGCCGTGCCGCCGGCCGCTTCCTCGAGCATGGCGTGCGGGTGGCAGTGTCGCCGGCGGCGACCTCCGAGCTGTGCGAGGACAAGTACGCGACCTGCCGGTATCTGAATGCCCGCGGCATTCCGGCCGCCGACTCGTGGCTGCCATCGGCGCTGCCCGAGACCCCGGCGTTCCCGCTCTTCATCAAGCCGCGACGCGGCCGGGGCAGCGTCGGCGCCTACCCGGTGCGCACCCGGCGCGAACTCGACTTCTTCGTCGACTACGTGCCTGACGCGGTCGTCCAGGCCTACCTCGATGGCCCCGAGTTCACCATCGACCTGCTCTGCGACTTCTCCGGCCAGCCGCTCAGCATCGTGCCGCGCCGCCGCGACGTGATCCGCGCCGGCGTGAGCGACCGCGGCCGCACCGTGAACGACCCGGCGCTCATCCAGGTGGCGCGCACCTGCGCGGCCACCCTGCAGTTTGCCGGCGCCGTGAACATCCAGTGCCGCCTCGTGGACGGACGGCCGGTGGTGTTCGAGATCAACCCGCGCTTCTCCGGCGGCATTCCGCTGACCATTCACGCCGGCGCCGATTTCCCGCGCATGCTGGTCGATCTCACCGCCGGCGTGCGCGTGGCGCCGTCGATCGGCCGCTTCCGAGACAACCTCTGGATGGCCAGCTACGAGACCTCGGTCTTCCTCGACGGCACCCGCATCACCCTCCCCGAATTCGCCCCGACCTGTGTAGAGGACGTCGCATGAGTGCCCGCGCTGCCATCGTCGTTCAGGCCCGCATGGGCTCCACCCGTCTGCCCGGCAAGTCGCTGTCGCCGATCGCCGGCCGGACGCTGCTGGCGCGCGTGGTGGAGCGTCTGCTCCATCAGGGCGAGCTGCCGGTCGTGCTCGCGACCACCACCCTGCTCGAAGACGACCTGCTCTGTGAGGAAGCCGAGCGGCTCGGCGTCGCGGTGCTGCGTGGCTCGGCTGACGACGTGCTGGGCCGCTACGCCTTCGCGGCGTCGCTGCTCGACGTGCCGGCCATCATCCGGGCGACCGCGGACAACCCGGCCATCGACCTCGCCGCCGCGGTGCGCACGCTCGACATCCTGCAACGCTCGGGGGCCGACTACGTCGTCGACTACGGCCTGCCGGTGGGCGCCACAGTCGAGGCGATGAGCGTGGCCGCGCTCGTGCGCGCGGCGGCGCTGGCGACCGACGCCTACGACCGCGAACACGTGACGCCCTTCATCCGCCGCGACGGCCGTTCGCGGGCGGTGGACGCGCTGGCGCCGACCGACCTGCGCCGGCCCGACCTGCGCTTCACGGTCGATACGGCCGACGACCTCGACTACATGCGGCGCGTGTATCTCGAGGCCGGGCCGTCCGACCAGCCGTGGCCGCTGGCCGCGCTCATCGAGGCCGCGGACCGCGTGCGCGTGCGGACCGAGCTCGAACAGACAGGAGCGGATGCACGGTGACCACCCCACGACGCGTCTCCGACGCCGCGTTCCTCTTCAGCGTGCCGCTGATGGTGGCGCTGGTCGTGGGCGCCCAGTCGCTCGACGGCGGCACCATCAGCACGCTGCTGCAGCCGGCGGCGGCGCTGGTCGTCTTCGGCGGCACCGCGGCGGCGGTGCTCTTCAGCTTCCCGCTGGCGCTGCTGGCCCGCACCGGCCGGGCGCTGGCGGCGGCCTTCGGGCGCCGTCCGGAATCCGACACGGCGCTGCTGACGCGGATGGGCGAATACGCCACCCGCGCCCGGACCCGCGGCACCTTGTCGCTCGAGAACGAGCTGTCGCGCAGCGACGATCCGTTCCTCATCCGCGCCCTGTCGCTGGTCGTCGACGGAGTGCCGGCCGCCGACGTGCGCCATACGCTCAAGACCTTCAGCCAGGTGCGTGAGGAAGCCGACGCCGAGTGCGCGCTCGTGCTCGAGGCCGCCGGCGGCTACGCGCCGACGCTCGGCATCCTCGGCGCCGTGCTCGGCCTGATCCAGGCGATGGAGCACCTGACCTCGCCGGCCAGCGTGGGGCCCGGGATCGCCGTCGCGTTCGTGGCCACCGTCTACGGCGTCGGCGCCGCCAATCTCGTATTCCTGCCGCTGGCGACGCGGCTGCGCAGCCTCGGCCGGCAGGCGGCACTCAGCCGCGAAGTGGTCATCGAAGGCGCGGTGGCGATTCAGCAGGGCATCCATCCGACGCTGGTGGACGGCCACCTGCGCAGTCTGCTCACGGCCTGGCACGGCGCGCCGCGCTACGCCGTGCCCACGGAGGGCGGGACGCGGGCGCGTCTCGTGAAGTCATGAACATCCGGCTCTCAGCCACGCAGGTGTCGCGCGATCGGTGGCTCATCTCCTACGCCGACTTCATGACGCTGCTGGTGGCGTTCTTCGCGACGCTGTATGCCGCGTCGCTGACCGAGACCGCGGTGACGACCGCACCGGCTCCGACCGAGACCGCCGCGCCGGCTACCGCGCCGCCGGAGGCGCCACCGCCCCCTGATCCGGCCGTGGCCCTGCGGGCCGAGGTCGAACGTGCGCTGGCGCCGGAACTCGCCGCCGGTTACCTGCAGCTCATCGAAGATCCGCGCGGGCTCGTCATCGAAGTGCCCGAAGCCGGCGCCTTCGACGTCGGGCAGGCGGACCTGGCGCCGGAGGCGGCCCAGATGCTGACCCGTGTGGCGACGATGCTGACGACGCTGCCCAACGCGGTGCGCATCGAAGGCCACTCCGACACCACCCCGATCCGCACCTCGCAGTACGCCTCGAACTGGGAGCTCTCGACCGCGCGGGCGACCTGCGTGGTCGAGTTCCTGGTGACGACCGCCGGCCTGGCGCCGTCGCGGCTCTCGGCCGCCGGCTACGCGGAGTTCAAGCCGCGCGCCGCCAACGACACGCCAGCCGGGCGGGCCCGCAATCGGCGCGTCGATCTGGTGCTGCTGAACGAGCGGACGACGCGGGCCGAGGAACCCGCAGGGAGCGCCCGTCCATGAGATGCCCCTTTTCGCCCGACGAGCTCGAGCGTCTGCTCGATCGGCCGGTGCGTCATCTGCTCGGCCCCGCCGACCGCAAACGCTACGCCGGACAGCGTCTGCTCATCACCGGGGCCGGCGGCTCGGTGGGCTCCGAGCTCTCGCGTCAGCTGGCCGACTGCGGGCCCGATGTGCTGACGCTGGTCGATCACTCGGAGCTGCATCTGTTCGAGATCATGAAGGAGCTGGCGGATCGCGCGCCGGGGCTGGTGGTCGAGCCGGTGCTGGCCGACATCTGCCAGCAGCCGCTCGTCCGCCGCGCTGTCGCGCAGGCCGCCCCTGACGTCGTCTTCCATGCCGCCGCCTACAAACACGTGTCGATGATGGAACGCGACGTCTGCGCGGCCGTCGGCGCCAACGTCGTCGGCACCGCCAACGTCGTGGCGGCGAGCCGCGAGGCCGGGGCGCGCTTCGTGCTCATCTCGTCCGACAAGGCCGCCGCGCCGCGCAGCGTCATGGGAGCGACCAAGCGGCTGGCCGAACTGGTCACGCTTGCCGCCACCCCTGGCGACGCGCGGCCGATTGTCGTGCGCTTCGGCAACATCCTCGGCAGCAGCGGCAGCCTGCTGACGATCTTCCGCGATCGCATCCGCCGCGGCCTGCCGCTGGCGCTGACCGACCCGCTGGCCACCCGCTACGTGATGACGGCAGGGGAAGCGGTCGCCCTCGTGATGAAGGCGGACCTGCTGGCCCGGCGGCCCGAGACCTACTGGCTCGACATGGGCGAGCCGGTCGGCATCGGCGATCTCGCAGGCCGCCTGCTGGCGATTGAGGCCGAGGCGGGATTTGCGCGCGTGCCGATCGAGGTCGTTGGCCTCGGCCCCGGCGAGAAGCGCCGCGAGGAGCTGACGACCCAGGGGCTGCGGATGTGTCCGACGGCGCACCGCCGCATCTGGGTGGCGCGCCAGAAAGCCAACGACGGCGCGGCGGTGACGCGCGCCGTCGAACGGCTGCGGCGGCTGGTGGAGCAGGGCGAGGCCGAGGCCACGCTCGACCTGCTGGTCGCGGCGGTGCCCGACTTCGCGGCCAGCGACGAGGCGTGGGCGAGCGCCCGCCGCCGGGGTGCCCGAGGCCTGCGGCGCCCCGTGCTGCCTTGCAGCGCGTAACGGAGGCCATGGTGCGCATTCTCCATCTCCTCTCGTTCGTCAGCGGTGCGGCCGGCAACACCGTGACCGAGCTGGCCGTCGGTCAGAAGCGCGCCAGCCATCAGGTGACGGTCGTCACGTCGAAGACGCCGGTCGGCGGACTGATGAACGTCGCGCCGCTGATGCGCAAGCTCACCGACTCTGGCGTCACAGTGCATGAGATCGACTCGCTGGCCGCCCGGCAGATGGGGCCCAACGCCGCGGTCGTGCAATGCATCCACGATCAACTGGGCTCTGCCGCGGCCTTCGACGTGCTGCACACGCATGGCACCGTGCCGAGCGTCATCGCGATTGCGGCGGCCAAGCGGGTGAGTACACGGGTGCCGATCCTGCAGACCTCCCACGAATGGACCGTATCGCGGCCCGGCACCGGCCGTCAGGCCTACGACCTGGAAGTGATGAACCTCGTGGACCGTGCGGTGGTGCCGACGTGGGCGGTGGCGGAGCACTTCGTGGCGCGCGGCGTGGTGCCCCGCCAGTTGGCGGTCGTGCCCTACGGGGTGCTGCCCGATCCACCGCCCGCCTCGGGTGATCATCTGGAACTCGAGATGCGCGCCTGGCGCCAGGCCGGCGGCCTGGTGCTGTGCTACGTGAGCGCCACCACGACCGCGCACGACCAGCGGCTGCTGCTGCACGCGCTGCCGTTCGTGGATCCCCGGCTCCACATCCTGTGCGTCTTCTTCGGCGGATCCGAAGCGCGCGAGACCGCGCCATGGCCGCACGAAGGGCCGGTCACCGTGCGGGTCGCGGCGCCCGATGCGGCCGTGCGGCAGTACTCCCACGAAGCGGACTTCCTGGTGCTGCCGTCGGGCGACGGCGACCAGCCGCTGGCCGTGCTCGAGGCGTTCTGCGATCAGGTGCCGGTGGTGGCCAGCCGCGTGCCGGAGCTGGTCGAGTTCATCGACGACGGCCAGACCGGCTGGCTGTTCGACCCGACCGACACACGCGCTCTCGCCGAGACGCTGAACCTCGCCCGGACCACGGCGCCGAATGCGCTGCGGGCGCTCTGCCAGCGGGCGCGCGTGCGTTACCAGACCGAGTTCACCATCGACCGGATGGTGAGCGGCTACATGCGCGAGTACACGCGGCTGTCGTGACTCCGGCCGGCGTGTCGGCGTGGCGTCCGCCGCCGCCCGGCCCACCGTCGGCCCGCCGACACCCGGCTTCGACGGATTGCACAGGATCGCCGGGCCTCGCCAGCCCCGCCGGCGCGGCACACACGTTGCTGATACGGCGGGCATGGTTTCCCCGACCGTCCGCCTCGAATCCACGCCCACCGGCAGCGATGCCGGACACCAGCGGCGTCCTGCTCCGGCCGCAAGCCCACTGGCCGTCGGCCTCTTCAACGACAGCGCCGATGACGCGCAGGTCGTGAGCCTGGCCGTCTCGCACGCCCACCGCCGCATGCTGCAGCGGGCCGGGGCCCACGTGCGCCACGCCTACTTCCGCGGCGACTGGCAGGAACTCGGCACCGGCACCCTCGACGAGGCGGTGGCTGCGGCCCTCGCCTCGCAGGAACTGCGACGCGTCTTCGCCGACATCGACGTGGTCGTCGTGGCCGGCGATACCTTGCGGGCGCAGCGTCACCGCCACCTGCTGGCCATTCTCGGCGCCGCGCAGCACCTCGACCTGCCGACCTACCTCGTGAACGCGACCGTCGGCCCGCTCGACGAAGGCCACGACATCCTGCGCGGGCTCGCCGATTGCACCGTGCGCGACGCCGCCAGTGCCCGCGTCCTCAAGGCCCTCGGCGTGGCCCATCGTCGCGTCGCCGACTCGGTGTTCGGCGCCCCGTTTGGCGTCACCGCCCGGCGCGACTTCTCCGATCATCTGGTGGTCACCGATTGCCATCCGTCGCGCCGGGTGGAGTTCACGGCGGACCTGGCGGTCGTGCGCGGCGCCTGGCCAGGCATGGTGGCCGACTATCCGCTCGATGCGCCCGGAGGTTCGCTTGACTGGACCTCGGCGGTGGCCGACCTCGGCACCGCCTCGGCCGTCCTGACCGGCGGACGCGACGGCGCCAGCCTGGCGCTGCGGGCCGGGGTGCCATTTGTCGCGCTCGGCCTCGAGGGCGAGGCCATCGACTTCATCGAGACGCTCGACGGCTACCCGGCGGCGGCCGCCGATCCGGCGCGCCCGCTCGACGCGCGGCTCGCCTCGGCCATCGAGGCGCGGGCGTGGTTCGTCGAGACCGCGGCCCGCTGCCAGACCCGCGGCCCCGCCGAGGCCTTCTCGCGCCTGCGGCCGAGCATGGTGCCGAGCGGCCGCGACGATGCCTGGACCGGCGCCATCGAGGGGGTCATGGACGTCGTGTGCGGGCTGACCGCGGCCGGCGGCAGCGTGCTGCATGCGGGTGCCGGTCAGGGGCAGCTGGTCGAAGCGCTTGCCCGGAGCGGCTTGCGTGCCTGGGGCACCGACGTCGCCCGCCGGCTCGATCGTCCCGACCGCAACCGCTACTCCAGGGCGACGCCGATGGCGCTGCCATTTGCCGATCACGTCTTCTCGACGGTGGTCGTCTCGGCCGACTGGCTCGAACACCTCGAAGCCGATGACCTCGACGCCGCGGTCGGCGAGCTCGCGCGCGTCGGCCGCGACACGCTGGTCGTCGAAGTGTCGGGACGTCCGGTGCGCGCCGAGCGCGCCTTCGAAGAGCGCCTGACTGACGACTGGTGGCGCCGCCGCCTGTCGATGCTCGGACTGCGGCTGCACGATCTCGCCGACACGCTCGTCACCCATGGCGCCGGCCCCACTGGCGGCACCTTGCTCGTCATGTCGGCGCAGGCGCAGCTCTGCCCGAGCTGCCGGCGCGTTCACGCGCCGGCCGACGCCATCGAGCCGGTGCATCCCGGGGTGCTGATGGCCGCCGCCGACGCGCGCGCCACGGCCCTGCGCCGGTGAACGCCATGGCCACCCGCGAACCCCTCTTCGACCTGCCGCGCCTGCGGCCGCGCTCCGCCGCGGCCCGCCAGCCCCTGCGCCTCCTCCACGTCACGGTCGGCCACAGCCCCCCGGGGCCGTCACTGGCCGAGGCGATCCACGCCGCCAGCCGTGGCGCTATCCGTGTCGACACCGCCCTCGGTCTCGGTCGTGCGCTCGACCATCTGCGTGCTCATCCCGCCGCTCTGGTGCTGCTGCAGGCGGAAGACGCCGACCTGGCCCGGGTCGCGCTGGCCGAAATCAAGCGCACCCACCCGGCGCTCCCGGTGGTGCTGCTCACCGATGCCGACGACGCGGCCGCCGTGGCGGCGGTGCGCGCCGGCGCCGAAGACTGCCTGTCACGCGCGGCGGCTACCGGGCCCCGGGTCGTGCGGGCGCTGCTGTGCGCCCTCGAGCGCACCAGCCACGCGGCGACGCTGCGCACGCAGGCGGTGACCGATCCGCTCACCGGGCTGCCGAACCGGCACGCGCTGCAGAAGGCGATCGATCATGCCATCGCGATGGCCCGCCGCAAGAGCCGCGCGCTGGCCGTGCTGTTTGTCGACCTCGACGGCTTCAAGGACATCAACGACGCCTGCGGCCACGAGCAGGGCGATCGCGTGCTTCAGGAGATCGCGCGCCGCTTTGCCGGCCGCACCCGCAGCATGGACACGGTGGCCCGCATCGGCGGCGACGAGTTCGTGGTGGTGATGGAAGATCTCGACGACAGCCGGTTCGCGTCCACGCTCGCCGGCAAGCTGCTCACGGCGGCCGCCGCGCCGATCGTGGTCGAGGGCCGCGTGACCGAGCTCACCGCCAGCGTCGGCATCAGCGTGTTCCCGGGGGATGGCGACGACGCCGCGGCACTCATCCGTCATGCCGACACCGCGATGTACGCGGCCAAGGCGGCGGGGAAGAACCAATACCGCTACTACCGCGCGCAGATGAACGAGCACTCGCGCGCCCGCACCGTGCTCGATGCGGCGCTCGCACGCGCGTTCGAGGGCGGCGAGTTCGAGCTGCACTACCAGCCCGTGTGGCAGTCTTCGGCGCGGCGCATCTCGTCGTGCGAAGCGCTGCTGCGCTGGCGCCGGCCCGGGCACGGCCTGATGCTGCCGGGGGCCTTCCTTGCGGCGGCTGACGAATCCGGCCTCGCGGGACGCCTCGCCCAGTGGGTGCTGACACGCGGTGGCGCCACCGCCCGGCGGATGCGCGAGGCCGGGTTCGACGTGCCGGTGTCGATCAACCTGTCGCGCCGGCAGCTGGTCGAAGGCGACATCGTGTCGTGCCTGGGGCGCGTGCTCGCAGACGGCACCGACGCCGCCGCGCTGCGCGTCGAGATCGCCGAGTCGGTGCTCGTCGCCGACGACCCGCGGGTGCACCAGGTGCTGGCCGACCTGGCCGGGCTCGGCATCGGCGTCATCGTCGACGACTTCGGCAGCGGCGTGTCGTCGCTGCGGGCGCTGCGCCGGGTACGCCCGCACAGCATCAAGATCGACGGCGCGCTGGCGCGTGAGCTGCCCGACGGGCACGACGCGGCGGCGCTGGTCAGCGCGGTCGTCTCGCTCGGCAAGACGCTCGGCGTGCACGTGGTGGCCGAAGGGGTCGAGACCGAGGCGCAGTCACGCCGTCTGCGGACGCTCGGCTGCGACGACCTGCAGGGCTACTATTTCGGGCACGCGCTGCCCGATGACGAGTGGCTCGCGTATCTGCGCTGGGCGTGCACGGCGGTGGTAGGAACCGACGGGCCGGCCCCGGCGCTCGTGGTGCGGCGTCCTGGCCGTAGCCGCCGGGCCGCTGCGACCCCGTTCGCTGACGGCGCCGGCATGCCGGGCATTCCCGGCGCGCCGCGCCTGACCAGGACCGGGCAGGTCGTGTTCGGCCGCTTCACGGATTGAGCCGCGCATGTCCACGACCCGGCCGCGGCCAGCCACGGGACCAGTGCCAGGCACCGCGACGACGGCCGAGGCGCCGGCGGCGGGTGCGGTGCCGTATGACTTCGGCCACGGGCTGTCGGAGGCGTTCCCCTCACAGGTCATCATCGACGCGACCGAACTCTGCAACCTGTCGTGCACCCACTGTCCGCATCCGGCGTTCAAGCGGTCGTCGCACTACGGCGGACGATCGCTCAGCGTCGAGATGTGCGCCAAGGCGATCGGCGAAGTGGCGGATGCGGGTCGGGGGCACGTGCAATACGTCCGCTTCGCCAGCGACGGCGAGCCGCTGCTGCATCGATCGATCTTCACGATGCTGGCCGACGCCGTGCGGCGGTCCGGCACGTTCGTCTCGCTGACCACCAACGGCACCCTGCTCACGGAGTCGCGCATCGAGGCGCTGCTCGCGACCGGCGTCAACCTGGTGGACGTCAGCATCGACGCCTGGTCGGCGGAGACCTACGCGAAGATCCGGGTGCGGGGTGACCTCGCGGTCACCCGCGCCAACGTGATGCGGCTCATCAACCGGGCGCGGGAGACGGGCGCCGGCCTGCGCGTCGCCGTCAGCTTCATCGAACAGCCCGGCAACGCGCACGAGACCGGCGACTTCCAGCGGTTCTGGACCGACGCCGGCGCACACTCGGTCGCCATCCGCCGGCTCCACTCGGCCTCGGGCGCCGTCATCGGCGTCGCCGAGGTGATGCGGGGCAAGGCCGCGCAGCAGCCGCGTCGCCCGTGCGTGTATCCGTGGGATCGCGTGGTCGTGACGCCGCGGGCCACGCTCGCATTCTGTCCGTCGGACTGGACCGGTGGCTCATCGCTCGTGGACTACCACACGACCACGATCGCCGAGCTCTGGCGGAGCCAGGGCTACGCGGCGCTGCGCACCGCCCACCTGACCGGCGACTACAGTCACCACGCCTTTTGCGGGCAGTGCCCCGACTGGCAGGAGACCCGCTGGCCGGGTCAGGGCGCGACCTACGCCACCCTGGTCAGCAACCTGAAGGAGACGGCCGCATGACGCCCGCCCGTGTCGTGACGCCGCTGGTCACCGAGATCGAGACCCTGGTGGACGGCGTGCCCGGATGGTCGCCCATCGACGAACTGTTCACGCTCTCGACCCTGGTCTACGCGACCGCACACCTGCCGGGCGACGTGGTGGAAGTGGGGTCGTGGTTCGGTCGATCGGCGATCGCCCTCGGAGCGGCGGTGCGTGACACGCACGGACTGGTGCACTGCATCGATCCGTTTCCGGCCCGCGACGACTGGCGCCAGAACGCCGACGGCACCTACTCCTTCGAGGTCGACATCGACGGCCGGCGCCATGCCGGCTATCAGGAGCAGACCGTGTGGAGCGCTCCGTTCGAAGAGTCCCTGGCGCCGGTGTACGCGCGGCAGGGCAGCGTCTTTGAGGGGTTCCAGGCCAACATCCGCAGCCGCGGTCTCGAGGCGGTCGTGCGGCCGCACCGCGGCACCACGGCGACGTTTGCCGCTCAGGCGCCGCCCGGCTTCCGATGCCGGCTGATCTTCCTCGACGGCGATCACGGCGCCAGCGCGGTTGACGACGACCTGACGCGGTTGCTGCCCTGTCTGGTCGAGGGCGGCTGGATCTGCTTCGACGACGCGTTTTCGGTCTACGAGGGCGTGGACCGGGCCATCACGACGCACATCATCGAGAGCCCGGCCTTCGACATCAAGCGGCAGATGACCCGCAAATGTTTTGCGGCCCGCAAGGCCGCACGCGCGCAGTGAGCGGCGGCGAGGAGCAACGCGCGTCATGACACGGGTCGGCATCATTCAATCGAACTACATCCCGTGGAAGGGCTACTTCGACATCATCCACGACGTCGACCTGTTCGTCTTCTACGACGACGTGCAGTACACGAAGAACGACTGGCGCAACCGCAACCGCATCAAGACCGAGCACGGCGAGCGGTGGCTGACGATCCCGGTCGGCAAACGCGAGTCGCGGCGTATCTGCGACGTCGCGCTGCCGTCGAGCCCGTGGGCCCTCGACCACTGGCGGCGGCTCGAAGCGGCCTATCGCCGGGCCCCGTACTTCGAGGTCTACCGCGCCTACTTCGAGGAGTTCTACCTCAGGCGGCCATGGTCGACGCTCTCGGAGTTCAACCAGGCGCTGGTGACCGGCATCGCCCGTGACCTGCTCGGAATCACGACGCCCTATGTGGACTCGCGCACGTTCCACCTCACGCAGAGCAAGGGCGGCCGCGTGGTGGAACTGCTGCAGCACGTCGGCGCGTCCATGTATGTGTCGGGCCCATCCGCCAAGGCCTACATCACCGACGAGGGCTTTCTCGCCGCGGGCATCAGGGTGGAGTGGAAAGACTACCGGGGCTATCCCGAATACGACCAGTTCCATGGCCCGTTCGTCCACGCGGTGACGATCCTCGACCTGTTGTTCCACACCGGGCCCCTGGCGCCGTACTACATCTGGGGCTGGCGGGCTGCCGGCCGGGTCGCGGCGTGAGCGGGTCGCCGGAAGTCACCGCCGACGCCGACCGCTGGCTGGACGGCGCGGCCATCGATCAGTCGGCGGTGCTGTTCGTGATCGGCCTGGGTGACGGGCAACTGCTGGCGGCGCTGGCTGGTCGCGGCTGGCGGGGGCAGGTCGTCGCGCTCGAGCCTGGCGGCACGTCGCCGCTGACGCCGTCTGCGGCCCTGACCATCCTGACCGGCCCCGGCTACGACGGGCTCGACGACGTGGTCAGAACGCTCGACCCCGATCGTGACCAACCAGTGGTCGTCGGCGATCCGGCGGTGATGCGGGCCTATCGCGACGAGGCGGTGAGGGTCAGCCGGCTGGTGGTGCGCGCGTGGTTCGGCGCCCGCGCGAATCAGGAGGCGCGGCGCAAGTACGCGGGGCCGTACCTGCTGAACACGCTCAGAAATCTTCCAGCGATTGCTGCCGCTGAGGATGCGGGCGCACTCGTACACGCGTTGCCAGGGCTGCCGGCCGTGTTGGTTGCCGCCGGGCCGTCACTCGACGTCAACCTGCCGGAGATCGTCGCTCATCGCGACAAGGTCGTCCTCATCGCGGTGGACACGGCCGTGCGGCCGCTGCTCACTGCCGGTGTGGAGCCTGACTTCGTCGTCGCGCTCGATCCCAGTGACGTCAACGCGAGTCATCTCGTCGATCTGCCGGCGTGTCCGCGGACCTGGCTGGTGGGCGAGGGGAGCCTCGATCCGGTCGCCTTCGATGCCTTCGCGGGTCGCACATTCGTGTTCCGGGTGGCCGACCATCACCCCTGGCCGTGGCTGCGCCGGATCGGCCTGGATCGGCAGCCGCTGCGAGCGTGGGGGTCGGTGCTCACCACGGCCTTCGATCTCGCGCTGCAGATGGGCTGCGACCCGATCGCGTTCACCGGCGCGGATCTGGCCTTCTCGGGCGGGAGGCCCTACGCGCGCGACACCACCTTCGAGGAAGAATGGCGCCGGGCGCGGGCATGGGGCGACTCGCTCGAGACCAGCTGGGCGCAACGCCTCGCGGCGTGGCCCGAGACGTTCGAACCCGGCGTCGACGGCACCCGCGCGCGCACGGCCCCGCACCTGTGCGCCTTTCGCGACTGGATTACCGCCGAAGCCGCCCGTGTCCCCGGTCGCGTGGTCGTCAATGCCACCGGCGCCGGCATCCTGGCCGGACCGGCCGTGCGGCAGGTGACGCTGACCGAGGCCCTTCGCGGCCGCGAGCCGCTGGCGGTCTCCGCGTCGGAGGTGATGCGGCGACGGCAGGCGAGTGGCCAGCGACGCGCCCACATCGCGGTGCCGCCGGTGAACGACGACGTGCGCCATGACTGGCAGACGTTTGTCGGCGTGAGCGCCGAGGCCATCGACGACGCCCTGCGGGCGCCGGCGCCCGCTGACGAGTCGGCCCCTGCCGCGCTGCCTGGCTCGGCGGAGGCGGCCACCCAAACCGACGCCGACGAACGTTATCTGCAGGGCCTTGCGGGCACGACGTCGCTGCGGCGCTACCGCGTCACCCGTCCCGACCAGGACCTGCTCGGCGAACTGCGTGCACTGACGCGCGGGCTCAGCGCCTCCGACGCGATCGTCGTCGTGGACGAGATCGGCGTGGGCGCCGGCGCGCAGGTGCGGCAGGCCGTCGACGTGCTTCTCTGCGAGCGGCCCGACCTCTGGCTCGAGTACCGACGGTTCGTCGATCACGCTTCGCGTCTCACGATCCTCCGCGGTAAGGCGTCGCGCCTCACGCCGCCGGCGCACCAAGCCGATCGGGCCAAGTGGGACCCGCAGCACGCGGCGGTCGCGTCGGAGCTCGTGCCGCTTCTGGCACGTCAACTTGGTCCCCGCAGCGTCGTCGACCTCGGGAGCGGCGCCGGCTACTGGCTGCGCGCCTTCGAAGCCGCCGGGGTGACCGACGTGCTGGGCGTCTCCGCCCGCACGACGCCGCTTGGCGCGGTGCCCGATCCGGGCCGGCGCTTCGACCTGTGTCTGTGTCTCGAGGTGGCGCAGGAGCTGTCGCCCGGCGATCAGCAGGCACTCGTCGGCGCCTGCGCGCGAGCCAGCGACGTGGTCGTGTTCTCGTCGCGGCTGCCGGGGGCGCCCGGGTCGAGTCCACACGATCGTCCCCTGCAGTATTGGGCGGAGCTGTTCTGGCGCCACGGCTACGTCCTCGACGACACGCTGCGACAGGTGCTCGAGCGGCAGGCGGACATCCCGCGCTCGGTGTTCGAGGTGATGGTCACGTTTCGCCGTGCTCGTCAGGCGCCGTTGGTTGCCGACGCGGACGGCGCCGAGGCGACGTTGCGGGAGCTGGCGCTGGCGTCGGCCGCACGCCTGAACGATCTCTACACGCAGAAGATCTGGTGGGCAGTGGCGGCGCTCGACCTGCGGCAGGCAGCGCAGATCGAGGTCCCGCGGCCGGAAGACCAGCCCTGGCACATTCCCGCCTCACGCCTCCTGACGTCGACCGATGGCGCGCGCGTATTCCGCTTCCGCACCGGCGCGGCACGCTGGTACGTGACGCACCCGGCGTCGACCCTGCGGGTGCTGGAGGACGGGCGTCCGCTGCCAGCCCTCGGCCCCCGGCACGCGGCCGACCGGACCTGGCGGCGGCTGGACGCGCTGGCGCGACGAGATCCGCGTGTGGTCGAGTGATGGCTCCGATCCCCGGACCAACCGCCGCTACAGCGTCGTGCTGCCGGGGCACGTCGCCTGGGCCGAGAGCCAGCCGCTCGGCGACGTGCTCCGCGACGACCTCTGACGCGGCGTCCGGTTGGTGCTCATGCCGACCGCGCCAAGGCCAGCGTGCCGCCGCCACGCGAGCCGTCAGCGGCTGGCGAGGGCGCCGGCGGCGAGCAGGCGTTCTGCCGTCGCGCGTCCGGCCACGATTCGCAGCAAGCGCGTGAGCTGGTGCTCGCGATCGTGATGGGTCGTCACGTAGCGGTCGTTAGCTCGCGCCATCTCCGTCGTCCGAGCGGGATCGTCGAGCAGTGCGGCGACAGCCGCGCAGACCTGCGGCACGCCGAAGGGCCGCAGCCGATGGACTGACAGTCCTCGCTCGCCTTCGAGGGCATAGGACGCCTGGTCCGCCACCACCACGGCGCTGCCGCAGGCCACTGCCTGCTGCACGCTCCAGGACACCGGTTCGAGCGTGCCGACCAGCGAGAGCGAGACATCGGCCACCGACATCAGCTCCGCCACCGTGGCGAGCGGCGCGTTGCCGCGCACGAACGTGACGCGATCGGCGAGGCCCCGCCCGCGGGCCTCGACTTCGGCTGCCGCGATGTCCCCATCGCTGCCAGATCCGCCGAGGACGACGAGATGGAGCGCGGGGCGCGCCTGGGCCAGGGCCACCATCGCCGGCCACGCCACACCACTGCCCCAGTGGGGCAGGACGCGGCGGACGTTCATCAGCACCGGCGCCCCGGCAGTGATGCCGTGCTTGTGCCGCACCCGGGCGTCGTCGGCCCCGGTAGCGCGGCGGAACATCCGCCGATCGACACCGTACGAGATGCGGGCGATGCGCGCACGTGGCAGGTCGAACCGCTCGTGGATGGCGTCTTCCATCGTCGAGGTGTTGGTCAGCACGTAGTGCACGTCGTGCAGCGCCTGGCGCACCAGCGCGTGCGCGACGTCGGTCATCGGCGCGTACTGCAGCACGTCGGCGCCCCACGCCATCAGCGCCCGTCGCGGGGCCGCGCAGCAACTGGTGGCCAGGCCGTGCGCGAAGGCCTCGTGGCCGAAGACGCAGGCCGGGTCGAGGGCGTCGGCGGCCGCCGCGATGAGCAGCGCGTCGTGCGCCGGCGGCGCAACCGACGGCGGCACGGCCGTGTGAGCCCAGGCCTGCAGGGCGGTGCGGACGCGGGCCGGATCCAGCGCCAGGCTGCTGGTGTTGACGGCATCGAGGAACGAGTAGACGGCACGGGCGGCCGACACCGCCCACGCCGGCGCCAGCGACTCGGCGGAGACGACCGGCAGGTCACCGTCAACCGTGTGCCCGCCTTGCCAGCGCGCGGCCAGGATGACGGCGTCGACGCCGCGCTCCCGCCAGAAACGCACCGGCGTCTGCACGAAGACCGAGGCCGGATCCCCGATGACGACCACACGATCTCTCATGGCGATGCCGGACGGGAAGAAGCAAGACAGGCGCCATCGGTGGCGCGGTTGGCGCCGCGCGCCTCACTGTCTCCCGGCCAGTCGACTGGTACCGAACTTGCCATTCAGCAGGCCGTGCGGTGACGCCATGCACGGCCCGGCGTCACTGGCGCGCAGATCACGGCAGAAAAGGCCGCCAGCGGCCGAGCCGCGGTGAGGCGTCATCGGACGCCCGACACCGGTGTCGGCAGACCGGCAGACCGTCCGGTGAGCGGACGGTGGAACGAGCGGACGATGACGATGACCACGGCTGACACGGCATGTGAGGTGACCACCGACGCTCCGGCGTGGGCGGCCTCACCGCGTGTGCTGATGTTCCGGTCGTGCCGCATGCCGCAGTTCGCCGCGACGCTGGCCTGGGTCCGCGCCCGCTGGCCCTCGGCGGCGATCGACGTCGTCACCTCGTCCGGCTTCGACGAGTCGCTGCGCGCCGAAGGCGTGTCGAGGCTCTTCCACTACGACGGCGCGGCCCTGGGCCTGCTCAGGCACGCAGCACTGGTGAGACGCCTGCGGGCCGAGCACTTCGACCACATCGTCATTCCCCAGGCGAACAACGCCGCCGTGCGCCACGCCAATCTGTATCGGGCGGCGCGTGCCATCGGCGCCGCGCGTTTTGTCGTCGCGGCGGCCGATACGGCCCCCGTGGTGCTCGAGCCGCGCGCCTTCGGCCGGCTGACGCTGCTGGCGTCGTTCGGCCGCCTGCTCGATGCCATCGATGTGCCGCTGCTGCTGGCGCAGCTGGCCCTCGCCTGGATGTGGCCCCGGGCCGCGCTCACGCCCGGCCGGACTCGCCGGCGCGTCCTGCACGTCATCAGCTCGCTCGGCGTCGGCGGGGCCCAGGTGCAGCTCGCCGAGTTGCTCAGCCGCACCGAACGCGCCGCCTACGATGTCGAGGTCCTGGTACTCGGCCGCCAGGACGGCGAGTTCTCGCGCCAGTGGCTGACGCGCGACGACATCACGTTTCACTACGCCGCGGGATGGCCGCGCCGCTCACAGGTGGTCGTCGAGATCGCGCGACTGTGCCGCCGAGAGCGCTACGACCTCGTGCACACGTGGCTGTTCATGGCCAACGTCGTTGGTGCCGCCGGCGCCCGGCTGGGCGGTGTGCCACGGCTCATCGGCTCGGTGCGCAACCTGAGTCTGTGGAAGCGCACTTGGTACGCGCAGTGGTGGTTCCGCATCGCCGATGCCCTGGCGACCCGGCTGGCGGACCGTGTCACGGTGAACGCCACGCCGCTGGTGGCCGACCACGCTGCCTGGACGTGGCTGCGGCCCGAACGCCTCGCCGTCGTGCACAACGGGCTGGATCCTGCGCGGGTCGTCGCGCACGGTGCCGACGCGCGCGCATGGCTGCGCCAGATGCTGCAGCTGCCGGCGGAGACGCCGGTGGTCGGCACGGTCGGGCGCCTGGCGCCCGAGAAGGACCAGGCGATGTTCGTGCGCGCAGTGGCACTGGCCGGTGCCGACCGCCCCGATCTGCATGCCGTCATCGTCGGAGAGGGCCAGATGCGCGAGCCGCTGGAGCGCCAGGTGCGTGAGCTAGGACTCAGTGGCCGTGTGCACCTGCTCGGCGAACGGGCCGACTCGCGCCGGATCATCGCTGGGCTCGACGTCTTCGTGCTCACCTCGCACATCGAAGGGTTCGCCAACGTGTTGCTCGAAGCCGCCTTCCTCGGTGTGCCAGCCCTGTCCACGCGGGTGGGTGGGGCGGTGGACCTGCTCGACGACGACGATCTCGTGATGCCCGACGACGCCGGCGGCACCTGCCGCGGCATCCTCGAGCGGCTGGCCCGTCCCGAGCGGAGCGAGCGCCAGGCCGCGACGACGCGCCAGCGGGCGTTCGAACGATTCACCACCGACCATTCCACGTCGCAGTGGTTTGCGCTGTACGACCAGGTGTTGTCCGACAAAGGAGAAGGCCAGTGAAGAGTGACCTGCTGCAGTGGATCTGCTGCCCGGCCTGCAAGGGCGGCCTGGCGCTCGAGGTGGCGGCCGGTGACGCGTTGTCGGTGACGGAGGGCACCTTGACGTGCCGGCCGTGCGCCCACACCTACCCGATTGTTCGCGGCGTGCCACGGTTCGTCGCGCACGACGGCTACGTCAAGACCTTCTCGTACGAGTGGAACAAGTGGGGCCGGGTGCAGTTCGACCCGGCGAACGGCCGCACCGAGTCGGAAGAAACCTTCACCGAGAAGACCGGCTTCACGCCGGCGGATCTCGAAGGCAAGCTGGTGCTCGACGTCGGTTGCGGCGCCGGCCGGTTCCTCGACATCGCGTCGCGCTGGGGGGCACGAGCCATCGGGATCGACTTCTCATTCGCGGTGGAAGCCTCGCACGACAATCTCGGCCAGCGCCCGAAAGTGGACGTCATCCAGGCCGATGTGTTCAACCTCCCGTTTCGCGACGAGGTGTTCGACGTCATCTTCTCGATCGGCGTGCTGCACCACACGCGCGACACGCGCGAGGCCTTCCTCCGGCTCCCGCGTCACCTGAAAAACAGCGGCCACATCGCCGTGTGGCTCTACTACTACACCGACCAGCTCTACAATCGCGCCAGCGACTTCTGGCGGCGGGTCGTACGCGGCTGGCCGAACGGCGCCATCTATGCGTTCTGCTGGACGCTGTGTCTGCTGTTCTCCCGCCTCTACAGCCAGCCCTTCATGTCGCGCCGGCCGTGGGGACATCTGCGGCGCGTGCTGCCGGTCAACACCCATCCCGACTGGCACTGGCGCGTCCTCGACACCTTCGACTGGTACTCACCGCTGTATCAGGACAAAGACTGCTCGCCCGAGCGGGTCGCCTCGTGGTGCCGTGAAGGGCGGCTGCACGATGTCGAGATCCTCAGCTTCCCGACCTCGATTCGCGCCGTCAAAGACGTGGAGAACACGCGGCCGCTCATCAAGACCCTGCCGGACCTGCACAACCGGCGTCTGGTGGTGTTCGGCGCCGGCGCGGCCGGCGTGCTGGCCTTCGAGGAGCTCCGCAAGATCGGCCTCGCGCACCAGGTGGTCGCCGTCTGCGACAACGACCCGGCCAAGACGGGGAAGACCTTCGAGGGCTGCACAGTCACGCCGTTTGCGGCGCTGCCGCGTGACAGCTACGACCACATCGTGATCGCCTCGCAGTACGGCCTGCCCGCCATCTCGGCGCAGCTGCGCGAGTCGGGTCTGGTCGACAAGCAGGACTTCTTCTCGATCGGCTTCGTCGAGAACCTGGGGCCGCTGCTGCGGCTGGCCAGGCAGGACGCGTAGGGTATGTGTGGCATCTGCGGCATGGTGGGACGCCCCGAGCGGGACACGCTCGGGCGGATGGCGGCCGCCATGACGCACCGCGGGCCCGACGACGACGGGTTCCACCTCGATGCCACGGCCGGCCTGGGCTTCCGGCGTCTGTCGATCATCGACGTGGCGGGCGGGCACCAGCCGCTCACGAACGAAGACCAGACGCTGCACCTGGTCTTCAACGGCGAGATCTACAACCATCGTGAGTTGCGCGCCGGGCTCGAGGCCCGCGGGCACCGCTTTCGTACGCGCGCCGACGGCGAGGTGATCCTGCACCTCTACGAAGAAGAGGGCGCGGCGTGCGTCGCCAGGCTCAACGGGATCTTCGCGTTCGCGCTGTGGCATCCGGGCGCCGGTGAACTGGTGCTGGCGCGCGACCATCACGGCGTCAAGCCGCTCTACTACGCCGAGGCGCCCGGCCGACTCCTGTTCGCGTCCGAGATCAAGGCCCTTCTGGCCAGCGGCCAGGTCTCGCGCGATCTCGACCCGGAAGCGGTGTCGCAGTACCTGATCTATCAGGCGGTGCCGCCGCCGCTGTCGATCCTCCGCGACGTGCGGCAGCTTCCGCCCGGCAGCCTGCTGGTGCGCCGCCACGGCAACAGCCGCGTCACGCGCTACTGGTCGCCGCCACCGGAGGTGACCACCCCGGTGACCTCCGAGGCCGAGGCCTGCGAGATCACGCTCTCGGGGCTGCGCGCTTCGGTCGGCCGGCAGATGATGTCGGAACGGCCGCTGGGTGTGTTCCTGTCGGGCGGCGTGGACTCGAGTGCGCTCGTGGCATTGGCTGCCGAGCGTGTCTCGCACCCCCTCAAGACGTTTTCGGTCGGCTTCGTCGGGCCCGACGAACAAGTGCTCAGCGAGTGGCCGTGGGCCCGCATCGTGGCCGAGCGCTACGGCACCGACCATCAGGAGTTCGTGCTGACCGAGGCGATGTTCCGCGACCGGCTGCCGCATGCCTTCGCCGCGATGGACCAGCCGACCTCCGACGCCATCAACTCCTACTGGGTGTCGTACGCGGCCGCGCAGCACGTGACGGTGGCGCTCTCGGGCACCGGCGGCGACGAGCTGCTGCTCGGCTACAGCCGCGACGCCCATCTGCTGCGCCGCTACGAACAGGGCCGGCCGCTCGGGCGTCTGCCGGCCGCTTACGTGCAGCGCATCGCGTCGGTGGTCGCCGGCGTGGCCAGCGACCGGCTCTGGCAGTCGGTTGGCGGAATGCTCGAGACGGTCAAGGCGTTCGCGCTGCTCGACGAAGAATACCTGTCGCCCGCGGGCATCGCCATCTACACGCCGTCACAGCGCGACGAGGTGCTGTCGGCGGCGATGCGCGCCGCCCGCGGCGCCGGGCAGAACGCCGCGGACTACCTGCGGGCCGACGTCGCGGCCGACCTCGACCGCCCCGGCGACTGGCTGCTGCGGATGGAGCAGCGCGCCTACCTGTCGTCGGTGCTGCTGCGCGATATCGACGCGATGTCGATGGCCCATTCACTCGAAGTGCGCGTCCCGTTCCTCGACCCGGAGTACGGCGCCGAGCTGGCGCGCATTCCGTGGCAGATGAAGTGCAAGGACGGCGTCGGCAAGTGGGTGCTCAAGCAGGCGCTCACGCCGCTGCTGCCCGACGAGATCCTGTTCCGTCCGAAGATGGGCTTCGGTCTGCCGTATCCGGTGTGGATGCGCCGCTCGCTGCAGCCGATGGTGCGCGATCTGCTGAGTCCGTCGCGGATCGCGCGACGCGGCGTCTTCGACCCGGTGGCGACCGGGCGGCTCGTCGAGCGCTTCTTCGCGGGTGACGACGGCGTGTGGCGGCTGGTGTGGACGCTGCTGGCCTTCGAGGGCTGGGCCACCGAGGTGCTGGACCGCGGTGCGGAGGGGGGCCATGCGCGGGCGGCCTGAACGCATCCTGGTGTTCCGCTCGGGCCGGCACCTGCAGGTGGCACTGGCCGCACTGCGCGCCGCCTCGCCGGCGTGCGAGGTCACGGTGGTGGCGCGGCCCGACGCCGCCGTCGCGCTCGACCAGGCCGGAATCGATGACGCCCATCGCATCCCCTACGATCGCACGCCGTTCTTTCAGCCGCTGGCGTTCATCACGAGCCACGCCGGACGGCGTGCCGTCGCGGGGCGCTTCGACCGCGTGTGTGTGTTGTGGAACGGCCCGGACGGCGCCGGCCAGGCCAATGTCGACTACACGGCGCTGACGGTGTCGCCGCTGGGGTTCACCGCCATCACGCCAGACGGGACGCTGCTGGCGCTGCGCACCAGCGCGAACCTCGGTCGCGAGGCGGCGCGCGCCGTCTCGTCGGTGACGGTGGCGGCGTTTCTCGGGCTGACGTTGTACCTGCCGGCCCGGGTGCTCGCCCTGCGGCGCGGCGTCGCCGGGAGGGCGCCGGCGTGATCCGCGCGTTGCACGTCGTCGAGTCGCTGGCCGCCGGCGGCATCGAGACCACGTTCCTGAACGTCCTGCGCGCGTGGCGAGAGACGTCACCGTGGGCGACGCACGACGTCCTGGCGTGGGCCGGCGGGGCCCTCGAGGATGCCTACCGGATCGCCGCGGATGCGGTGACGATCGCCGCCGCGCCTGAGGTGCAGGCGGCGACGGTGATCGGGCCCTACGATGTCATCTACTTCACCTTCGAGCGCTGTGCCCATCGGCTGCTGCCCGTCGCCGTCTCGCGCAGCCGCGCCGCGGTCGTCTACGGCAAAGGCTACGACATGGGCGGCATGTTCCGCCTGAACGACGGGTTCAGGTGGCAGCCCGACGAGTCGATGATGTGGGCTGCCGATCACGTCACCTTCACGACCGGGCGTCTGGCGGCCGGTTTCGCGGTGCCGGCGGGGCGGGCCACCGTCCTCGGCAAGGCGGCCGATGTGCGGCGCTTCGCTGACCTGCCGCCGGCCGACGCCTCGACCCCGAACCGCATCGTCTGTGTCGCCAATCTCCACGCCCGTAAACGCCTCGGCGATCTCATCCGCGCCGTCGCGCGGCTGCGGCCCGAGATCGACGGCCTCTCGCTGCGCCTGGTGGGCGCCGACAGCGGCGGGGAAGCGGACCACCTGGCGGCCCTCGCGGCGTCGCTGGGCATGGCTGAGGCGTGCGAGATGGTGGGGCGCCGGGTGGATGTGGCCGACGACCTGGCGGCGTCGCGTGTCTTCGCGTTGCCGTCGGGGTGTGAAGGCGTGCCGACGGCGATGCTCGAAGCCATGGCGGCGGCGCGTCCGGTGGTGATGACCGACGTCGGGCACGTCACGAGCGTCGTGACCGACGGCGTCGAGGGCTATGTCGTCACCGCCGGGGACGTCGAGGCCCTGAGCGATCGGCTGCGCACGCTGCTTGTCGACCCGGCGCGGGCACGCCGCATGGGGCTCGATGGGCGCTCGCGCGCGGCCGGACACGACGTGCTGGCCGTGGCGTCGCGACTGCGTGCGGTCCTCGAAGGGGTCTGCGGAGTGCACGCGGCATGAACCTCGTCGCCTCGCCTGGCCGGTCGGCGTCGATGACGCCCGTGCTCGATCTCGTCGAGCATATCGGGAGCGATCACGCGATGACGCAGGCCGACCTCGATCCGCTGCCGCCGGACGCCGCCGCGGCGTTGCCGGCGCTCTGGGCGGCCTATCAGCAGCACTGGGGCGGCTTCTGCGGCACACGGCTCGATCCGATGTTCTGGTCGCTCACACATCCGGCGCGGCTCACCGGCGCCGTGCGGGTCACGGACCGGGCATCGAGCGTCGTCGTCGGCACCGGGCCGTCGCTGGCGGCGGCGCTGCCCGCCCTTCAACGCCTGCGACCGGCCCTGCATCTCATCACCTCACCGCGAGGCGCGGAGGTGCTGGCGATGGCCGGCCTCGTGCCCGACCTCGTGGTCGTCGAACATCAGACCGCGCTCGACGCGCAGTTCTCCGCCAGCGACCAGTCGCATCGCCGCTCGTACGCGCTGGCGGCCGTGCCGCTGGTCGCCGCCGACGTGCGGACGCCGGCGGGCCTGCTGGCGTCGGTATCGGCCGAGCGTCTTTTCGTCCCCGACCCCTGGCCGTCGTGGGGCCTGTGGCCGGCCACGGCCGTGGCGCTGGCCCTGCGCGCCGGCGCTGGACGCGTCTGTCTCGTCGGCATCGACCTCGGCACCGTCGCGCACCCCGACCCCGCGCATGCCACGCTTCGCGATCTGCTGGCCGTGCTGGCCCGCCACGCGCCGGTGGCGTGTCTCGACCTCGGCGCCGGTGGCGCGCGGAAGCCGCACTGGACACTCTCGACGGTCGAGACCGTCGCGTCAGATCGCGCGGTCGAGCCAATGCGCCTCGACGCGCGGCCCTGGTTGACACCGGCCGAGCGCCGTTGCCGCGCCACCGAGCTCTGGCAGCGCCTGCGTCCGCTCGGCACGCGTGCCCAGGCGACGCTGGCCGCGGCGGGCGCCGTGCGCGACGGTGACCGGTCGGTGGGCATCGTCCAACGCATGTCCGACGCGCTCGGGGAGCTGCTCGCGGCCCGGCAAGAGCTGAACACGCGCATCGACGTACAGGACGGGCTCGGCGTGTCGTTTCTGCCGCGGCTGTGGCGCACGCCGCCGGACCTCGGGTTGGGCCCGCAGCTCTGGCGCGTCGCGGCGCTCGCGAGCCACGAATTCGTGGCGCAACATCGCACGCTCGGCCATCGCCTGGAGCACGGCACATGACATCCGCAGCGTCGCCTGCGGTGTCGGTGCTGCTGCCGGTGAGAAACGGGATGCCGTATCTGCCGGCGGCCATCGGCAGCGTGTTGCGGCAGACGTTCCGCGATTTCGAACTGCTGGTCATCGACGACGGCAGCAACGACGGCACCGCGTCGTATCTCACCGGCGTGACCGACGCGCGTATGCGCGTGGTAACGGCGCCGACGGCCGGACTGGCCTCGGCGCTCACCGCCGGTCTGGCGGAGGCGCGTGGACGCTACGTGGCCCGGCAGGACGCCGACGATTGGTCGGCGCTCGACCGCCTCGCCCGGCAGGTGGCGTGGCTCGACCGACGGCCGGACGTCGACGTCCTGGCCACCCCTGCCTCGTTCGTGGACGAGCGGGATGCGCCCGTGGAGTCGGCATGGACACAGGCGGTACGCGCCCGGTGGGACGCCGCGGTCACGCCGGACGAGATCGCGGCGCTGATGCCGCTCACGTGCTGCATCTTCCATGCGACGGTGATGGCGAGGACGGCGATTCTGCGCGACGCGGGTGGCTACGACCAGGCCACCGTGCCGGCGGAAGACTACGACCTGTGGCTGCGGCTGTTGCCCGCGCACCGCTTCGCGCGCCTCGCCGAGCCGCTCTACACGGTGCGGGTTCACGCCGCCAGTTCCAGCGCCATTGGCCGCGCCACGCAGCTCGAACGCGTGATCGAGGCCAAGCTCCGTTACCTCCGTCGGCAGGTGCCGGAGCTGCCGTGGCCGGTGCGGCTGGTGCTGCCGGGGCACGACCGTGGCGCCGAGGTCTTCCGCCGTGTCGGTCGCGCGCTCGGCTTCGATGCCGCGATGCCGTCTGAGGGCGATGCGAGCGGCGTCGAGGTGGTGGCGGTCACCGACTTCACCGCGCTTCCGGCGTTTGCCGCTGCGGTGGCTGCCTCGGGAGGCGTCGCGCGCTACGGCAACCTGTTCGTGCGCGGTCCGCTTGCGCACGGCACCAGCGCGCCAGCGGCTCTCGGGGACCGGGCCTCGTGAGGTCAGCGCGTCGAGCGGTACAGCCCGTCGAAGGCGCCGACCATCTTCGTCCAGTCGTAGCGCGCCTCGACCATCGCCCGGGCGCGCTGCACGATGCGCGCCCGCCGTCGATCGGTGAGCGCGGCGCCGAGCACGGCGGCGGTGGCAGCGGTGCCCCGGCACGGCACCGTCCACCCGGTGCGGCCGTCCAGCAGGAAGTCTTCGATGCCGGCCACGGCGCGGGCAGCCACCGGCACGCCGAGGGCCATCGCTTCGAGCACGGCGAGCCCCTGGCCTTCGTCGGCCGAGAGCGACACGAAGAGCGACCACCGGCGCACCAGCCGGCTCACATCACGGACTTGCCCGGCCACGTGCACGGCGTGGCCCAGTTGCAGGCGCGCGATGGTGTCGGTGAGCTGACGGGCGTAGGCGGCATCGGCGACCGGGCCGACGAGTTCGAGGCGCGCCTCGGGCACGGACGGCCGCAGCCGCGCGAAGGCCTCGACGAGCGCCACCTGGTTCTTGCGCGGCTCGATGCGGCCGACACAGCCCAGCACCGGCGCCCCGGTCGGCTGGTCCGTGGTGGTCCGGCAGGGAAGCGTCGCGAGATCGAGCCCCCAGGGCAAGTAGCTGAGACGGCGCGCCGTGACGCCGCCGGCGCGCAGCAGCCGGCTGTAGGCGTGCGCCGAACTGACCACCACGTCCGCCTGGCGAAACGCCCACAGGTCCTGCGTGTTCATCCACGCGGGCCGATCGGGACCCCAGCTGTACATCTGGCCCACGAGGCGCACGCGGCTGCCGGCGATGTCACGGGCCAGGGCGGCCAGACCGGTGGGCGTCCCGGCGTGCGCGTGGATGACCCCGGGCCGCAGCTCGTCGATGAGGGCCGCCAGACGCGCGGCGCTGGTCCAGTAAGTCGCGGCATCGCGCTGGAACGTGTCGATGTCGACGTGTCTGACGCCGGCGCGCGCCAGCTGGCGGCGATAGGACGGCCAGTCTGACAGCCCGTCGTGTCGAGCCGTCGTCACGAGCACCACCGGCCTGTGCCGGACCTGTGCGGCGCACAGCGCCGAGATGACGCGACCGGCGCCACTCCAGAGAAAGGGCGCGACATGCAGGATGGGCGCAGACATCGAGGCGACGGCCGATTATAGAGCCGCGGTCACCGCGCCACCGCATCCATCCGGGCGCCGCCCCGGTCAAGAAATCCTCCGGCACGCCGATTGCTCCAGTGGTCACGGGCCTCACGCCCGCGCCGCACACACGACATGTTCGTCATCATCGGGCTTCTCATCGTCATCGGATCGGTGCTTGGCGGCTACGTCATGCACCACGGCAAGATCGCGCTGCTGAACCAGCCGAACGAGTTCCTCATCATCTTCGGCGCCGCCATCGGCGCCATGCTCATCAGCACGCCGCTGCCGGTCGTCACCAAGATGGCCAGGCAGATCGCCGGCGTGATGTCGCCGGGGCTGACCAAGAAGGACTACTCGGAGCTGCTGGCGATGCTCTATCAGCTGTTCCGGTTGTCGCAGCAGACCGGCATCATGGCCCTCGAGGCGCACTTCGAGAATCCGAAGGAGAGCACAGTGCTCTCGAAGTATCCGAAGTTCCTCGCCCGCCACGAATCGCTCGACTTCCTGTCGGATTCCATCAAGGTCATCATCGTCGGCGGTATGGCGCCGCACGACCTCGAGGCGCTGATGGACGAAGACATCTACGTGCACCACACCGAAGCACGGGCGCCCTCGGCGGCACTGGCCAAAGTGGCCGACGCGTTCCCGGGCCTGGGCATCGTCGCCGCCGTGCTCGGCGTCGTCATCACCATGCAGGCGATCGACGGGCCGCCGTCGGAAATCGGCGAGAAGGTCGGCGCCGCGCTGGTCGGCACGTTCCTCGGCATTCTGCTCTCCTACGGCATGTTCGGCCCGCTTGCGACCAATCTCGAAACGCGGGTCGACGACGAGGGCAACTACGAGAAGTGCATCAAGGCCGGCGTGCTGGCGACCTTCAAGGGGCTGCCCCCCGCCATCGCCATCGAGTTCGCGCGCCGCGTGCTGCCGCACGAAGTGCGACCGAGCTTCGAGGAGACCGAGAAGTTCTGCAAAGCGGCGGGCAAGCCCGAAGCGATGGCGGCGTAAGCGATGAAGCCGACCCAACCCATCATCATCATCAAGAAGAACCGCGGCGGCCATGCCGGGCACCACGGCGGCGCCTGGAAGGTGGCCTACGCCGACTTCGTCACGGCGATGATGGCCTTCTTCCTCGTCATGTGGCTGGTCAGCTCCAGCCCCGAGGTGAAGAAGTCGGTGGCCGGCTACTTCCGCGATCCCGGCGTCTTCGACTACGAGAAGTCCACCGGCATGATGGCCGGCGGCATGACCGGCATCGACGAGGGCCGCGCGCCCGAGGTGGCGACGCTGCCCGATGCGGCCGCGCTCACCGTCGAGCGCCAGCGCATGGAGCAGGCCGCCGAACACATCCGCGACAGCCTGGCCGAGACCGGCGGGCTCGAGCAGCTGCGTGACCAGATCGAATTCTCGGTGACCGAAGAGGGGCTGCGCATCGAGCTGCTCGAGAAAGACGGCTCCAGCTTCTTCGACAGCGGCAGCGCCGTGCTGCGCGGCGAAAGCGAACGCATCCTCAGCATCATCGGACGCGAGCTCGGCACGATGAGCAATGACGTCGTCGTCGAGGGCCATACCGACAGCCGGCCGTTCGGGGCCGGACGGACCTACTCGAACTGGGAGCTGTCGGCCGATCGCGCCAACGCGGCACGGCGGGTCATGGAGGCCGTGGGGCTCAACCCCGGCCAGGTGCAGAGCGTGCGCGGCTTTGCCGCCACGCAACTTCGTCTCCGGGAGGCCCCGATGGACCCACGCAACCGGCGCATCTCGATCGTCGTCCGCAGCCAATCGCGGACCCGTCTCGAGGAGTCGCTTCGTCCGACCGCCGACCCTGCCGCGGCCCCGCCGGCCGGGAGCGCGCCACCCCCGGCCGCGCCGCCGGTCCACTAAAGCTTTCGCCCCGGCGGCCGATTGGCCCACCGGGGAACAACCGCCGGCCCGGAGGCCGGCGCCGGCTGGCGGACGACCGCTGCCGGGTGCCCGTTCCCGCGAGGTATTCGATGCCAGCCCCGCTCTCTGCCGCTTCCGTGTTTCCGACGCCCCTCGCGCCCGCCGCTGATGCCGGCGCGCCCGTCGCCGAGCTGGTCGTGTCGCCGGACGGTCGCATCCTCGAATGTGGCGCCGCCGCCGCCCGCGTGCTCGGCCTGGCCGACCCGCGCGAGGCGATGGGCGTGCATCTGAGCCTGTTCTGCCGCGACGCCGACCGTCTGGCCGAGGCGCTGGGGGCCGCCGCCGTCACCGGGCGCCTGGAGCGCTGGGACGCCGACTTCGTGAAGCTCGACGGCAAGGCCCTGCCGGCGGTCGTGGACCTCGTGGCATCGTTCGAGGCGCCGCGCACGCTCACATCGCTGCGCGTGTCGATCAAACCTGTCACGGCCTGGCCCACGCCGGCACCGGGACCGACCGCCGTGCCCACCCGGCGCGACGAGGCCAGCCAGCTCTCGCACGAACTGAACAACCTGCTCGCCATTATCAGCGGTCACGCCGAGTGCCTCGTGACGCCCGGCGCCGGCGCCGCCGATGCGGGCGCCGTCGAAGCCATCCGCCGCGCCGTCGCCGCCGCCGCGCAGGTGTCGGCCCGCGTGCGCGGCCTGAGCCAGCGCCGCGCCCAGGCCACGCGGGCGGTCGACATCGATGCGTTGCTCGCCGCCGTGCAGGACGACCTGCGGCGGACCTTCGGCCATCGCTTGTCGGTGGCCGTGCAGCCGGCGCCCCATCCATGGACGGTCTCGGTCGACCGCGCGGTCGTGCACCATGCGCTGGCGGCCCTGGCCGCCGAGGCCATCGAATCGATGCCGCACGGGGGCACGCTGAGCTTCCGCACGATGAACGTCGAGGTGGGTCTGCGCCGGCCGATGTCGCCGGTGTCGGCGCGTCCGGGCCGCTACGTGCGCGTCGAGGTCAGCTACCTGACGACCGAGATGCCGGCCGAGAGCACGCCGCAGCGGCGCGACAGCGACGAAGCCGGCATGGCGGCCATCGAAGCGCTGCGCCGCGCCGGCGGCCGCGTCATGGTCGATACCGACGGTCATCGCGTGGCCAGCGTCGTGCTGCTGCTGCCGTCGGACGGGGTGACGGTGCTGCGTCCGCGCAACACCGAGGCCCGACGCGAGTCGGGCCAGACCGTGGTGCTGGTCGAAGGCGATCCGACCCATCGCCGCCTGCTGCAGGCGGTGCTGCGCGGGCAGGGGCACGACGTGGAGACGGCGGCCACGGCCGCGGAGGCCGACCGGATCACGGGCCTGCAGGGTGATGCGGTGCTCGTGACCGACCGGCTGCCGGGCGCGTCGCCGGCCGAAGCCGCCGCGTGGCTGGCCGCGCGGCCGGCGCTCAAGGTGCTGGGCACCTCCGACGAGGTGGCGCGAGCCCTGGCGCTGCTGACCGAACCGCGTCAGGCGCTGGCGATTTCGCGCCCGCTCGCGGCCCTGCAGATCACCGAAGCCGTGAAGGCGCTGTTTGACGGACAGGCGGCCCTCGACGGGCCCGAGAGCGGTGCCGACGTGCTCGCACCGCTGTGGTTCAAGCGCGACGGTAGTGAGCCGATTCATCCATTGGAGGCGTCCTGAGGCGCATGCCCCTGGGGACAGCGCGCGAGGGATTCATGACGAACAACGCGGTTATCTCGCTCGATCTCAGACGTCGCGGACAGGAAAGCAACGAAGCGCTGGTGACGCGCCTGCTCGACGAGGTGCTGGCCTGGGCGCGAGACTTCCTCGCCGCCGACGAAGAAACCAGCTGGGGCGCCCTGGCGCTGCGCTTCGAGTCCTGCCGCACGGCCATTGCCGGCGGCGCCCCGTCCACCGACGTAGAGGCGCTGGCCGCGGCCTGTCTCACCGAGGGACGCGAGCTCATCCAGCACCTCCAGCAACTGCGCAAACAGCGCGTCGAAGAATCGTTCGCCGTCGTCGAGGCGTTGCGCGATGTGATGACGACCATGGGTGCCGAGATGAGCACCATGCACACCAGCCTCACGCAGTCGACCGAGCGCTTCGAGGCGATCGGCCAGCTGAACGACGCGCGCCAGATGAAGGTGCGACTGATGGCCGAAGTGCTCACGCTGAAGCAGGTCGCCGCCCGGCGCCGCAGCGCGTGGGAAGAGACAGCCCGCACGTTGTCGCAGAAGGTGGCGGCGCTCGAGCGCGACTTGTCGGTGGTGAAGGGCGAGGCCTCGACCGACTCGCTGACCGGCGTCGCCAACCGGCGCGGCTTCGACGAGACGCTCGAGCGCTGGCTGACCAAGGCGGGCTCCGGCTTCGTGCTGGCGGTGCTCGACATCGACGACTTCAAGCGCATCAACGACGCGCATGGGCACGCGGTGGGCGACGAGGTGCTGCGCTACGTGGCGAAGTGCCTGATGCAGTCGTTCCGCAGCGACGACCTGGTGGCGCGCGTCGGCGGCGACGAGTTCGCGGTGCTGGCCGCCGGCTTGACCTCGCGCCAGGCGGAACACCGCCTGGCGGGCGTGGTGACGCGCATCGCGGCCGGTAATCCGGGGGACGAAGGACGTCCGGCCTGCGTGCCGACGCTCAGCTGCGGTCTGTCGGAGTGCGCGGCCGGGGATACGCCGGCCAGTCTCTACGAACGCGCCGACGGCGCGCAGTACATCGCCAAGCGGCAGGGCAAGAACCGCGTCGTTGCCAAGGACGCCAGGTTGCTGCGCGACCTCGGAAAGCACTGAGGCGGGACATGCGGGATACCGGGGCGCGCCGCGTTCTCATCGTCGACGACTCGCCCGCGTTCACCGATGCGCTCAAGCGCCTGCTGACCGCCGAGGGTTTCGTCGCCGACGTGCTGCACGACAGCGAAGGCGTGATCGGCGCCGTGGCGCAGTTTGCGCCCGATGTGGTGCTGCTCGACGTGGACCTGCCGGGGGCCAGCGGCTTCGAGGTCTGCCGCCGGTTGAAGCGCTACGAGGCCACCCGACTCATCCCGGTCGTGCTGCTGACGGGTCTCGTGGGCCGCGAGCACCGCCTGGCCGGGATCGAGGCCGGTGCCGACGACTTCCTGACCAAGCCGTTCGATTCCTCCGAACTCACCGCCCGCGTGCGATCGCTGTCGCGCCTCAAGCGCTACACCGACGAACTCGAGTCGGCCGAGTCGGTCATCGTGAGCCTGGCACTCACCGTGGAAGCGCGCGACGCCTACACGGAGGGCCACTGCGACCGTCTGTCGAGTTATGCGGTGGCGCTCGGCCGGGCGATCGGCCTGTCGGCCGACGACCTGTGGGCGCTGCAGAAGGGCGGCCTGCTGCACGACGTGGGCAAGGTGGGCATCCCCGATGCCATCCTGCTGAAGCAGGGGCGGCTGACGCCGGAGGAATACGAGATCGTCAAGTCGCACACCGTCATCGGCGAACGGCTCTGTTCGGGCCTGCGATCGCTGACCTCGGTGCGGCCGATCATCCGGCAGCATCACGAGCGCCTCGATGGGCGCGGTTATCCGGATGGCTTGAAGGGCAGTGAGGTGTCGCTGCTGGCGCAGATTATCGGCGTCGTCGACGCCTTCGATGCGATGACGACCGACCGGCCCTACCGCCGCTCGCTGGGCATCGACCGCGCCTTCGACGAGCTGCGTGGCGACGTGACGAACGGCGCGATGGACGCCATGCTGGTCGAGCGCTTCATCGACCTGGCACCGGCCATCCACGCCGTGGCACCGATGCGCGGCGGGTGGGACGACGCGCATGCGGCACGCACCGTAGAGACGTCGCCCTCAGCCGAGCCGCCCAGGCCAGTGACGCACCTGGAGGCAGTCGCTGGCCGCTAGAACTCGCCCCCGGGACCGCGTGGCACCGCCATGCGGTCGCCACCGCCCCCGCCGCCGCCCGAGTAGCCCGAGCCGCTGACGCCGCTCGAACCGCTCGAACCCGGGTTGTCGCCGCCACTCATGCCGCTGCTGCGGCCGCCGTCGCCGCCTGACGAGAACGTCGTCTCGATCGGCCGCACCTGCGTGTAGCCGCGGCCGTTGACCAGACGGCCCTCGGCCACCGGTTCGGTGGGCGTCGAGGGGCCGCCGGTGCCCGGCTGCGTCGCGACCCAGTCGGGCCCGTAGGGACCCCAGTAGCCGTAGTAGTAGCCGGGATAGCGCGAATACATCAGCGGGTCGTAGCCGGCGCAGCTGCCCCAGTAACTCGACGACGCCCAGCCCAGATTGGAATAGCAGTTGAAGAGCGCCGCCGGACCGACCAACGGCGAGAAGAACGGATCGGTCATCGACGAGATGCCGATGCCGCCGCCGCCCCCGCCGAAGCCGCCGGAGGTGGCGCGACGCACTTCGAACTTCGCCGGATAGGTGACGCCCACCATCAGGTCGATGACGCGGTCGCCGACGCCGGCGTCGGCCATGGCGATGAGGGCCTTGGCGTTGAGGCGGTACGGCGTCGGCGCTTCGGAAATCGCCGCCTGCACGCCGTCGGCGGGCAACGCGCCGCTCAGATCGATGACGTCGGCCACGGTGAACGGCGCCATCGACTCGGCCGACGGCCCGCGCGTGCCGGCGGCGCGGGTGAGGGTGGTGCCGTCGGGCAGTTGCTGGTTCGACGCGCGCACGAGGCGGCTGACGCGCACGTTGGTGGTGCCGTCGGCTTCCACGGTTTCCACGTCCACCATCGCCTGGCCGGCGACGAAGAACGACGCGGTGGCGAGTGTACGCGGCGCGCCGCCGTCGCAGGCCACGGTCGCGCGGCGATACAGGCGGTGGCCGGTGGCCGACCAGCGCGCCGTTTCGGTGCCTCGGCAGCCGTCAGCATCGACCGGGCGCGCCGAGCCGTCGGCCACCCGGGTGTCTTCGCCGACGCGCTGGCCGCCGACGATGGTCGTGACCGTCACGCCCGTCCCCGCCGGCGCGATGCAGATGCGGGAGCCGGTGCCGGCCGGATCGTCCACCGCGCGCCAGCAGCCGAGGAAGGGGTTCCAGCGGGCATCAATGAGCGAGGGCGTGGTGGCGGCTGGCGACTGCGCCTGTGCGGGGGCCGCGACGGCGGCGAGTGAGAGCAGGGATGCAGCGAAGATGGCTCGGGTCATGGCAGTGTCTCCCGGACGAGCGGTGGCTCCCGGACTAGAAGACCAGCTTCAGGCTGGCGCCGAGTCGGGCGCCGGCCAGATCGATTGGTTCGAAGTCCACGAAGTCGGCGCTGAGCGGGGCCGAACTCCAGGTGTAACGCGCTTCGCCGGTGACGTAGAGCCGGCGATAGACGCGCAGGTCGGCGCCGGCGAGCACGTGCGCGCTCGGCGCCCATCCCGTCGACCGGAAGGTGTCGTTGAAGACGCGCAGCGTCTGGAAGTCGACGAAGCTGCCGTGCTGCTCGAACTGGTACTTGATGGCGCCGGCGCCGGCGCCGACAAACGGGGTGACGGCGCGCGGCACCCAGGCGAAGCGGCTGATGCGGCGGCCGGAGGGCAGCAGCGACCAGCGCACGGTGCCGGCAATCTGATGATCCTGCCGCATCGTGGTCTGCGTGATCGGCAATCCGGCGTTGTCGATGAAGTCGCGATACTCCGACGCCGTCTGTGACTTGGCGTTCTCGTAGAGGACGGCGACTTCGACGCGCGGCGAGATGGCGACGCCGATGCGCCCGCCGACGATCGGCGTGTTGAAGTTCTTCCGCTCGAGCGTCAACTGCTCGGTGAGGAAGTCGTAGAGGTCGCTGCCGGCGCTGGCGAAGAGGAAGCCGCCATCCACCGACACGAAGCCTCGGGGCCGGCCGAGCATGAAGTCGGACGGGGCCGATGGCGTGATGACGGGCGTGGGCGCCGACTGGGCGCGGGCGCCGGGGACGCTGGCGACGAGCACCGCGAGCGCGATGAGGACTGCGCGAAGGAACAGGACCGACCGCCCGTGGTTCATGTTGCGCCTCCCGACAGACACGGCACTCGGTTACCAAGCTAGCACGGAGACCGGCAGGTCGAGCGGAATTCGCCGGGGAGGGGGCGAACTGGAGCCGGCGATAGGACTTGAACCTACGACCTGCTGATTACGAATCAGCTGCTCTACCAACTGAGCTACGCCGGCTCGGCGTGGGTGCCTGACGCATCGGGAACCCGATGGCCAAGACAGGCGATTCTACCACCCCCGGCACAGCCGGGGAAGGCGGAAGCGCCGCGGCGCTCAGGTGGCGGCAACGGCGGTGTCGGAGCCGCGACGCCGTCGGGCCGAGCCCGGGGCGGCCCCGGCCCACCAGTCGGTGCCGCCGGTAGCGTCGAGTTCCAGCAGCCGCAGCAACTCGTCGGCCGGCACGGCCCGCGAGAACAGGAAGCCCTGGCCGAGCGGGCAGCTCAGCTTCTTGAGCGCCAGCAGCTCCGACGGCGTCTCGATGCCCTCGGCGACCGCCTCGATGCCGAGGATGGCGGCCACTTCGATGGCGTACTGCACGATGGCGGCGCTGCCGCCGTGTTGCGGGTTGCCGCCCAGGTAGCTGCGGTCGATCTTGAGCGTGTGGACGCCGAGCGCGCGCAGGTGTTCGGTGGCGGCCAGGCCGAGGCCGAAGTCGTCGAGCGCGAGCTTGAACTCGGCCTGCCGCAGCGCCTGCGCCACCTCGACCGCGCGTTCGAAGTTCGACATCACATCGAGCTCCGACAGCTCGAGTTCGAGGTCGCCGGGCTGCACGCCGGCCTCGGTCACGGCGTTGGTGAGCCGGGCGACCAGGTCCGGCGCCAGGAACTGCGAACTCGAGAGGTTGACCGAGATACGCATGGCCTGCGCCGGCGCATGCACCGTCCGCCACTGCGCCAGGGCCCGGCACGCATCGCGGATGGTGCGCCAGCCGAGCGGCACGAGCTGCCCGGCCTGCTCGAGCAGCGGCACGAAGATGTTGGGACGCAGCAGCCCGCGCGCCGGATGCCGCCAGCGCAGCAGCGCCTCGGCCCGCACGATTGAGCCGTCACCCAGGTGCACGGTGGGCTGGAACCACATCTCGAACTGCCGGTCGCGGATGCCGAGGTCGAGGTCGTTGGCAAACTCCATGAACTCCGAGGCGGCGGCCCGCGCCGAGTCGTCGAAGAGCTGCGTTTCGGCGGGACCGCGGGCCTTGGCGCGCACCAGCGCCGAGTAGGCGTCGCGCAGCAGGTCGTCCACCGAGTCGTGCCCGGCGCTGTTGATGGCGATGCCGACGCAGGCCGAGGCGAACAGCCGATGGCCGGCGATTGGAAAGGCCGCCGCCAGCGCGTCGTGCAGCCGGGCCGCGACGCGCAGCGCATCACGGGCGTCGACGAGGTTCGAGATGACCAGCGCGCACTCGTCGCCGCCAAGCGGCGGCAGCGCGACGTCGCCGGCGACCGCGTGGGTGTCGTGGACGCCGATGCGGGCCACGAGATCGCCCTCACGCAGGCACCGCGCCAGGCGCCGCAGCGCCTCGCGCAGCAGCAGGTCGCCGCCGTCGTGGCCGAGCAGCTCGTTGAGCGCCCCGAAGCGGTCGAAGTCCACCAGCAGCAGCGCAAAGCGCGCCGCCGGCGTCTCGCGCGCCGATGTGATCAGGCGATCGACGTGCGCCCTCAGAGCGAAGAGGCCCGGTAGTCCGGCCAGGGTGTCGGTGCGGTTGCGCTCCTGCACGTCGGCCAGGGTGCCGGCCAGACGCACGGCGCGGCCGGCGGGATCGCGGTCGGCCACGCCTTCGGCGACCACCCAGCGAAAAGCGCCGCCGTGCGCGCGCAGCCGGTGTTCGCAGCGGAAGGCCGGCGCGGCGCCGCTCAGGTGGCGGTCGAGCGCGTGCATGACCGAGGCGACATCATCCGGGTGCACGCGGCCGAGCCACGCATGCAGTGACTCGACGGTGTTGCCTTTGGCATCACCCAGCAGGCCATGCCACGCCGCCGAATAGGCGACGCGATCGGAGGTGACGGTCCACTCCCACGTTGCGCTCAGGGGCGCGTCAGGCATCCCGGAAGGGAGAGGTGTCCCAGCCACCACGGTGGAGCGATGGTAGCCTCGCGGCGGCCGCAGGCCAAGAGGGAAGCTGGCGCCGTCAGGCCGGCAGCAGCTTTTCGACGCTCCGCACGAGGTGTTCGACGTCCACGGGCTTCGCCTCGAAGGCATCGCAGCCCACCCGCATCGCCATGTTGCGGGAGTCGGTCTGGGTGTTCTCCGAGAGCGCCACGACGAGGATGTGACGGGTGACCGGGTCGGCTTTCAGCCGGCGCGCCGACTCCCAGCCCTCGAGGGCCGGCGGATCCATGTCCATGAGAATCACGTCGGGCTTGTCGGTGCGGACCGCTTCGAGCGCCTCGCGTCCGGACCGGGCAAAGCGCGTCCGGAAGCCGCGGGCGAGCAGTGAGCGCACCATGGTCTGGCGTACCGTCTCCTGGTCGTTGACGACGAGAACGCTCCTGCCGGCGGCGCTGTGTGGTGTGGGGCCCATCCTCATCGTCCTGCGGGCTTCAGGAATCGTGCCAGACCGCGGTCCCACGCAGTTATGGGCCGTAGCGTGTCAGGCAGACGCCGAAATTGTGCGTGGCGGCGAAACTATGGAGGCTGACGACAAGAATTGCTGTCGGCCGGATGACAGCCGCATGAGGGCGGGCGGCAGCGACCCGGCAGTTGCACGTCGTTGCCCATCGGCGGGAGGTCTGCGCTACCATCAATGGTTCCGCCCATGTCATCCGCCCGGACACCCGATCCCCTCGTCGTCAAGGGGGCGCGCACCCATAACCTGAAGAACGTCGACGTGACCCTGCCGGCCGGCAAGCTGGTCGTGCTCACCGGGGTCAGCGGGTCGGGCAAGTCGTCGCTTGCCTTCGACACCATCTACGCCGAAGGACAGCGTCGCTACGTCGAGTCGCTGTCGGCCTACGCGCGGCAGTTCCTGGAGCGGATGGAGAAGCCCGACGTCGATCGCATCGAGGGCATCGCCCCGGCGATCGCGATCCGCCAGAAGAACAGCGTGCGCAACCCGCGCTCCACGGTGGGCACGGTGACCGAAGTGCACGACTACATGCGCCTGCTGTTTGCGCGGGTGGGGCGGACCTACTGCACCAACTGCGGCGTCGAGGTCGTGCGCGAGACGGCCGAGGTGGTTGCCGGCCGCCTGCTGGCGCTGCCTGCCGGGACCCGGCTGCTCATCGGCTTCGACATGCCCGTCATCGCCGACACGCCGCCACCGCACACTCCGGCCGACGACGACGGCGAAGACGCCACCGACGTGGATTACGCGCCGGCCGAGCCGGTCGCCAGCGCCGTCGCGCCGCTGTCGCCGGCGCGAGCCGCGGTGGACGCGCTGCGCCGCAAGGGCTTCGGCCGCCTGCTCGTGGACGGCCGCGCCGTCGCGTTCGAAGATCTGGCCCCGACCGACGTCGATGGCCGTGCCACCTTGTCGGTGGTCGTCGACCGGCTGCGCACCAGCCCCGACGAGCGGTCGCGGCTGACCGACTCGGTCGAAGTGGCCTACCAGCAGGGCGGCGGTGCCGCGTGGGCCGTGCAGCCGGGCGAGGACGGCGCCGCCGACGTCCGCCACGTCTTCAGCGAACGCTTCGAATGCCGATCCTGCGGCCTGCCGTACGAAACGCCGCAGCCGCGGCTGTTCTCGTTCAACAACCCCTTCGGCGCCTGCCCGACCTGCCATGGCTTCGGCAACATCATCGAGCTCGACATCGATCTCGTGGTGCCCGACCAGGCCAAGTCGATCGCGCAGGGCGCCATCGAGCCGTGGACCAAGCCGCACTACCGGCCGCACCTGGCCGACCTGAAGAAGGTGGCCAAGGCCATCGACGTGCCGCTCGACGTGCCGTGGCGCGACCTCACGCCCGACCAGCAGCGCGTCGTCGTCGACGGCGACGGCGACGCGTGGGCCGGCATCCGCGGCTTCTTCGCCTGGCTCGAGCGCAAGAAGTACAAGGTGCACGTCCGCGTGTTCCTGAGCCGCTACCGCGGCTACCAGACATGTCCCGACTGCGCCGGCACGCGGCTGCGGCGCGAGGCGCGCGCGGTGCGGGTGGGCGACCGCACGATCGACCGCGTGTCGGCACTGACGACGCGCGAAGCGCAGAGCTTCTTCGAGGGGCTGGCACTGGGCCCGCAGGAGGCGGCCATCGCCGAGAAGGTGCTGGTGGAGATCCGCCGGCGCCTCGGCTTCCTCGCCGATGTCGGCCTCGACTACCTGACGCTCGACCGCCTGTCGTCGACGCTCTCGGGCGGCGAGGCCCAGCGCATCAGCCTCGCCACCTCGCTCGGCGCCTCGCTGGTCGGCACGCTCTACGTGCTCGACGAGCCGTCGATCGGCCTGCACTCGCGGGACAACCAGCGCCTCATCACCATCCTGCGCAAGCTGCGCGACCAGGGCAACTCGGTGCTGGTGGTCGAGCACGACGCCGACATGATCGCGGTGGCCGACCACGTCGTCGACATGGGCCTCGGCGCCGGCGAACACGGCGGCCGCGTCATCTTCAGCGGGACGCTCGCGGATCTGACAGTCGAGCCGCGCTCGCTCACCGCGAAATACCTGCGCGGCGAACTGCAGATCGCCGTGCCGTCACACCGGCGCAAGGGCTCGCCGCAGAAGATCCGCCTCATCGGCGCGCGCGAGCACAACCTGCAGAACGTCGACATCGAGATTCCGCTGAACACGCTCACCTGCGTGACCGGCGTCAGCGGCTCGGGCAAGTCGACACTCGTGCACGACGTGCTCTACGCCGGACTCAAGCGCGCCAAGGGGCAGTGGGACCGCAAGGTCGGGTTTCATCGCCGGCTCGAAGGCGCGGAGCTGCTGACCGACGTGGTGCTGGTCGATCAGGCGCCGATCGGCCGCACGCCGCGCAGCAACCCGGTCACGTCTCTCAAGGCGTTCGATCCGATCCGCGAGCTGCTGGCGGGCACCAAAGACGCGCGCAGCCGCGGGCTGACGGCCAGCGCGTTCTCGTTCAACGTGCCGGGCGGCCGCTGCGAAGCCTGTCAGGGCGAGGGCGAGGTGAAGGTCGAGATGCAGTTTCTCGCCGACGTCTACGTGCCCTGCGAGCAGTGCGACGGCCGGCGCTTCAAGCCGACCGTGCTCGACGTGAAGTACAAGAATCGCAACGTCACGCAGATCCTCGATCTCACCGTGCGCGAGGCGCTGCAGTTCTTCAGCGGCTCGCTCAAGGTGCTGCGCCGCCTGCAGGTGCTCGACGAGATCGGCCTCGGCTACATCCGCCTCGGCCAGCCGGCGACGACCTTGTCGGGCGGGGAAGCGCAGCGCGTCAAGATCGCGTCGCATCTGGCGTCGGCCGGCGGCGAGCGCCTGCTCTACATCCTCGACGAGCCGACGACCGGTCTGCACTTCGACGACATCGCCAAGCTGCTGGCCGCCTTCCGCAAGCTGCTCGAGGCCGGCAGCACGCTGGTGGTCATCGAGCACAACCTCGATGTCATCAAGACGGCCGACTGGATCATCGACCTCGGTCCCGAGGGCGGCGCGGCCGGCGGACAGGTGATCGCGATGGGCACGCCCGAACAGATCGTGCAGGTGGAGGCGTCACACACCGGCCGCTACCTGCGGCCGTTGCTTGTCACCCAGGATCGGGATTGAGCGGCGCCGGCCGTGAGGCCTGACCGCCCGCACGCCGTGGTGATGTCGTCGCGCAGCGAGCGCGTGCTCTCCGCCGGCTTCTACGCTCGGCCGACGCTGGTGGTGGCCCGTGAGATCCTGGGCGCGACGCTCGTGCACGAGACGCCCGAGGGCCTCGTGGCGGGGCGGATCGTCGAGGTCGAGGCCTATATCGGCGAGTCGGATCCCGGCTGCCATGCCGCCGCCGGCATGACGCCGCGCAACCAGCCCCTCTACGAGGCGCCGGGTCAGGCGTACGTGTATCTCAACTACGGTGTCCATTGTCTGCTGAACGCGGTGACCGAGGCGCCGGGCGTTCCCGCGGCGGTGCTGCTGCGGGCCGTCGAGCCGCTCGAAGGCTTCGCGCTCATGCGGCGCCGGCGCACCCGTGACGGCCAGACGCCGCCGGCCGACATGGCGCTTTGTCGCGGTCCCGGCAACCTCGCCAGGGCGTTCGGCATCGACCTGACGCACAACCGCGCGCCGCTCGACGGCGGCGCGCTGCGCATCGTGGTCGGCGCGGCCCCGGCGGCCGACGTGCAGTGGACGCGCCGCATCGGGCTGTCGCGGGGCGGCGATCGCTACTGGCGGCCGATCGCGACGGGGAGCGCCGCGGTGTCGGGCGCGCGCCGCTGGAATGCCGACCGGCGCATGGCGCCGTGGCCCGGGCGGGCGACAGCGCGCGTCGGGCCGCGCGGCGGCTAGC